>JBBRFB010000060.1:0-19717 GCA_038225015.1 Burkholderiales bacterium
CGAGCAGCGCACCCGCTTCGACCTCGAGATGCTGCAGGAGATCGGCCACTGCAAGGGCATCGAGAACTACACGCGCCACCTCTCCGGCGCGGCGCCGGGCTCGCCGCCGGCGACGATGGTCGACTACCTGCCGAAGGACGCATTGATGTTTCTCGACGAGAGCCACGTCATGATCGGCCAGCTCGGCGGCATGTACAACGGCGACCGGGCGAGAAAGACGACCCTCGTCGACTACGGCTTTCGCCTGCCCTCGGCGCTCGACAACCGGCCGCTCAAGTTCGAGGAGTTCGAGGCCAAGATGCGCCAGGTCGTGTTCGTCTCGGCGACGCCGGCGACCTACGAGAAGGAGCACGCCGGCCAGGTCGTCGAGCAGCTGGTGCGACCGACCGGGCTGATCGATCCGGTCGTCGAGGTCCGGCCGGCGCGGCGCCAGGTCGACGACGTCCTGCAGGAGATCCGCGAACGGGTCGACGTCAACGAACGGGTGCTGATCACGACGCTCACCAAGCGCATGGCCGAGCAGCTCACCGACTACCTGGCCGATAACGGCGTCAAGGTGCGCTACCTGCACAGCGACATCGAGACGGTCGAGCGGGTCGAGATCCTGCGCGACCTGCGCCTGGGCACCTTCGACGTGCTGGTCGGCATCAATCTGCTCCGGGAAGGTCTGGACATCCCCGAGGTCTCCCTGGTGGCCATCCTCGACGCCGACAAAGAGGGCTTTCTGCGTTCGGAGCGCAGCCTGATCCAGACGATCGGCCGCGCCGCCCGCAACCTGAACGGCAAGGCGATCCTCTATGCCGACCAGGTGACCGAGTCGATGCGGCTGGCGATCGGCGAGACCGAGCGCCGGCGCGCCCGCCAGACGGCGCACAACCTGGCCGAGGGGATCACGCCGACGAGCGTCGTCAAGCGCGTCAAGGAGATGATCGACGGCATCTACAACGACAAGGGTGCCAAGGACGACCTCAAGGCCGCCCGCGACGCGCTGGCGGGCGAGGCGTTGAGCGAGAAAGACCTGGGCAAGCGGATCAAGCTGCTCGAGCGGCAGATGCTCGAGCACGCGCGCAACCTCGAGTTCGAGAAGGCGGCCCGAACCCGGGACGCGCTGGCGGCCTTGCGCGAGCAGGCGTTCGGCGCGTCGGTCGGCGACAACATCGTCGCCCTCGCGCCGTCGCCCCGGGCGGCGCCCTTGAAGCGGAACTAATCGGCCTAATCTCGACCAAATTAGTCAGCTTCCGCTATACTTGAGTGAATTACTCGGGTTAGCCAAAGGTGGGCTGGCGCGGCGTTTGCCGCAGTCGATTGCCGCTGGAAGCAGCGTTCCGAACCCGGTTTGAGGAGTTTTCAATGCGTCTTACCACCAAAGGCCGATTTGCCGTCACCGCCATGATCGACCTCGCCCTGCGCGAGCATTCGGGGCCCGTGGCCCTGGCGGCGATCAGCGGCCGGCAGCAGATCTCGCTGTCCTACCTCGAGCAGCTGTTCGGCAAGTTGCGCCGGCACGAGCTCGTCGAGAGCACGCGCGGCCCCGGCGGCGGCTATTCGCTCGGCCGAAAGTCCGAGGAGATCACGGTCGCCGACATCATCGTCGCCGTCGACGAGCCGATCGACGCCACGGGCTGCGCCGGCAAGGAAAACTGCATGGGCGACGACGCCGGCCGCTGCATGACGCACGACCTGTGGGCGAGCCTGAACTCGAAGATGATCGAGTTCCTCGACTCGGTGTCGCTGAAGAAGCTGGTCGACGAGCAGCTCGCCAAGGGCATCTCGATCGAGGAGCACCCGGTCAAGCGCGCGATCTCGACCCAGCCGGTCGTCAAGCCGATCAAGATCACCGCGCCTAACTCGGTGTTCGCGCTCGGCGCCGCCTTCTCGAAGTGATTTTCGCCGCCAGAACGAGACCGTCCTCGTGGACATGACCCCGCACTTCCCGATCTACATGGACTACGGCGCGACCACGCCGTGCGACCAGCGCGTCGTCGACGCGATGATTCCCTGGCTGCGCGAGCATTTCGGCAACCCGGCGTCGCGCAGCCACGCCTGGGGCTGGGAAGCGGAAGCGGCGGTGGAAAAAGCCCGCGAGGAGGTGGCGACGCTGGTCGGCGCCGATCCACGCGAGATCATCTGGACCTCGGGAGCGACCGAGTCGGACAACCTGGCGCTCAAGGGCGCGGCGCAGTTCTACAAGACGCGCGGCAAGCACCTCGTGACGGTCAAGACCGAGCACAAGGCGGTGCTCGACACCATGCGCGAGCTCGAGCGCCAGGGCTTCGAGGTCACGTACCTCGACGTCGAAGAAGACGGGCTGCTCGACCTCGGCAAGCTGAAGTCGGCGCTTCGGCCCGACACCATCCTCGTCTCGGTGATGTTCGTGAACAACGAGATCGGCGTGATCCAGGACATCGAGGCGATCGGCGCGATGTGCCGCGAGCGCGGCATCATCTTCCACGTCGATGCGGCGCAGGCGACCGGCAAGGTCACGATTGACCTGGCCAGGCTGCCGGTCGACCTGATGAGCCTGGCCTCGCACAAGACGTACGGGCCGAAAGGAATCGGCGCGCTCTACGTCCGGCGCAAGCCGCGGGTGCGGATCGAGGCGCAGATGCACGGCGGCGGCCACGAGCGCGGCATGCGATCGGGCACGTTGCCTACGCACCAGATCGTCGGCATGGGCGAGGCTTTTCGCATTGCCGGCGAGGAAATGGGCACCGAGATCGAGCGGATCCGCATGCTGCACCGGCGCCTCGTCGACGGGCTGGCCGGCATCGAGCAGACCTTCCTCAACGGTCACCCCGAGCAGCGCGTGCCGCACAACGTCAACATCTCGTTCAACTACGTCGAGGGCGAGTCGCTGATCATGGGCGTCAAGGGCATCGCGGTGTCGTCCGGGTCGGCATGCACGTCTGCCAGCCTCGAGCCCAGCTACGTGCTGCGTGCGCTCGGCCGCAGCGACGAGCTCGCGCACTCGAGCCTGCGCATGACGATCGGCCGCTTCACCACCGCCGAAGAGATCGACTACGTCGTCGCGACCCTGAAGGATCGCGTCGCCAAGCTGCGCGAGCTTTCGCCCCTCTGGGACATGTTCAAGGAAGGTGTCGACCTGAGCACGATCCAGTGGGCGGCGCACTGAGCGCACCCATTCGAACAGGAGAAGACCATGGCCTACAGCACGAAAGTCATCGACCACTACGAGAACCCCCGCAACGTCGGCTCGTTCGAGAAGGGCGACGCGTCGGTCGGCACCGGCATGGTCGGCGCTCCGGCGTGTGGCGACGTGATGAAGCTGCAGATTCGCGTCAACCCGGAAACCGGCCTCATCGAGGATGCCAAGTTCAAGACCTACGGGTGCGGCTCGGCGATCGCGTCGAGTTCGCTCGTCACCGAATGGGTCAAGGGCAAGTCGCTCGACGAAGCGCTGGCGATCAAGAACTCTCACATTGCGCAGGAGCTTGCCCTGCCGCCGGTGAAGATCCATTGCTCGATCCTCGCCGAAGACGCCATCAAGGCCGCCGTGAGCGACTACAAGGCGAAGAGGGTGGTGGCGCAGACGGCGCGTGCCGAATCGGCAGCGGCAGCGTGATGACGGCGCTGGTCCGGCATGACCCGAGAAGGTGCAACTGAAATGGCCGTCACCCTCACCGAAGCGGCGGCTCGTCACGTCAGCCGCTACATCGACAAGCGCGGCAAGGGAGTCGGCGTTCGCCTCGGCGTGAAGACGACGGGCTGCTCGGGCCTGGCCTACAAGCTCGAGTACGTCGATGCAGTCGCGCCCGAAGATATTGTCTTCGAGGATCGCGGCGTCAAGGTCATTGTCGACCCGAAGAGCCTGCCGTACATCGACGGCACCCAGCTCGACTTCGTGCGCGAGGGTCTGAACGAGGGCTTCAAGTTCGACAACCCGCGCGAGAAGGACCGTTGCGGCTGCGGGGAGTCGTTCCGCGTTTGAGATGCCTCGGTCGGCCAGGCGCGGCCGAGGCCGCGCCTTTTAATTTGAGCCGCCACCAAGCGCTTGCGTTTTCAATGCATATCGACAGCGACGATTTCGCCCTTTTCGGCCTGCCCCGTCGGTTCTCGCTCGACCGCCACGAGCTCGATGCGCGCCGCCGGTCGCTGCAGGCCGAGGTGCACCCCGACCGCTTCGCGGCCGCCGGCGGTTCGTCGCAACGCGTCGCCATGCAATGGGCCGTTCGGGTCAACGAGGCCTATGAGCGCCTCGGCAATCCGCTTCGACGTGCCGCCTACCTGTGCGAGCTCGCCGGTACGGCCATTGACGGAGAGTCCCACAGCGCCATGCCGGTCGAATTTCTGTCGCGCCATATGGCTTGGCGCGAGGCGCTCGACGAGGCGCAGTCGCTGGAACGCATCGAGGCCCTGGCGGCAGAGCTCGAAGCCGAGCGGCGCGCCGGGTTTCACCTGCTCGAGCGTACGCTTGACGACGAGAACGACGTCGAGGCCGCGGCTGCGCGGATCCGCGAACTGATGTTCGTCGAGCGCTTCGCCGCCGACGTCGACGAGCGCCTTGCCGCGGTCGAGCGCTGATGGCTTTGCTGCAGATCTCGGAGCCCGGGTCAGCGCCCAATCCGCATACCCGCCGGCACGTCGTCGGCATCGATCTCGGCACGACCAACTCGCTCGTCGCCGCGGTGCGCCACGGCGTGGCGGAATGCCTTCCCGACGCCGCCGGCGAAGTCATCCTGCCCTCGGCGGTGCGCTACCTGTCCTGCGGCCGAGCGGAAGTGGGTGCGCCCGCCCTCGCGTCCAGCGCCGCCGATCCGCACAACACCATCGTCTCGGTCAAGCGCTTCATGGGCCGCGGCCTCGACGACCTCGGGCCCGCCCAGCGTCGCGCCTACGAATTCGTCGACGCGCCGGGGATGGTGCAGGTGAAGACCGCCGCCGGAGTGAAATCGCCGGTGCAGGTGTCGGCGGAGATCCTCGCCACGTTGCGCCAGCGGGCCGAGGACACGTTCGACGACGAGCTGTTCGGTGCCGTCATCACCGTTCCTGCCTATTTCGACGAGGCGCAGCGACAGGCGACAAAGGACGCAGCCCGCCTCGCCCGCATCAACGTCCTGCGTCTCATCAGCGAACCGACCGCGGCGGCGATCGCATATGGGCTCGACAGCGGCGCGCAGGGGCTCTACGCCGTCTACGATCTGGGCGGTGGCACCTTCGACATCTCGCTGTTGCGACTGACCGAAGGCGTCTTCGAGGTGGTCGCCACCGGCGGCGACTCCGCGCTCGGCGGCGACGACATCGACTCGGCGCTGGCCGGCTGGGCCCTGGGCCAGGTCGGGCAGGGCGTGGCGACGCCCGGCGAGGTGCGCGCCGCCGCCGGTGCCGCACGCGCGGCCAAGGAAGTGTTGAGCGAGGCGGGGCGGGCGGCGCTCGAATTCGCCGTCGCCGGCTCGCCAGTGTCGATTGCCGTCGATCGGGCCGTGCTGGACCAGCTGGCGACGCCGTTCGTCGAACGGACGTTGGCGGCCGTCCGCCGGGCCCTGCGCGACGCCAAGGTGAAGCCTGCGGAAGTCGAGGGAGTGGTCCTCGTCGGTGGATCGACGCGGATGCCGCTGGTGCGTCGCGCAGTCGCCGAGCTGTTCGGCCGCCAACCCCTGGTCGACCTCGACCCGGACCAGGTCGTCGCCCTCGGCGCCGCTGTCCAGGCCAATGCGCTCGCGGGCAACGCCGGCGCCGGCGACCTTCTGCTGCTCGACGTCATCGCGCTGTCGCTCGGCCTCGAGACGATGGGCGGCATCGTCGAGCGAATCATCCCGCGCAACAGCCCCATACCCACTGCCCGGGCGCAGGACTTCACCACCTACCAGGACGGGCAGACGGCGCTGGCGATCCACGTCGTCCAGGGCGAGCGCGAGCTCGTCGACCAGTGCCGCTCGCTGGCTCGCTTCGAGCTGCGCGGGATTCCGCCGATGGTTGCCGGCGCAGCCCGGATCCGGGTTTCGTTCTCGGTCGACGCCGACGGGCTGCTCGAGGTCAACGCCCGGGAACTGACGTCTGGCGTCGAGGCATCGATCAGCGTCAAGCCGAGCTACGGCCTGTCGGACGACGACGTGATGCACATGCTCCAGGCCGGTTTGGCTGCCGCCGAGGCCGACATGGCTGAGCGGAGCCTGCGCGAGTCTCAGGTCGACGCCGACCGGCTGCTCGCCGCCACCCGCTCCGCCCTCGATGCAGACGGCGACCTGCTGAGCGACGACGCGCGGGCGAGGATCGACGCGCTGGCGGGGACGCTGCGCGAGCGACGTGGCGGCGGCGGTGAGCGCAGCAACATCGACGCCGCCGTGAAGGCACTGGCCGACGAAACCGAAGCCTTCGCGGCCATGCGCATGGATCGCGGCATCCGCCGTGCCCTGGCAGGGCGCCGCGTCGAGGATCTCTGAGCATGCCGATCATCAACGTACTGCCGCACCCCGAGTACTGTCCGGCGGGCAAGGAGATCGAGGCCGCCCCGGGTGAATCGATCTGCGAGGCACTACTCCAGCATGGCGTCGAGATCGAGCATGCGTGCGAGATGAGTTGCGCCTGCACGACCTGCCACGTCGTCGTTCGTTCCGGATTCGATTCGCTCGCCGAGCCGGACGAAAGCGAGGAAGACCTGCTCGACCGGGCCTGGGGTCTCGAGCCGACGTCGCGGCTATCGTGTCAGGCCATCCTGGCCCAGGACAACGTGACCGTCGAGATACCGAAGTACTCGATCAATCACGCCAAGGAACAGCACTGACCGAAGGACCTTGACCGCCAATGCGACCGGCTGGCGGCACTTTGCGACGATGCCGTCAGGTCAGCGCCCGTCGTGATCGACGCTGATGGCGCGCCGAAACCAGGCGAGCGGGCTGAACGAGTCGAGAAAGGTGTCGGGTGCAGCGCTGTCCTGCTCGGACACCAGCCCTCGACCGTCGAGCATCTCGACGAAGGCCCGCACCTCGCCCTTGCGCAACCCACTGCAGTCGACGAGCTGCGTGAAGGTGACGAAGCGCAGCGACATCTCGCTCAAAATGCGGCGATAGGCGGTGCGCCGGTGTTCGGCCGTCAGCTCCGGCCAAGCCAGAAGGCGATACTCTTTCATCGGTCTCTGCCGTCGCCCGGCGCACGACGCACGCTCTGGCGGGAGGGCAAGCGTACCTCGACCGCCGGCCGGCGGGTAGCTCGGCTTCGTTTCGGTTCGTGAAATTTACGACACTCGGAACGCGGGCCGCCCAACGGCAGGGAGCCGATGCTCAGGCCTCCGACTGGTGAAGCGCGCGTCTGACTTCCGATTGCCACGGAAGGAGGTGGACCAATTGGTGCAGGTGTACCGCCGTCTCGACATGCGTGAGGGCTTGGCCGTCGTCGTCGACGAGTTTCAGGTTGCTCACGAGGCCGAGTGGATCGGCCATGGCGACGACACCTTCCTGAATCTCCACCCAGTCCCAGGCGACGCCGGCCGACTGCCGCTCGTTGGAGTCGCCCCAGAGAGTCTGGCCGCGGCACAGGCAGGCGTCGTCGGCGAGATTCAACACCCGCGTGCCGAGATGCGTCAGTTGCAGGTGCGGAGCCTGGCTGGCCTGCCACAATAGCGGGGGCCACGCGCAGATCATCCAGGCCGGGGTCATGGCTTCGTGGTCGATGGCGGTCCACCTTCGAAAGGTCAATGGTGAGACAGTGTGGCAAGAATCGCGTGCCCTGCCATCTGTCAGAGTTGTCAGGGTGATGGGCAAGAATTCACATCGGCGTCGTTGTCGAATGGCGGGGGATTGAGCCTCATGCTCGAGACCGGCTTCACTTCGGTGCTGGAGACCCGTACCCGCGACGAGTTCCACGAGCAGATCGTCGAGTTCACGCGGCGGCTCGGTTTCGAGACCGTGTCGGCCACTGTCGTCATCGACCACCTGCTCGGTGAAGCCGAGTTCATCACGGTCGACAACACGCCGCGGGGCTACAAGGAATCCTTCGGCAATCGCGAGAACTGGCGCCGGGATCCGGTGATGCAGCACTGCAAGCGGCACAGCATGCCGATCGTATGGAACCAGGCAACGTATGCGGGTCGGGGTGTCGGCGATATCTGGGAGGAACAGGCCCGGTTCGGATACCGCAATGGCATCGCGATGGCGTTGCACATGCCCGAGGGGCGCCACTTCTTTCTCGGTGTGGATCGGGATCGACCCGTGCCGGCAGACGCTTCAGCCGTCACACGATTGGTTGCCGATCTCCAGCTGTTTGCCGTGCATGCGCAAGATGCGGCATTGCGGATCCTGGCCCCGACGCTCAACGTCCCCGGTGCGCCGTCGCTGACTCCCCGTGAGCTGGAGACGCTGCGCTGGACGATGGAGGGAAAGACTGCGTGGGAGGTTGGCGCCTTGCTGGGCATCAGCGAGCGTACCGCGGCGCTGCATGTGAACAACGCCACCCACAAGCTCGGGTGCGTGAACAAGCATCAGGCCGTTCTCAAGGCGTTGCGCCTCGGGCTCATTCGATAGCTTCGATAGATTCGGGCTGTAAGAGGCGCTGCCGGCACCCCGTAGCGATTGGCCTTTTGCCATTCGCGTGACGAACTGCACACTGTAAGAGTTGACAGTTGCGTCAAAAAGGGGCCGTTGGTGGAATGCAGGTGGAGTCGTTCCGACGCCGCTTTCCACCAGGAGCAAGCAATGAAAGAAGCAACCTCGCCCGCTACAGCCCAGCAGACACCGGCACGCGGGCCCATTCCGCTCGATCCGCAAGAACTGGCCCTTGTATCAGGCGCAGGTCCGAAGGGCGGCTGGGAAATCATCGGGGGTCCGAAGGGCGGGTGGTATTAGGGAAACCTTAGCCGTGGTGTGGTCATCACGGGCAGGCGCCTGACCCGATACCACCGGCTTCCAGCGTCGACGGCTGGGGCGCGTTCGGCTGTGCCAGATCTCGGACGATGCGACCCTGCTCGAGAACGACGACGCGCTGCGCCATCGCAATCGTCTCGGGCCGATGGGCCACGATGATCCGGGTCAGCGAGATCTGCCTGATCGCGGTATTGACCAGTTGTTCGTTCCAGATGTCGAGATGACTCGTCGCTTCGTCGAGGATGAGAAGTCGCGGGCTGCGATAGAGCGCCCTGCCTAGGAGGATGCGTTGCCTCTGTCCGCCTGACAGACCGCTGCCGATGTCGCCAACCAGCGTGTTGTAGGCCATCGGCATCGCCATGATCTCTTCGTGTACGGCGGCCAGCCGGGCCGACGCCTCGATCTGCGGCTGGCTCGGGAGTGAATCGAAGAAGCTGATGTTGTCGGCGATCGAGCCCGAAAACAGCTGATCGTCCTGCATGACGGTGCCCACGAGCTGTCGGTAGTTGGCGAGCCCGAAGTGGGCCAGCTTGATCCCGCCGACCAGGATTTCGCCCTCGGTGGGCTCTAGCAGTCCCAGGAGCAGCTTCACGAGCGTCGTCTTGCCGCACCCCGACGCGCCCGTGAGGGCGATGCATTGGCCAGCCGGCACGGTCAGGTTCAGGTTGCGAAGCACGAAGGGTTCGCCGTCGGCATAGCGAAAGGCGAGGTTGCGCACCTCGATGCTGGGCGCGATCCGTTCGCCCCCGATCTCCGACTCCTGGCCCTCGCCCTCGCGCTCGACGTCGGTCAACACGATGTCGGCGACTCGTTCGCCGTGCAGGCGCAGCATCCTCAGATCGAAGAGCTTGTCGATCAAAGAGGCAATGCGCTTGCTGAACTGGTCCTTGTAGCTGATGAACGCGAACAGCATTCCGATCGAAAAGCGGTTGTCGATCACCGCGAGCGCGGCCAGCCAGATGACGATGACGCGTTCGGCGTCGAAGAGAAGCGCATTTGCGGTCTGGTAGGAAATGGACAGCTTGGAGATTCGCAGATCGGCGTTGAACTGGTCGGCGAGCGCATTCATCCAGCCGATGCGGCGCTCGTGCGCGCGGCCGAACAGGCGGATGCTTTGCACGCCGCGGGCCGACTCGAGAAAGTGCGTCTGCTGCTTGGCGGCGTGGATGATCTGCTCGGCCGTCGCTTCGCGAAGCGATCGAAAGATCGCCCACCGCATCAGCCCGTAGAGCACGACGGCGCCGATCGCGACGAACGTCAGCTGTGCGCTGTAGATGAACATGACGACCAACGTGCCGACGACGAGGAGCCCGTCGATCACGCCTTCGACGAACTGCGTCGTGAGGCTGCGCTGGATCGTCTGAATGGAGCCGAACCGGGACACGATGTCGCCCAGATGGCGCTTTTCGAAGTACGCCAGGGGCAGCTTCATCAGGTGCGCGAAGGCATTTCCAAGCCACTGGAAGTTGAGGTTGGTGGCGAGCACGGTCGTCACCCACGACCGGACGGCGGAAATCGAGGTCTGCACGAGCACCAGGAGCAGGAATCCGAGACCCAGGACGGTGATCAGGTCGCGATCGGCGGCGACGAGCGCCTCGTCGACGATCCACTGCATGTAGAACGGGATGACCAGCGCGCACACCTGGAGCGCCACCCCGAGAAGGAGCAGCTGGGCCAGGCCTCGCCGTAGCCCGACAACGTGACCCATGAGTGACATCAGGCTGAAGCGCTGGGTCTCGCGCACGCGGGTGAAGCCGGCGCCCGGTACGAGCTCGAGCGCCACGCCGGTGAAATGGTTGGCGAACTCGGCATTCGATAGGCGCCGCTCGCCGACTGCGGGGTCATGGATGACCACGCCCGCGCGCGAAAGTGACTTCAGGACAACGAAATGATTCATGTCCCAATGCAGGACGCAGGGGCGTTTCAGATCGGGCACGTGCTCCACATGGAGCTTCAGCGGGCGGGCCTGCAGACCCAGCGATTGCGCGATGTGGATCAGGCTCGTCAGCGTGGCGCCCTTCAGCGAGACGGAGAACCGGCGGCGCAGGCTGGCGAGATCGATCCGGTGCCCCCAGTAGCTGCTGATCATCGCCAGGCACGCGAGCCCGCACTCGGCGGCTTCGGCCTGAAGAGCGATGGGCAGTCGCTGGCTGTTCCAGAATCGAAGTGACGGCGGAACGACCTCGCTCATGTCACAGTCGCCCGGTAATCGTGTACAGCGGCTCGAGCACCCATTCGTAGAGGCGGCGTTTCTCCAGCAGGACGCTGGCATCGAGCACCATCCCCGATTTCAACGGGCGAGCATCGCCATAGGCGCGGACGACCTGCTCGTCGAGAGCCACTCGCACCCGATAGACCGGCTCGCCCAGGCCGCTTGTCTCGATGGCGCCCGGCAGGGCCATGTCTTCCGGTCTCATGGCGGTGCTCGAGACCTCGCGCACCGTCCCGTGGTGTTGCCCGAACTTCTGGTACGGATAGGCCTGGAACCGGACGAGCACGTCCATTCCGGGACGGACGAAGCCGACGGCGCGGGACGGTGCGTAGAGCTCGGCGATCAACGGCGTGTCCTTCGGCAACACCGAAGCGAGCGCCTGGCCGGGCCCGACCGTCTGCCCGAGTTCGGCGTTGATCGCGGTCACGACACCGTCTTGCGGCGAACGGACGACGATCTGGCGGCGCGCCTCGTTTTCGGTAAGGTCCTGGTCGAGCTCGGCGATGCCTCGCGACGCGTTTTCCTGGTCGCGCTGGGACTGGATCTTCAGGTCGCGACGATCGGCCTGGACGGTCGCCAGGTCGCGGGCGCCCGACGCCTTCAATCGCTCGAGGTCGGCGAGGCGCTGCCGCTGGTCGAGCATTTCGCCTTGCTTGTCCTGCACGTTCGCAGAGGAAACGAAGTTCTGTTGCTGCAGGTCGGCGAAGCGTTGAAGTGCCTGCTCCGAGAGTACGACGCGGCGTTGCTGAAGCGCGATCTGGCTGTCGATGCGCTCGATGTCGTGCGAGAGATCGACGGCTCGACGCTCGGCGGCCTCGACGCGCTGTACCGACTGCTGGCGCAGCTGCCCCTGCTCGATGACGAGGCTCTCGCGCCGGCTTCGAAGAAGGCCCGAGATCGCCTGTTCGGCGTCGCCACGCGTCGCGCTCGCACGCTCGCTCGTCAGGACGAACATCGGATCTCCCGCGCGGACTTCCTTGCCCTCGCGCACCGACCGTTCGACGACGACGCCAGCCTGCGACGGAACGACGCGGATCAAGCCCGATTCGGGCAGCAGCACCCCGCCCACCTGCACTTTGCGCTGGTAGCTGAAGAGCGCCAGGAAGAGCACGATCAGCGTCGCGAAGAGGACGAAGATCGAGGTGATGAACGTGAACGTCACCGGTCGCGCGAGGACGACGGTGCCGTAGCGACGGACGCCGACGTGGTCGAGCGCCTGCTGTCTGAACAATGGCACGTCTGACTGCGGCATTGGTTCCGGCTTGAAACGAGTGGGCACCGCGATCGGCTACGCGACGCGATTGGTCACGCAGTGTGGGAGCCCGATTTTAGGATCGCTTCCACGCTCTTTCGCATCATTGGCGCATGGAACGCGGGCTCGATGGCGATCGGGTCATAGGGCATTTTGTCGTTCGCCCATTCCCGGAGGTCGCACAGTCACGGTCTCCGGGGACTGGGGTCGCTAGACTGGCGTCATGTTCCTGCTCGGCATCGAGACGTCCTGCGACGAGACCGGCGTCGCCCTTGTCGAGGCGCAGGGCCGGGAAACACCGAGGCTCGTGGCGCAGGCCCTGCACAGCCAGGTCGACATGCATGCCGCATACGGCGGCGTGGTTCCCGAGCTGGCGTCGCGAGACCACATTCGCCGGGTTTTGCCGCTCACCGAGGCCGTTCTCGCCGAGGCGCGCATCGCGCTGGCCGCGATCGATGCCGTGGCCTTCACCCGGGGGCCCGGACTCGCCGGGGCGTTGCTCGTCGGCGCCGGCGTCGCCTCGGCGCTGGCGGCGGCGCTCGAGCGACCCGCCTTGGGCGTCCACCATCTCGAGGGCCATCTGCTTTCGCCATTTCTTTCAGCCGACCCGCCGCAATTCCCTTTCGTCGCGCTCCTGGTTTCCGGAGGCCATACGCAGTTGCTGGAGGTCACCGACGTCGGCAACTACCGGCTCCTCGGCGACACGATCGACGATGCGGCCGGCGAGGCCTTCGACAAGTCGGCCAAGCTGCTCGGTCTCGGCTATCCGGGCGGCCCCGAGCTGGCGAGGCTGGCGGAATTCGGTGACCCCGAAGGCGTCCGGTTGCCGCGGCCGCTCCTGAACCGCGACACGCTCGATTTCTCGTTCGCCGGCCTGAAGACGGCCGTGCGGACGGCGGCGGCCAGGCTGGAGGGTGCGACCTGCGAGCAGCCGCGCGCCGATCTGGCGGCCTCGACGCAGGCGGCCATCGTCGACGTGCTGGCGACGAAGTCGATGGCGGCACTCGAGCAGACCGGGCTCGTGCGACTCGTCGTCGCCGGCGGGGTCGGCGCCAACGTTTCGCTGCGCGACCGGCTCGACGCCGAATGCAGGAAGCGCCAGGCCAGGGTGTACTACCCGGAGCTGGCGCTCTGCACCGACAACGGGGCGATGATCGCGCTGGCTGCCGCGATGCGTCTGCAGCGCGGCCTCGTCACGCCGAGTCGCGACTACGCGTTCGACGTCTTGCCGCGATGGGCACTCTCCGCCGCCTGAGCGGCGAGGGCGCCCTGCACCCGGACGGGCGGGCGAGCCTCAGGCGATGTGAAGCTGCGCGGCGCCGGCCGGCACCTTCTTTGCCAGCGTCAGCGTCAACACGCCGTTGTCGAATTTCGCCTGCGACGCCGCCTGGTCGACTTCGGCCGGCAGGCTCACGGTGCGGGCAAAACGGGCTGCGGTGCGCTCGCGATAGAGCACGCGCTCGGCGGGGGCCGCTTCGGCTGTGGGGGCCTGGCCTTCGACCGCTTCGGCGACGGGCACGGCGACCGGCTCGGTACTCAGGCTGACACGCCTTCCATCGACCGACACCTTCAACTGTTCGCGGCTGACGCCGGGCACGTCGAAGACGACGGTATAGGCAGCGTCGCACTCCGTCACGTCCATCGCAGGTGTCCGGGTGGACGGGGTGTCGCTCGAGCCACCGACGAAGCGGTCGATCGATTCGTCGAACAGCTGCTCGATGGCGCTGGAGAACCGGGGGGAGACGGCGCGGCGCGCGAACACGGCCGAGCGGGAAACGGGCAGAACGTACATGGTCGACTCCTACAATGTTGAAACGCAACTCGCTGCGTCCTTGCCGCTGAATCTGGAGCGGCATTTCTGTTTTTCAACACCCAGGCTTCACGCCATGCGCCAGGCCATCGAAGAACTTCCGGGCTCGAAGATCCGCGAGGTCGCCAATGCGGCGCTCGGCCGAGACGACGTGCTGGCGTTCTGGTTCGGCGAGAGCGACCAGCCGACACCTGACGCCACCCGCGAGGCGGCGATGCGCTCGCTCGCTGAAGGAGAGACGTTCTACAGCCACAACCTCGGCCTCGAGGCGCTGCGGTCGGCCATCGCCGGCTACATCAGCGGCCTGCACCGGCCGGTCGGCGCCGAGCGGATCGCGGTCACGTCGTCTGGCGTGAGCGCCCTGATGCTGGCGATGCAGGCGCTCGTCGGTGCTGGCGACGAGGTCGTGGCGGTCGTGCCGGTCTGGCCCAACCTGACGGCGCAACCGGCGATCCTGGGCGCCCGCGTCGTGCGCCTTCCCCTGCGCCCGCGCGGTGGCGCCTGGCGGCTCGACCTCGACGACCTGCGCGTGGCGGTGACGACTCGTACCCGCGTGCTCCTCGTCAACTCGCCGAACAACCCGACCGGCTGGACGCTCTCCGGCCGCGAGCAGGAGGCGATCCTTGCCCACTGCCGCGAGACCGGCACCTGGATCGTCGCCGACGAGGTCTACCAGCGCGTCTTTTTCGGCGCCGGGGAAGGCGCCTGCGCGCCCAGCTTTCTCGACATCGCCGAGGCCGACGAGCGCCTCGTGGTCGTGCACAGCTTCTCGAAGACCTTTCTCATGACGGGCTGGCGGCTCGGCTGGCTGGTCGTGCCGGCGGCGGCGACGCCGGCGTTCGTTAAGCTGATCGAGTTCAACACCTCGTGCGCGCCGGTCTTCGTGCAGCGGGCCGGTCTCGCCGCGCTGGCCGAGGCTCCGGAGGCGGTGCCGGCCCTCGCCGCGCACCTGCGGCGGTGCCGGGACACACTGCTGCCGCGCCTGCAGTCGCTCGGCGGCGTCGAGGTGGAGGTGCCGAGCGGCGGCATGTACGCGTTCTTCCGTTGTCCGGGAAGTGCCGATTCGCTCGCCTTCGCGAAGCGGCTGGTGCGCGACGTCGGTCTCGGCCTGGCTCCAGGTATCGCCTTCGGCGACGAGGCCGAGGGCTGGCTGCGCTGGTGCTTCGCCTCGCGCGACCCCGCGCGTCTCGTCGACGGGGCGAGTCGGCTGGAGGCGGCACTTCGCCTATAATCTTCGGTTCGCCGCTCTGCGGCTAGCCCAGCACGACGCCGGTCGGTTTCACCGGTGCTCGCGAGTCGACCCGAAACCGCAGCCCCGCCTCATTCGGCCGGCGCTCGGTTTCACACCCAGGAAACGAGATGCCAGCTACCCAGGAACACAAGGCCGAAGTCGTCAAGGCGCACGCCCGCGGCGCCAACGACACCGGCTCGACCGAAGTGCAGGTCGCCCTCTTGACCGACCGGATCAACGAGCTCACGCCGCACTTCAAGACCCACCTCAAGGACCATCACGGCCGGCGCGGCCTGCTGAAGATGGTCAACCGTCGCAAGAGCCTGCTCGCCTACCTCAAGGGCAAGGATCCCGAGCGCTACACGACGCTGATTCAGAAGCTCGGCCTGCGCAAGTAGGTCGAAGAGCGACGCCTCGAGCCTGACGGGACCATGACCGGCAGGTTCTCGAGCGTCTGGAACGAGCGGCCATGCGGCGAGGCTTGTGTCATTCCACCGATGTTCGCGAGCCAACGCGAGCACCCTTGGAATGGCATGTCGCTGAATCACCTCGTTCCGGGAGCCGGCGCCACCCCTGAAGGCGCCTGAAGCAACGGAGAATCCCAGTGAGCCTGTTCAACAAAGTCAGCAAGACATTCCAGTGGGGCCAGCGCAGCGTCACCCTCGAGACGGGTGAGATCGCCAGGCAGTCGGGCGGCGCCGTCGTCGTCACCATCGACGACACCGTCATCCTCGCGACCGTCGTCGCCAGGAAGGAGGCCAAGCCCGGCCAGGACTTCTTTCCGCTCACCGTCGACTACATCGAGAAGACGTACGCCGCCGGCAAGATCCCGGGCAGCTTCTTCAAGCGCGAAGGCCGCCCGAGCGAGCTCGAGACCCTGACCTCGCGACTGATCGATCGGCCGCTCCGGCCGCTCTTTCCCGAAGGCTTCTACAACGAGGTGCAGGTCGTTATCCACGTCCTGTCGCTCAACCCGGAGGTCGCCGCCGACATCCCGTCGCTGATCGGCGCCAGCGCGGCGCTCGCCATCTCGGGCATTCCCTTCAACGGCCCGATCGGCGCCGCCCGCGTCGGCTACATCGGCGGCCAGTACGTGCTCAATCCGTCGAAGACGCAGATGGCCGAGACGCAGATGGACCTCATCGTCGCAGGCACCGAGGCCGCCGTGCTGATGGTCGAGTCGGAGGCGAAGCAGCTCAGCGAGGAGATCATGCTCGGCGGTGTCGTCTTCGGCCACGAGCAGGGCAACATCGCCATCGCCGCGATCAACGAGCTGGTCCGCGACGCCGGCAAGCCGGTCTGGGACTGGCAGCCGCCGGCCAAGGACGAGGCCTTCATCGCCCAGGTCGGCTCGCTGGCCGAGCAGAAGCTGCGCGATGCCTACCAGATCCGCTCGAAGCAGGCGCGCACCCAGGCCACGCGCGACGTGACCGCGTCCACCCTGGCCGCGCTGTCGCAAGGCGGCACGGCCGTCGACAAGGTCAAGGTCGACAACATCCTGTTCGACATCGAAGCCAGGATCGTCCGCAACCAGATCCTCTCCGGCGAGCCTCGCATCGACGGCCGCGACACCCGCACCGTGCGACCGATCGAGATCCGGAGCGGCCTGCTGCCGCGCGCTCACGGCTCGGCGCTCTTCACGCGTGGCGAGACGCAGGCGCTGGTCGCCGCGACGCTCGGCACCGATCGCGACTCGCAGCGCATCGACGCGCTCGCCGGCGAGTTCAGCGAGCACTTCATGCTGCACTACAACATGCCGCCTTTCGCCACCGGCGAGACGGGCCGCGTCGGCACGCCGAAGCGGCGCGAGATCGGCCACGGCCGGCTCGCCAAGCGCGCGCTCGTCGCCGTGCTGCCCGATCGCGGCGAGTTCCCGTACTCGATGCGCGTCGTCTCCGAGATCACCGAGTCGAATGGCTCCTCGTCGATGGCGTCGGTCTGCGGCGGCTGCCTGGCGCTGATGGATGCCGGCGTGCCGCTGAAGGCGCACGTGGCCGGCATCGCCATGGGCCTCATCAAGGACGGCAACCGCTTCGCCGTGCTGACCGACATCCTCGGCGACGAGGATCACCTCGGCGACATGGACTTCAAGGTCGCCGGCACGACCGCCGGCGTCACCGCGCTGCAGATGGACATCAAGATCCAGGGCATCACGAAGGAGATCATGCAGGTGGCGCTCGCGCAGGCGAAGGAAGCCCGCCTGCACATCCTCGGCAAGATGACCGAGGCCATGGGCGGCGCCAAGACCGAGGTGTCGCAGTTCGCGCCGCGCCTCTACACGATGAAGATCAATCCGGAGAAGATCCGCGACGTCATCGGCAAGGGCGGGGCGACGATCCGGGCGCTGACCGAGGAAACGGGCTGCGTCATCGACATCGGCGAAGACGGCACGATCACCATCGCCTCTGCCGACGCCGACAAGGCGGAGCACGCGAAGAAGCGCATCGAGGAGATCACCGCCGACGTCGAGGTCGGCAAGATCTACGAAGGCCCGATCACCAAGATCCTCGACTTCGGCGCCCTCGTCAACCTGCTGCCCGGCAAGGACGGCCTGCTGCACATCAGCCAGATCGCGCACCAGCGGGTCGAGAAGGTCACCGACTTCCTGAAGGAGGGCCAGATCGTTCGCGTCAAGGTCCTCGAGACCGACGAGAAGGGTCGGGTCAAGCTGTCGATGAAGGCGCTTCTCGACCGTGAATCGCCGCCGCGCGAGCAGGCTTACCAGGAGTGAGCGCCATGAGCCGGCGGAGCGCCTCGTGAAGGCGATCGAGATCACGGCGTTCGGCGGCCCCGAGGTGCTCTGCCTCACGGAGCGGCCGACGCCGGTCGCCGGCGCGGGTGAGGTTCTCATCCGGGTCGCCGCATCCGGCATCAACCGCCCCGACGTGCTGCAGAGGAAGGGCCACTATCCGGTGCCCGCGGGCGCTTCCGATCTGCCGGGCCTTGAAGTCGCCGGCACCATTGTCGACGGCGACGCCAAGGCGATGTCCGACGCCGGCCTCGCCACTGGCGACCGCGTCTGCGCCCTCGTCGCCGGCGGCGGCTACGCTGAATACTGCGTCGCCCCTGTCGGCCAGTGCCTGCCTTCCCCAGCCGGCCTCAGCGACGTCGAGGCCGCCAGCCTGCCGGAAACGTTCTTCACGGTCTGGTCGAACGTGTTCGACCGCGCCCGGCTGCAGCCCGGCGAGACGCTGCTCGTCCAGGGCGGCTCGAGCGGCATTGGCGTGACGGCGATCCAGCTGGCCAAGGCGCACGGCGCGACCGTGATCGTCACCGTCGGCAGCGACGACAAGGCGGCGGCCTGCAAGGCGCTCGGCGCCGATCACGCGATCAACTACAAGACGCAGGACTTCGTCGCCGAGGTGCGCCGCATCACCGGCGATGCGGGCGCCGACGTGATCCTCGACATGGTGGCCGGCGACTACGTCGAGCGCGAGCTCAAGTGCTTGGCCGAGGAAGGCCGTCTGGTGATCATCGCGGTGCAGGGCGGCACGGCGGCCAAGGTCGACGCCGGCGCCGTGCTGCGGCGCCGCCTGACCATCACCGGCTCGACGCTCAGGCCGCGGCCGGTGGCGTTCAAGTCGAAGATCGCCGCGTCGCTGCGCCGCACTGTCTGGCCGTGGCTCGATGCCGGCCGCGTCAAGCCGGTCGTCCACCAGGTGTTCGCGGCTGCCGATGCGGCTGCCGCGCACACGCTGATGGAGTCGAACCAGCACATCGGCAAGCTGGTGCTTCGATGGTAGACGCGAGTGCAGCCACCGGCGGTCGACGCGGGCTCGTCGTCGGCAACTGGAAGATGAACGGCAACCGTGCGGCGAACGGCGCGTTGCTCGCCGCCCTGAAGGCGGCCGGCCCGTTCACCGTCGACGTCTCGGTCTGTGCCCCCTTCCCCTATCTCGGCGAGGTCCGGGACGCGCTCGGCGGCAGCGCCGTTGCCTGGGGCGCCCAGGACTGCTCGAGCCACTCCTCGGGCGCGTTCACCGGCGAAGTGTCGGCGGCGATGCTGGCCGAGTTCGGTTGCCGTCACGTCATCGTCGGTCATTCGGAGCGCCGTACGCTGCATGGCGAAAGCGATGGGCTCGTCGCCGAGAAGGCCGAGCGCGCGCTGGCCGCGGGACACGTGCCGATCGTCTGCGTCGGCGAGACACTGGCCGAGCGCGATGCCGGGCGGACCGAGGCGGTTGTCACCCGGCAGCTGGCCGCGGCGATCGACGCGCTCGGCGCGCGCATAGGCGAGGCCGTGCTCGCCTATGAACCGATCTGGGCGATCGGCACCGGCCGCACGGCCAGCCCCGAGGAGGCCCAGGCGGTGCACGCGATCCTGCGTGCCCAACTGGCCGCCGCCTCGCCTGCGGCCGCGGCGTCGCTGCGCATCCTCTACGGCGGCAGCGTCAAG
>JBBRFB010000061.1:0-19687 GCA_038225015.1 Burkholderiales bacterium
GGCCATCGGCATCGGCACGACGATGCTGCTGCACTGCGACTTCGTCTACGTGAGCGACGAGGCCCGCCTCGCGATGCCGTTCGTGAGCCTCGGCCTGGTTCCGGAGTTCGCGTCGAGCCTCATCGTCCCGCAGCTGATGGGAAACGCGCGCGCCGCTGAAAAACTCCTTCTCGGCGACCCGTTCACCGGTGCCGACGCGGTCGAGGCCGGCATTGCCAATGCCGTCCTGCCGGCCGCCGAAGTCGTGAAGCACGCGCGCCGGATCGCCGAGCGCTTCAATGCGCTGCCGCCCGGCGCCGTACGCGAGACCAAGCGGTTGCTGCGCCGCGCGCGGTCGGCCGCGACCCTCGAGACGATCCAGGTCGAGACGCAGGCTTTCGCCGCCCGCCTGCAGAGCCCCGAGGCGAAGGAGGCGTTCAGTGCCTTCTTCCAGAAGCGCAAGCCCGATTTCTCCGCGTTCTGACGAGCCGGCGATCGTTCCGGCCTGGCGGGCACTCGCGCGCAAGGCCGGCCTGGCGCCTTGGCTCGTTGCGCAGGCGATCGCGACGCGGCGACGCGCGGCCGTGCTTCCCGAGGCTGGCGGTGCGCGTGCCGGCGTCGTTGGTGGTGCAAGCCTTGGCGTCCGCCACGACGTCTGCGACGCTGGCGCGCCTTCGCTGCGCCTGCTCGTCGCGGGCGACTCGTCGGCGGCCGGCGTCGGCGTGGCCGACCAGTCCGAGGCCGTTGCAGGCCATCTGACCCGGGCGTTGCACCGCGAGCTCGGCAGACCTGTCGAGTGGACGCTGCGGGCCCGGTCGGGCCTCGACACGCGGGCCGTCCACGCGCTCCTGCGCGGCGACCCGCCGCCGGCTGCCGACGTCGCCGTCGTCATCACCGGCGTCAACGACGTGACGTCGCAGGTCGGCGCGCGCCGCGCCGTCGCTCATCGCGAAGCGCTCGCCGACTGGCTGCTTGTCGAGGGGCTGGCACGGCACGTCGTCTTTGCGCCGCTGCCGCCGCTGCACCGGTTCCCGCTGCTGCCCGAGCCGCTGCGACGGGTGCTCGGCGACGATGCCCGCCGCCACGATCTCGCCCTGGCCCGATGGGCGGCGACCCGCGGCGATGTCTCCCATCTGGCGATCGCGCTCGACCTGCATGCCGGCGCCATGGCCAGCGACGGCTTCCACCCCGGCGCACCCGTGTACCGCGCCTGCGGCGAAGCGCTCGCCGCGCACGTCGCGGGAATCGCCCGCGCGAAGGCGGACGGGTGGGCTTTGCGCGGTTGACGCCATGCGGCACACTGGCCGAACGAGTCGCCGAAGGCGCGGGAGGAGGCCATGATGAATCTGAAGGGCAGGACCTTGTTCATCACCGGCGCGTCGCGAGGCATCGGCCTGGCGATCGGCATGCGTGCCGCGGCCGACGGCGCGCACGTCGTCGTCGCCGCCAAGACGACCGAGGCCAACCCCAAGCTTCCCGGAACGATCCACTCGGCGGCCGCGGAGATCGAGGCCGCCGGCGGCCAGGCGCTCGCCGTCCAGTGCGACATCCGTGACGAGGCGAGCGTGCACGCCGCGGTCAAGCAGGCCGAAGACCGCTTCGGCGGCATCGACATCCTCGTCAACAACGCCAGCGCCATCAGCCTGACGCCGACGCCGGCCACGCCGATAAAGCGCTTCGACCTGATGCTCGGCGTCAACGTTCGCGGCACCTACCTGTGCACGCAGGCCTGCCTGCCGCTGCTCATGGCGTCGGCGAAGGCGGGGCGCAATCCGCATGTGCTGACGATGTCGCCCCCGCTGTCGATGCGCGAGCACTGGTTCGCGCCGCATACCGCCTACACGATCGCCAAGTACGGCATGAGCATGTGCACGCTGGGCCACGCCGGCGAGTTCCGGCCGCTCGGCATCGCCGTCAACAGCCTGTGGCCGCGCACCGCGATCAAGACGGCGGCGCTGCAGATGATTCCCGGCGTCGACCTCGACCGCTGCCGCACGCCGGAGATCCTGGCCGATGCCGCCTACCTGATCCTCACCAGCGATGCGCGCACCACCACCGGCAATTTCTTCATCGACGACACCCTGCTCGCCGATCGCGGCGTGACCGCTCTCGATCACTACAGCGTGACGCCGGGAACGACCGACTTCGTGCTCGACTTCTTCGTCGACTAGGGCGTGCCGCACGAACCCGGGGTGGAGGCCGCCGCGCCGCGACGCTGGAGGGTCGGCGCCGTTCGCATCACCCAGGTGGTGGAGTCGCGAGGCGCGAGCCCGCCGTCGTTCCTCTTCACCAACCTGACGACCGAGCAGGTGCTCGCGCACGCCTGGCTGCGGCCGCATTTCGTCCATGCCGACGGTCGGCTGTTCGCGTCGATCCACTGCTTCATTGTCGAGTCCGAGGGTCGGGTGATCGTCATCGACACCTGCGTCGGCAACGACAAGGCGAGAGCGATCCCGTTGTGGAACGACCTGCACGGGCCGTTTCTCGCCGACCTGGCGCGCGCGGGAGTCGAGCCGGAGCGCGTCGATGTCGTTCTCTGCACCCACTTGCATACCGACCATGTCGGCTGGAACACGCGCCTGGTGGCCGGTCGCTGGGTGCCGACGTTTCCGCGCGCGCGCTACCTGCTCGGCCGCGTCGAGCACGAGCACTGGCAGCGCGAGGGCGACGCCGGCGAGCGCGACATGCTGGTCGACTCGGTGCAGCCTGCCATCGACGCCGGGCTGGTCGACTGGGTCGAGACGGATCACGCCGTGACCGGCGAGGTGAGTCTCGAGCCGACGCCAGGCCATACGCCCGGCCACGTCAGCGTGCGTATCCGCTCCGAGGGGGTCGAGGCGGTGATCACGGGCGACCTGATGCATCACCCGGTGCAGTGCTGCGACCCCGGCATCCGGTCGCGCTTCGACAGCGACCCGGAGCAGGCCTTGCGAACCCGCTTGCGCTTCCTGCAGGCGCAAGCCGGTCGCGACGTGCTCGTGCTCGGCACCCATTTCGCGCCGCCCGTGGCGGGTTGGATCGTCGCCGAGGGCAACGCCTTTCGACTCTCGTTCAGTCCGCCGGGATCGGCCGCGGCCGGCCGTTGACGTCGATGGCCACGTAGGTGAGGTTGGCCTCGGTCACCTTGACGACGTGCAGGTCGGCCGGATTGCGCTCGGCGTAGACCTCGACGTTGACGGTCACGGAGGTGCGGCCGATCCGGTCGACGCGTGCGTAGAAGCTCAGCAGGTCGCTGACCGAGACCGGTTGCTTGAAGATGAACTGGTTGACGGCGACGGTGGCGATCCGGCCCTTGGCGATCCTGGCCGGAAGGACGGCGCCAGCGACGTCGACCTGGGCCATGATCCAGCCTCCGAAGATGTCGCCGTTGCCGTTGGCGTCGGCCGGCATCGGCATCACCCGCATGACCAGCTGGCCGTCGGTCGGCAGCTGCAGCGGCGCGACCCTGGCGATCGTGTCGGCTGAAATCTCGGGCATATTGCGTCACCTCGCGTTGGCCGTCGTCCGGCCTGCCATTCTTTCATCATCCCCGCTTGCCGACTCCTCGATGCGACCTGCCACGCTGTCTTCTCCCCCACCCGTGACGGGAGCGCCGGGCGCCGCCCCGAAGTCGGACTGGAAGACGCTCGGCAAGCTCCTGCCTTACGTCTGGAACTGGCGCGGCCGCGTGGTCGTGGCGCTGGCCTGTCTGGTCGCCGCCAAGTTCGCCAACATCGGCGTGCCCCTGGTCCTCAAGCGGCTGGTCGACTCGCTGGCGCTGCAGCCCGGCGATCCACGCAGCGTCCTCGTCGTCCCGGTCGCCCTGCTCGTGGCCTACGGCTTGCTGCGCCTGTCGATCACGCTCTTCACCGAGCTGCGCGAGTTCCTGTTCTATCCGGTGGCGGCGCGGATCGCGCGGCGGGTCTCGCTCGAGGCCTTCGAGCACCTGCTGAGCCTGAGCCTGCGCTTTCATCTCGAGCGACAGACCGGCGGCGTCTCGCGCGACATCGAGCGCGGCTCGCGATCGATCCAGTCGCTGCTGAACTTCACGATCTACAACATCCTGCCCACGCTGGTCGAGGTAACGATGGTGATCGGCCTGCTGTCGGCCAAGTTCGACGGCTGGTTCGCCGTCATCACCTTCGGCGCCCTGGTCCTCTACATCGCCTTCACCGTCACCGTCACCGAGTGGCGAACGGCCTTCCGTCGGGCGATGAACGAGCAGGACTCGAAGGCGAACACGAAGGCCCTCGATGCGCTGCTGAACTACGAGACGGTCAAGTACTTCTCCAACGAGCCGTTCGAGCAGGCGCGGTACGACGACAACCTGCACCGCCTGGAGAAGGCCTCGATCAAGTCGCAGACGTCGCTGTCGATGCTCAACCTCGGGCAGAGCCTGATCATCGCGGTGACGGTGACGCTGCTCGTCTGGCGGGCGACGGCCGGGGTGGTGACAGGCACCATGACGATCGGCGACCTCGTCCTCGTCAACGCGCTGATGATCCAGCTCTACATCCCGCTGAACTTCCTCGGCGTCATCTACCGGGAGATCAAGCAGTCGATGATCGACATGGAGAAGATGTTCTCCCTGCTCGGGCAGAACCGCGAGATCGCCGACGCGCCCGATGCGGCGCCGCTCGACGACCGCGGCGGGACGGTCCACTTCGAGCATGTGCGTTTCGCCTACGAGCGCGAGCGCGAGATCCTGCACGACGTCAGCTTCGAGATTCCGGCGGGCCGGACGGTCGCGGTGGTCGGCCCCTCCGGCTCGGGCAAGAGCACGCTGGCGCGGCTTCTGTTTCGCTTCTACGACGTCGACGCCGGCCGAATCACCATCGACGGTCAGGACATCCGGCAGGTGACGCAGCGGAGCCTGCGCGAGGCGATCGGCATCGTGCCCCAGGACACGGTGCTTTTCAACGACACCGTCGAATACAACATCGCCTACGGGCGCACGTCGGCCGGCAGGGCGGAGGTCGAGGCCGCCGCGCGGGCCGCACACATCCATGCCTTCATCGCGTCGACGCCGAAGGGCTACGACACGATGGTCGGCGAGCGCGGCCTGAAGCTGTCGGGTGGCGAAAAGCAGCGCGTGGCGATCGCCCGCACGCTGCTCAAGAACCCGCCGATCATGATCTTCGACGAGGCCACGTCGGCGCTCGACTCGGCGAACGAGCGGGCGATCCAGGCCGAGCTGCAGAACGCGGCCAAGAACCGGACGGCGCTGGTCATCGCGCACCGCCTGTCGACGGTCGTCGATGCGCATCAGATCCTGGTGATGGAGGGTGGTCGCATCGTCGAGCGCGGCACCCATGCCGAGCTGGTCGCGCGGCGCGGCCGCTATGCCGAGATGTGGCAGCTCCAGCAGAGCGGGGTCGACAGCGAACTCGTCGAGCCGTAGGGCCGCGCACGGCCGTGTTCGGGCCGTCGACCGGCGAGGGACAATGGCCGCCATGGCCGAGACGCTGACGATCACCCGCCCCGACGACTGGCACCTGCATGTGCGCGACGGCGCGGCCATGGCGGCCGTCGTCGGCCACAGCGCGCGCCAGTTCGGGCGCGCCATCATCATGCCGAACCTGCGCCCGCCGGTGGTCACGGTCGAGCAGGCCGGGGCCTACCGGCAGCGGATCGTCGCCGCGCTGCCGGCGGGCTCGGCCTTCGAGCCGCTGATGACGCTCTACCTCACCGACGCGACGCCGCCAGCCGAGATGCGCCGCGCCCGCGACGCCGGCATCGTCGGCCTCAAGCTCTACCCCGCCGGCGCGACGACGAACAGCGACGCCGGGGTCACCGACCTGAAGACGACCTACCGCACCCTCGACGCGGCCGAGCGCGAAGGCCTGGTGCTGCTGGTGCACGGCGAGGTCACCGACCCCGAGGTCGATGTGTTCGATCGCGAAGCGGTCTTCATCGATCGCCATCTCGTGCCGCTGCGCCGCGACTTCGCGGGCCTGAAGATCGTCCTCGAGCACGCGACGACGAAGGAGGCCGTCGACTACGTCGCCGAGGCCGGCCCGCACACCGCGGCGACGATCACGGCGCACCACCTTCTCTACAACCGCAACGCGCTCTTCCGCGGTGGCCTGCAGCCGCACTACTACTGCCTGCCGGTGCTCAAGCGCGAGGCGCACCGGCTCGCCCTGGTCGCCGCGGCGACCTCGGGGAGCGAGCGGTTCTTCCTCGGCACCGACAGCGCGCCGCACGCCGCATCGCTGAAGGAGCACGCCAGCGGCTGCGCCGGTTGCTACACGGCGCCCTCGGCGCACGAGCTCTACGCCGAGGCGTTCGAGGCGGCGGGCGCGCTCGACCGGCTCGAGGGCTTCGCCAGCGTCCACGGTGCCGCCTTCTACGGGCTGCCGCGCCATCGCGACACCGTCACCCTGCACAAGACCGGCTGGACCCTGCCGTCGAGCCTGCCCTTTGGCGAGGCCGAGCTGAAGCCGCTGCGCGGCGGCGAGACCCTGGCCTGGCAATTGAAGGAAAACCCGTGAACGACCGACCGCCGCGAATCGCCCTCCTGATCGATGCCGACAACGCGCCCTCGAGGCGGATCGACATGATCCTGAACGAGCTCTCGACCTTCGGCGAGACGAGCATCCGCCGCGCCTACGGCAACTGGAAGAAGGACGAGCTGAGGGGCTGGGAAGACATGCTGCACGAGCACGCGATCAGGCCGATCCAGCAGTTCGACTATTCGAAGGGCAAGAACGCGAGCGACATGGCGATGGTCATCGACGCGCTCGACCTGCTCTACACCGATCGCCCCGACGCCTTCGGCATCGTCTCGTCGGACGCCGACTTCACGCCGCTGGTGATGCACCTGCGCGCCAAGGGCTCGGCCGTCTACGGCTTCGGGGCGCGCAAGACGCCCGAGCCGTTCGTCAATGCCTGCTCGCGATTCCTCTACCTCGACAAGCTCGCGGAGACGGAAGCCGCCGCTGCCGGCGACCCCGACGACGCGTTGCGCGACGACGTCGCGGCGGCGCCGCTGCGCGTGCCCACGGCCAAGCTGAAGCAAGACGCCAAGCTCGTGACCCTGCTGCGCAACGCCGTCGAGGCGGCCAAGGGAGAAAACGGCTGGGCGCGGGTCGGTGCGGTGGGCCAGCAGATCGGCAACCAGGCTTCGTTCGATCCGCGCAACTACGGCTATGCGACGCTCACCAAGCTGCTGAAGGCGACCGACCTGTTCCAGATCGACAAGGAAGGCACGTCCGAAGTGTCGGCACGCGACGTCCGGCAGGCCCGGCCCGCGAAGGGCTAGAGCCGGAAACGAAAAAGCGGCCCGAAGGCCGCTTTGCAGGGTCGCCGGGGCGACCGATGCGTCCTTGCGTGCTTATTTCTTCTTCGGCTCGGCGGCAGGCATGGCGGCCTCGCCCGCGGGCTTCAGCTCGCCGGCCTTGGCGGCGGCCCTGGTCGTGGCCTTGCGCTCCGCACGGGTCGTGACGGCGGCCGAGGCCGACGGGGTCACCGGCTCCGCGGCTTGGCCCGCCGGCTCCAGCTTGCCGGCCTTGGCCTCGGCCCTGGTCTTTGCCTTGCGCTCCATGCGCGACTTGGTCGAGGTCTTCGAGGGATGCTGACCGGTCAGGTTGGGGCCTTCGCCGGCCGGAGCCGCGGCACCCGTCCTGGCTTCCGCCTTGACTTCGGCGCGCGTCGGCGACGACGCCTGGGCAAACGCCCCTTGCGAGAACACGGCCACGGCCGCAGCGACGGCACCGAAAATGAGCTTGGTTTTCATTGAATCTCCTGATTATTTGCAATAACGGAAGGGGCTTTTCACGAAGTCGCCGCTCTCGGTTCGCGAGCCTTCGAAGGCTCGACGCTCCGTTGCGGGTGCACGTTCAGGAGCGAGACTTGACATGAAAACGCGGCAACTCCGGAACGGTTGACGCGAGCAAGAGCGGCGCTTCTGGCCCCGCAGCGGCGCATTTTACGCATTCCAGGCGATTCGGGCAGGCGACGCGGATCGCAGGCAGGCCAGTGTCGCGCCAACGAAACGCTCGCCCCTAATCACGTTGTGAAGGGGGCCAGGCCGCCGCCGGCGCGGCGTTCGCGTCGTGCTGGAGGAAGGTCCGGACTGCGCAGGGCGGCGTAGCAGCTAACGGCTGTCCACCGCGAGGTGAGGATCAGAGCAACAGAGACGAGTCGGCGCGGGCGTCGAAAGGCGAACGTGCCGGGTGAAACGGGCAATCTCTACGCGCAGCAATACCAAATAGGCCGGCGTGGCCGGGCGGGCTTCGGCTCCTCCGGCTGGAAGTGTGGCTCCGCACGAGCCGGCGGGTAGGTAGCACCGAGCCGGGCAGCGATGCCCGGCCCAGAGGAATGGCGGTCACGGCCCGGGCGTCGCAAGGCGTTCGGGCCGCACAGAATCCGGCCTATCGGCCCGCTTCACTTTTTTGCCCCTGCGACCCGGACGTCGCGTCCCGGCTCCTTACACTGGCCAGCTTTGCCGTGAATCCGGACGCCCACACCCTCTGGCGAGCACCCCGCTGGGCCCTGGCCGCGCTGCTCGCCTGCCTGGGCATGCTCGGGCCGTTCTCGATCGACACCTACCTGCCGGCCTTCACCGGCATCGCCCAGGCCATCGGGGCGTCGCCGGTCGAGATGCAGCAGACGCTGTCGTCCTACCTGTTCGGTTTCGCCGTGATGAACCTGTTCCACGGCGCCCTCTCGGACAGCCTGGGCCGGCGGCCGGTCGTCCTTGTCGGGCTCGTCGTCTTCACGCTGGCCTCGGCGGGATGCGCGCTCTCCGATCACATCGGCACGCTGGTCTTCTTCCGGGCCCTGCAGGGCATGTCGGCCGGCGCCGGCATCGTCATCTCGCGCGCCGTCATCCGCGACATGTTCCCGGCCGCCGACGCCCAGCGGGTCATGTCGCAGGTGACGATCTATTTCGGCGTCGCCCCGGCCGTGGCGCCGATGGTCGGTGGCTTCCTCTTCATCCACACCGGCTGGCACGCCATCTTCTGGTTCCTGACCGCGGTCGGCGTCGCCCTGTTCGTCGCCAACTGGAAGCTCCTGCCGGAGACCCTGCACGCCAGCCACCGACAGCCGTTCAACGTCGGCAACCTGATGCGCGGGTATTGGAGCCTGGCGAGCAACCCGCGCTTCTTCGCGCTGGCGCTGGCGAGCGGAATTCCGTTCAACGGCATGTTCCTCTACGTGATGTCGGCGCCGATCTTCCTCGGCGAGCATCTGCACCTGAAACCCGGGGAGTTCTTCTGGTTCTTCGTCCTCACGATCGCCGGCATCATGGGCGGTGCCTTCCTGTCGGGTCGCATGGCCGGCCGCATCAAGCCGACGCGCCAGATCCGCTACGGCTTTCTCATCATGGGCGCGACCTCGATCGTCAACCTGCTGCTGAACCTGCTGTTCACGCCCACGGCCTGGTGGTCGCTCTTCCCGATCGCCATCTACTCCTTCGGCTGGGCGCTCATGGTGCCGGTGGTGACGCTGATGGTGCTCGACCTCGTCCCCGAGCGACGCGGCATGGCGTCGTCGTTCCAGGCCTGCGTCGGCAGCGCCGCGAACGGATTCGTCGCCGGCGTGATCGCGCCGCTGGCGATGCAGTCGACCGTCTGGCTTGCAGTGACCTCGCTGCTGCTGATGAGCATCGGTGTCTTCGCCTGGATCTGGGTCCGGCCTCGCATGTCCACGGCCGCACGCGCGGTGGCCTGAGTCCGCGGCCGGCGTCCGGGCCGCGAGCGACAATGCCGCCATGAGCCTGTTCCTTGCTGGACTCGTCCTCTTCCTCGGCGTCCATTCGGTATCGATCGTGGCGCCGAACTGGCGCATGCGCCAGGTCGCCCGGCTGGGGGAGGGAGCCTGGAAGGGGCTCTATTCGCTGGCTGCCGCGGTCGGCCTGGGCCTCCTGATCGTGGGCTACGGCATGGCGCGCCAGGCGCCGGTCGTGCTCTATTCGCCGCCGGCCGCGCTGCGGCACGTCGCCCTGCTGGTGATGCTGCCGGTGTTTCCGTTGCTGTTCGCGGCTTACCTGCCCGGACGGATCAGCGCCGCGGCGAGGCACCCCTTCCTCCTCGCCCTGAAGTTCTGGGCGACGGCGCACCTGCTCGCCAACGGCACGCTGGTCGACGTGCTGCTCTTCGGCGGCTTTCTCGCCTGGGCCGTCGTCGACCGCATCTCGGTCAAGCGGCGCCCGGCCGCCGAGACGCACGAGGCACCGGCGGCGCCGGCCGGCCCGGCCAACGACTTCATCGCGGTCGTCGGCGGCCTGGTGGTCTACGCCGTCTTCATCCTGTGGGCGCACCGCTGGCTGATCGGCGTGTCACCCGTCGGCTGACCGGCGACGGGCGGAGCCGTCGATGAGGTCGATGTCGGTGCACGAGGCGTTCGCCTTCGCGCCTTTCCGGCTCTCCGGGCTGGTGATCGGCGCGCTGATGAACCAGCGTGGCCAACTGGCCGCACTGGGCGACGCGGCGTTGGCGCCCCCCTACAAGGCGCCGCCGAAAAACGTGGTGCTGTACGTCAAGCCGCGCAACACGCTGGTCGGCCGAGGCGCGTCGGTCTCCGTCGACAGCGCGACGCCCACGCTCGAGCTCGGCGCCTGCCTCGGCCTCGTCATCGGCCGCACGGCCTGCGCGCTCGACGAGAGCCGGGCGCTCGATCACGTCGCCGGCTACCTGATCGTCGCCGACTTCAGCACCCCCCACCAGAGCTTCTACCGGCCCTCGATCCGCTTCAAGGCGCGCGATGCCTCCTGCGTCATCGGGCCGCAGGTCGTGCCGCGGGCGCGGATCGCCGATCCCGACGCGCTCGGCGTGCGCGTCTTCGTCGATGGCCGGCGGGTGCAGCAAGCGCACACCGGCGACGTCTTTCGGGGCGCCGCGCGCCTGCTCGCCGAAGTCACAGATTTCATGACCTTGTCGCCCGGCGACATCCTCATGACCGGCACTGCGCCGGGGGCGCCACTCGTCGGCGCGGGCGCTGCCGTCGCGATCGAGATCGACGGCTTGGGCCGGCTCGAGACGCGCGTCGACGCCGAGGTGGAGGCGGCGCCGTGAAGCGGGCGCGGGTCGCCTATGCCGGCGCGATGCACGACGCCTTCCCGGCGCAGCGCGACGGCTTCATCCGTCTGGCCGATGGCCGGGAGGTCGCGGACCACGCCGTGGTCTGGCTGGCGCCGTTCGAGGTCGGCACCGTCATCGCCCTCGGCCTCAACTACGCCGACCACGCGAAGGAGCTCGCCTTCAGCGCCCAGGAGGAGCCTCTCGTCTTCCTGAAGGGGCCGGGCAGCGTGATCGGCCATCGCGGGCAGACGCGACGGCCGACGGGCGTCACCTTCATGCACTACGAATGCGAGCTCGCGGTCGTGATCGGCGCGCCCGCCCGCCACGTCGCGCGCAGCGAAGCGATGCGCCACGTCGCCGGCTACACGGTGGCCAACGACTACGCGGTACGCGACTACCTCGAGAACTGGTATCGACCGAACCTGCGAGTGAAGAGCCGCGACGGCGGCACCGTCCTCGGCCCGTGGCTCGTCGACGCGGCCGACGTCGCCGACCCGCCGCAACTCGCCCTCGCAACTTACGTCAACGGTCGGCGAACGCAGTCGGGCCACACCCGCGACCTGATCGTCGACGTCGCCGGCCTCATCGAGTACCTGAGCGCCTTCATGACGCTCCTGCCCGGCGACGTCATCCTCACCGGCACGCCCGAGGGCGTCGTCAACGTCGAGGTCGGCGACGAGGTCGTGTGCGAGATCGAGACGCTCGGACGGCTCGTCAACACCATCGTCGACGACGCCGCCTTCGGCCGGCCCCAGACACGAGGAAGCGCACGATGAGAATCCAGCACCTGATCGACGGCCGCCCGGTCGAGAGCGGCGACTATTTCGAGACCGTCGACCCGGCGACGCAGGACGTGCTCGCCGAGGTTGCACGCGGCGGCGCCGGCGAGGTGGCCGCGGCGGTCGCCGCCGCGAAGGCGGCCTTTCCGGCCTGGGCCGGGCGGCCGGCGGCCGAACGCGCCAAGGTCATGCGCCGCCTTGGCGATCTCATCACCACCCACGTGCCCGAGATCGCCGAGACCGAGACGCGCGACACCGGGCAGGTGATCGCGCAGACAAAGAAGCAGCTGGTGCCGCGCGCGGCAGACAACTTCCACTACTTCGCCGAGATGTGCACGCGAGTCGACGGCCACAGCTACCCGACCACGACCCATCTCAACTACACGCTCTTTCATCCGGTCGGCGTCTGCGCGCTGATCTCGCCGTGGAACGTGCCCTTCATGACCGCGACCTGGAAGGTCGCCCCGTGCCTGGCGCTCGGCAACACCGCGGTGCTGAAGATGAGCGAGTTGTCGCCGCTCAGCGCCGCGCGGCTCGGCGAGCTCGCGCTCGAGGCCGGCGTTCCCGCAGGCGTGCTGAACCTCGTTCACGGCTACGGCAGCGAGGCCGGCGAGGCGCTCGTCGGCCACCCCGACGTTCGCGCCATCTCGTTCACGGGCTCGACCCGCACCGGAAACCGAATCGTGCAGACGGCGGGCCTGAAGAAATTCTCGATGGAACTCGGCGGCAAGAGCCCCTTCGTGGTCTTCGCCGACGCCGACCTCGAGCGCGCGCTCGACGCCGCGGTGTTCATGATCTTCTCCAACAACGGCGAGCGCTGCACCGCGGGCTCGCGCATACTCGTCGAGCGCAGCGCCTACGCCGGTTTCGTCGACCGTTTCGTTGCCCGGGCGCGTCGCATCGCCGTCGGCGACCCGCTCGACGAGGCGACGATCGTCGGCCCGATGATCAGCCGCAACCATCTCGAGAAGGTGCGTGGCTACATCTCGCTCGGGCAAGAGGAAGGCGCGACGATGCTGTGCGGCGGACTCGAATCTCCCGAGCTGCCCAGGCGCGTCGCCGCCGGCAACTACGTGCTGCCGACGGTCTTCGCCGACGTCGACAACCGCATGCGCATTGCCCAGGAAGAGATCTTCGGCCCGGTCGCCTGCCTGATCGCCTTCGACGACGAGGCCGATGCCATCGCCAAGGCGAACGACATCGCCTACGGCCTGTCGAGCTACGTCTGGACGCGCGACGTCGGCCGCGCCCACCGCGTCGCCGCGGCGGTCGAGGCGGGCATGTGCTTCGTCAACAGCCAGAACGTGCGCGACCTGCGCCAGCCGTTCGGCGGCACCAAGGCCTCGGGGACGGGCCGCGAGGGCGGAACCTGGAGCTTCGAGGTGTTCTGCGAGCCGAAGAACGTGTGTGTCTCGACCACAGACCATCCGATTCCGCGTTGGGGCCTCGAGACATGACGGCTGGTCCGGGCTGGAGCGGCATCGGATCGGCAGTGCAACTTGCTGTTCGCTGTTCTGCGATCAGACTGGTGGGGCGCTCTGCTGCAGTTGCTGGAGCGATCAGGCCGGCGGGGCGCTCTGCTGCGTTCATGTCCCCCGTCGACGGCCTGCGGCCGTCGTCTCCTCCTTTACTACACTCCGCAGAGCGCCCCACCGGCCCGATCGCTTGCGCCAGCGTGAGGCGGCCGAGGACGTCGGGTGGCGGGCGGAGCGAAGTAAAGGGGGAGGCGCGGGCCTTCAGGGCCGCTTCGGAGGATATGAGCGGAGTCCGCCACCCGGCGGCCTCGGCCCGCGCCAAGAAAATGGATGCAGGCGCGCAACCGGTGGCTTCGGTACGCCCCGAGGAGCCCGCGACGTGAGCCTCTACGGCATGCAGAAGTTGCTGTTCCATCTGAACCGGGACCCAGCGGTGCAACGGCGCCACCGCGACGATCAGCCGGCATTGCTCGACGAGTACGAGCTCAGTGCCGAGGAGCGAGACGCGATCGTGGTCGGTGACGTTGGAAAGCTCTACGTGCTCGGCTGCAACGGCCAGCTGCTGATGCATTTCGCGGCACTGCTCGGCATGCCCTGGGCCGACTACATCGAGGCGATGCGCGAGGGCGTGCGCCGCCACGGCCCGGTGCGCGCCGGCATCTACGCGATGACGACCTCGACCGACGAGCGGGTGGCCGGCGTATGAGCCTGGTCTTCGCCGGCGCCTGCAGCCACGCGCCCGGCATCACCGGCCGGGCCCATCTCGCCGACCGCACGTTGCGCGAGGCCTTCCATGCCGAGTTCACCCGCCTCGGCGAGGCGCTTGCCGCGGCGCAGCCCGACGCGCTCGTCATCGTCGGTGCCGAGCACTTCGCGAACTTCTTCATGAACAACATGCCGGCCTACGCGGTGGGCATGGCCGACCACTACGACGGGCCGATCGAGGACCCGGGCTGGCTCGGCATCCCGCGCACGCGCGTACCCGGCAACGCCGCGCTCTCGCTGCGGCTCGTTCGCGAGGTGATGGAAACCGTCGACGTCGCCTACGCCGAGGAGTGGAAGTTCGACCACGGGATCATGGTGCCGCTGCACTTCCTGACGCCGCGCTTCGACCTGCCCGTGATTCCGGTCAACATCAACTGCCAGGGCCCGCCGCTCACGCCTCTCAAACGCGCGTGGGCGTTCGGCGAAGCGCTGCGCCGCGCCTGCGACCGGGCGCCGGAGCGGATCGCGCTCATCGGCACCGGCGGCATCTCGCACTGGCCGGCGACGCCCGACTCCGGAAAGATCAACGAGGCCTGGGACCGCGACTTTCTTGACCGGTGGAGCCGTAACGACCGTGAGCAGCTGCTTGCCTACACCGACGCCGACACCTACCGCGACGCCGGTCAGGGCGGCTTCGAGATTCGTACCTTCATCGCTGTCGCTGCCGCCGCCAGGGGGCCGGGCGAGGTGCGCTTCTACGCGCCGATTCCGATCTTCTCGGTCGGCTGCACCATCGCCACCATGCACGTCCAGTGAGAACGCCATGCCCCACGTCGTGATCGAGTACACCGCCAATCTCGAGCCCGATGCCGACATGGCCACGCTCTGCCGGACGCTCGCCGCCACCCTCGTCGCGCAGCGCGATGCCGAAGGCGCGCGTGTCTTTCCCATCGGAGGTACGCGCGTGCTGGCCTATCCGGCGCACACCTTCGCCGTCGCCGACGGCGAGCCCGACCGCGCCTTCGTCTACCTCAACGTGCGCATCGCCACCGGCCGCAGCGCGCCGGTCGTGAAGGCGACCGGAGAGGCGCTCCTCGCCGCGGTGAAGGCGCACTTCGCCGCGCCGTTCGAGCGCCGCCCGCTCGGCATCACGCTGCAGATCGACGAGGGCGAGGCCACCTACGACGCCAAGCACAGCAACCTGCATCCGCTGTTCAAGGGGCGCTGACCCGACTCGCGAAGGGAAGTCGCCGCGGAGCCGGGGCGATCGGTTGGAAGGCCCGCGAGCGGGGGCTCTCGCCAGGGCGATTCGTGAACGATTCCCGAGAATCGGGGTGTAGGCGCGCCGGCCCGCACGATTCACCAGGAAGCGACCGTAGCTCAACTTCGGCTTTCACAGTCGGACGCAAGTCTATGGTTATGAACGCATTTTCTGCAGTCGAGCGGTTCGTTTAGATGTGCTTCTAAGTCGTTGATTCCATTGATTTTTGTCCCCTTCCCGAATTGACCCTCGCCCATCGTTGGGCTAGAGTGGCGCGAAGTGCATTTCGGTGGGGTTTTGTGGCAACAGTTGTGTTTCAAGGCCCCGCAGCGCTGACGCTGGACGGAAAAGGGCGGATCGCCATGCCGGCCCGGCATCGCGAGCTCCTGTCGGCCATGGGCGTCCACCAGCTGACCGTCACCAAGCATCCCGAGGGCTCGTTGCTCATCTTCCCGCGCCCGTCCTGGGAAAGCTTTCGCGACAAGCTGGCGGCGTTGCCGATGGATTCGAGCGGCTGGAAGCGGGTCTTCCTCGGCAACGCAATGGACGTCGACATCGACGCCTCGTCGCGGGTCCTGATCGCGCCGGAGCTGCGTGCCGCGGCGGGCCTGGTGCGCGACGTGATGCTGCTCGGGATGGGCTCGCACTTCGAGCTCTGGGACGCCGAGCGGCACGCCGCGCACGAGGCGGCGGTGATGCAGTCGCCGATGCCCGATTCCCTCAAGAGCTTCAGCTTCTAGATGGACCGGACCGACGAGGCGACACCGGGTCACACGACCGTGCTGCTGCGCGAAGCGGTCGACGCGCTGGTGACGACGGCCGACGGTCTCTACGTCGACGGCACCTACGGCCGCGGCGGCCACGCCCGGGCCATCCTTGGCAGGCTGTCGCCGCGGGGCCGCCTGATCGCGCTCGACCGCGACCCCGAGGCGGTCGAGAGCGCGCGCGCCGACCCGGCGCTGGCCGGCGACCCGCGCTTCTCGGTCCACCACACGACCTTCTCGCAGATGCCCGCCGCACTCGCCGGCCTCGGCGTTGCCCACGTCGACGGCGTCCTCCTTGACCTCGGCGTGTCGTCGCCGCAGATCGACGATCCGGCCCGCGGCTTCAGCTTTCGGTTCGACGGGCCGCTCGACATGCGGATGGACTCGTCGCGAGGCGAAAGCGCTGCCGAATTCCTGCAGCGAGGCGAAGAAAAACACATCGCGGAGGTGATTCGTGACTATGGCGAAGAACGGTTTGCTGTTCAGGTTGCAAAGGCGCTTGTTGCTCGGCGCGCAAGCGGGAGCCCTGTTCGAACCACGCGGGAACTTTCCGACGTCGTGGCTGGTGCGGTCAAGACCCGCGAGCCGGGCCAGAACCCTGCAACGCGCACATTTCAAGCTCTTCGGATTTTCGTCAATGCCGAGCTTGAGGAGCTCGATCAAGCGCTGAATGCCGCCCTCGGGCTGCTCGCCCCGGGTGGTCGCCTGGTCGTGATCAGCTTCCATTCGCTCGAGGACAGGATCGTCAAGACCTTCATCGCGCGCGAGAGCAAGACGGTCGTCGACCGGCGCGCGCCGTTCGCGGCAGAGCCGCCGCATCGCCTGCGTGCGCTGGGCCGGACCAAGCCCTCGGCGGCCGAGACCGCGGCCAATGGCCGGGCCCGCTCGGCGGTGTTGCGGGCGGCCGAGCGGACCGCGGCGCCGTTCGCCCCGCCTGCGGCAGCGGCGGATACGGCCGGGCGCGCAGGGCGGCGCGTCGCATCGCGCGCCGGGGCCACCCGGCGGCTGCGGGGCAGCGCGTGACGCGGGTGAACCTGCTGCTCCTGGTGGTGCTGATCACCAGCAGCATCTACCTGGTGCGCGTTGCCTACGAGTCGCGGCGCCTGTTCGCCGCCCTCGATCGGGCCCAGACCGAGGAGCGAGCGCTCGCCAGCGAGAGCGAGCGGCTGCAGGCCGAGCTGCGCTCGCAGGCGACGCCGCTGCGCGTCGAGCGCGTCGCCCGCGACCGCCTGGCCATGCGCACGGCCACGCCCGCGGTCACCCAGTACGTCACCTTCGGGGCGGCGGCGTCGGCCGCCAGTGCGTCGGCGACGGGAGGCGGCCGATGAGCCGCAAGCCTGCCAAGCGGCGCAGCGCGCCGAGCGTGCGCAGCGTCAACTACTCGACGAGTCCGTTGCTGGCGTCGCCGACGCCGCCCTGGCGCTCGAAGCTGCTGGTCGCGCTCGTCGGCCTCGGCTTCACCGTCCTGCTCGGGCGCGCCGCCTTCGTCCAGCTCGTCGATGCGTCGTTCTTCCTGAAGCAGGGCGAGGCGCGCTATGGCCGCACGATCGAGCTGCCGGCGAGCCGCGGCCGCATCGTCGACCGCAACGGGCTGATCCTCGCGGCCAGCGTGCCGGCGCCGTCGATCTGGGCGATCCCGAAAGACATGGAAGGCGATGCCGCGAGCCGCGCCCGCCTGGCCCGAGCCCTGAACATGACGAGCAGCGAGCTCGCGGGCCGACTCGGCGAGAACCCGAACTTCGTCTGGCTGCGCCGGCAGGCCGACGATGCGGTGGCCGCGCAGGTGCGCGCGCTCGACGTCAGGGGCATTCACGAGGTGCGCGAATACAAGCGCAAGTACCCGGAAGGCGAGGCCGCGGCCCAGGTCGTCGGCTTCACCAACAGCGACGAGCGCGGCCAGGAGGGCGTCGAGCTGGCGTTCCAGAAGGACCTCGCCGGACGCGACGGGACCCGCCGCGTCATCAAGGACAGGCTCGGCCGCGTCGTCGAGGACATCGGCGAGAGCATCGCCCCGGTCGACGGCCGCGACATCGCCCTGGCGGTCGATTCCAAGGTGCAGTTCTTCGCCTACCAGAAGATGCGCGACGCCGTGCTGGCGAACAAGGCCAAGGCCGGCAGCGTCGTCGTCCTCGATGCCCAGACCGGCGAGGTGCTGGCGCTGGCCAACTACCCGAGCTACTCGCCTTCGGACCGGAAGAACCTCACCGGCGCCCAGCTCCGCAACCGGGCCCTGACCGACACCTTCGAGCCCGGCTCAACGATGAAGCCGTTCATTGCCGCCTGGGCGCTCGAGACCGGGCGGGTGACACCCTCGACCATCATCCAGACGGCGCCCGGGAAGATGACGCTGACCGGCTCGACCATCAGCGATTCGCACGCCCACGGCAACCTGACGGTGACCGATGTGATCCAGAAGTCGAGCAACGTCGGCGCCGCGCGCATGGCCATGACCTTCACGCCGCGCGAGATGTGGGAGCTCTACAGCTCGGTCGGCTTCGGGCAGAAGCCGCGGATCGGCTTTCCCGGCGTGGTGAGCGGGCGCCTGCGGCCGTACAAGAGCTGGCGGCCGATCGAGCAGGCGACGATGAGCTACGGCTACGGTCTCTCTGCGTCGCTGTTCCAGATCGCCCACGCCTACACCGTGTTCGCGCACGACGGCGAGCTCATTCCGCTGACGCTGGTGCGCCCCCTGGTCGGCGCGACCACCGTGTCCGGCATCCGCATCGTCTCGCCGAAGACGGCGGCGACGCTGCGCGACATGCTCCATCTCGTCACCCTGCCTGGCGGCACGGCGCCCAAGGCGCAGGTGCTCGGCTACTCCGTCGGCGGCAAGAGCGGCACCGCCTACAAGCAGGAAGGCACCGGCTACGCCCACAAGAAATACCGTGCCTGGTTCGTGGGCATGGCGCCGATCGCGCACCCGCGCATCATCGTCGCGGTGATGGTCGACGAGCCGACGGCAGGCAAGTATTTCGGTGGCGATGTCGCCGCGCCCGTGTTCAGCGAAGTGACGCAGCAGACCCTGCGGATGATGGGCGTTCAGCCCGACCTCGACGTCAAGCCTCAGATCGTCTCGCGCGAACTGCCGGCCGAGGAGGAGAGCTTCTAGTGCCGCCGCTCGCCATGCTCGAGTCGCGCGATGCCGCCCACGCCTGGCTGCTGTTGCGCCAGCCGCGGCGCCTCGTCGGCGACAGCCGCGAGGTCGGCGACGGCGACGCCTTCATCGCCTGGCCCGGCCATGCCAGCGACGCGCGGGCCTACGTCGGCGAGGCCCTGGCGGCCGGCGCCAGCGCCTGCCTCGTCGAGGCCGACGGCGTCGAGGCCATCGCCTTCGGTGCCGGCGAGTCGCGCATTGCCGCGATGCGTGGATTGAAGGCGGCGGCCGGCGAGATCGCCAGCCGCCTGCTCGGCACGCCGAGCGCGCGCCTCGCCGTCGTCGCGGTGACCGGCACGAACGGCAAGACCTCGACCTCCTGGTGGGTCGCGCAGGCGCTGGCCGAGACCGGTCGGCGCTGCGCCGTGGTCGGCACCCTGGGCATTGGCGAGCCGCCACGCCGGCAGGGAGCGGGCGGCGACGACGACGGGGTGGCCATGCGGCCGACGGGGCTGACGACGCCCGACCCGATCCGCCTGCAGGCGGCGCTCGCCGAGTTCGCCGCCGCCGGCTTCGCGGCCTGCGCGATCGAGGCGTCGTCGATCGGCATCGTCGAGCACCGTC
>JBBRFB010000062.1:0-19557 GCA_038225015.1 Burkholderiales bacterium
TCTAGGCGAAATGGGCTTCAGGGGGAAAAAGAAAGGGAAGCGGGACATCTGACCGAGGCCCGCTCTCGAAGAGCCCCGATATGCCCGCTCCCCCTGGGGCTGTGGCCTGCCGGCCCGGGCATGAGCCCGTCCGGTGTCGACAGGCGCCCCGCCCGTGCCTTCCATGGGCCGGCGCCTGCGTTCAGCTCACGAAACCCTGACCACTCCTCGCACCGCGACGGCTGGCGGCCCGAACAGCGACAACTGCCGTGGTTCGCCCTTGACCTGCGCCAGCACCGACGGCCGCCGCGGCAAGGCACGTGGAATCGCGGCCGAGCGCCCGGTACCGCCGGTCGGCGCCAGCCACAGCGGGCTGGAGAAACGCAGAACGGGTGCCATCGCGACCTCTTACAAGGCGCCGGCGAGGCGAGCGCCGCCGAGCACATGCTCGACGCCGGAAGCCGGGTTGCGAACCGCGGTCGGCCGGCCGAGCCAGCCGGACATGCGGCCCGGCACCGCCCGCTGCGGCGCGGCGCCGAGACCGAGGCGAAGCATTGAGGAAGCGCCGCCATGGCAGCGAGGAACAGTGCGGCGCAGCGGCAGGGCCGAAGCGGCGTGGAAGCGGCGGGAAGGCATCGGAGTCGACTTTCGCGGCGGCAGCGTGACAGGACGAACGGTAGCGCACGGGCGACGGGCGCAACCTTCATGCCAGTGCAAGCGTGTGACGCGGTGCACGCAATCGCCGTGGCCGCGACCCGTTGGGGCGACGAAAACGGCGCCGCCGCGAGCGATTGGTTACAGGCCTGACCCGGCGCGTCGGACTCGAAAGCGGGCGTTACGCCGCCGGCGCGGTGCGGTAGCCGCGCGGGATCGCGGCCAGGAGACGACGGGTGTACTCCTGCTTCGGCCGCTCGAGGATCTGTTCGACGCCGGCCTGCTCGACCACCTCGCCTTCCTTCATGACGATGACGTCGTCGGCCATGAAGCGGACCACCGCGAGATCGTGGCTGATGAAGATGTAGGCCAGCCCGAGCTCGTCCTGCAGGTCCTTCAGCAGGTTCAGCACCTGGGCCTGGACCGAGACGTCGAGGGCGCTTACCGCCTCGTCGAGCACCAGCACCTCGGGGTCGAGGGTCAGGCAGCGCGCGATGGCCACCCGCTGCCGCTGGCCGCCGGAAAACTCGTGCGGATACTTGTGCATGGTCTCGTCGTCGAGCCCGACCTTGGCGAGCAGGCTGCGGGCGCGGCGCTCGCGATCGGCGGCGTCGGCGCCGATGCGGTGGATCGTCATCGGCTCGACGAGCGTCTGTCCGACCGTGAATCGCGGGTTGAGCGAGGCGTACGGATTCTGGAACACGACCTGGATCCGCTTGCGCATCGGCAGCAGCGCCGAGGTCGGCATCGACAGCAGGTCGTGGCCGTCGAAGAGGGCCCGGCCGCCGACCGGGCCGCCATTCGGCTCGTGCAGGCGCAGCAGCGTCAGGCCGAGCGTCGTCTTGCCCGATCCCGACTCGCCGACGATGCCGAGCGTGCGCCCGGCCCGAAGGCTGAAGGTCGCGCCCTTGACGGCACGGAACTCCTGGCGCCCGAAGACGCCGCGGCGCACCCAGAAGCTCTTAGTCACCCCCGTGGCCTCGAGGATGACCGGCGCGGGCGCCGACTTCGTCGTCGACCCTGCCGCGGCCGCCCGACCGGCGATGTGGTCGTCGATGACCATCAGGCGCGCCGACTTCTGCTCGAGGCTCGGCCGGCAGGCGAGAAGGGCGCGGGTGTAGGCGTCTTTCGGCGCGGCGAAGATCCCGGCCACCGGGCCCCGCTCGCGCACCGTGCCCTGGCGCATGACGACGACCTGGTCGGCGATCTCGCCAACGACGCCGAGGTCGTGGCTGATGAAGAGCATGCTCATCCGATGCCGTTCCTTCAGCCCCGCCAGCAGCTCGAGGATCTGCCGCTGGATGGTGACGTCGAGAGCGGTGGTCGGCTCGTCGGCGATCAGCAGCTTGGGCTCGCAGGCCAGCGCCATCGCGATCATCACGCGCTGCTGCTGGCCGCCTGAGAGCTGGTGCGGGTAGGCGGCGAGGCGCTGTTTTGGCTCGGGCATGCCGACCTCGGCGAGCAGCGCCTCGGCGCGGCTGGCGGCGGCGCGCCGGCCCAGGCCCAGGTGCTTCATCAAGGGTTCGCGGATCTGCTGGCCGACGGTGAAGACCGGGTTGAGCGAGCTCATCGGGTCCTGGAAGACACAGGCGATCTCGCGGCCGCGCAGCGCCTGCAGCTCGGTGCGCGACGCCGCCAGCAGGTCGCGGCCGAGGAAGGTGATCCGGCCCGAGCGCTCGGCGTTGTCGGGCAGCAGGTTCAGGATCGACATCGCCGTCACGCTCTTGCCCGAGCCCGATTCGCCGACCAGCGCGACGGTGGTGTTCTCGGCGACGTCGAAGCTCACGCCGCGCACCGCCTCGACGCGGCGCAGCGCGCCGTCCTCCGTGCCCATGCGAAAGGCGACTTGCAGGTCGGCGATCGACAGCAGCGGCCCCGAGCCGCCTCCTGGCCCGCTCGCGGTGCTCATTCGAGGCCCCTGAGCTTCGGATCGAGCGCGTCGCGCAGCGCATCGGTCATGAGGGAGAACGCCGTCACGAAGACGGCCATGAAGGCGGTCGCCGCCGCCAGCTGCCACCAGTAGCCGAGTATCAGCTCGCTCTGCGCCTCGGCAAGCATGGTGCCCCAGGAGACATCGTCGACGCCGACGCCGAGGCCGAGATACGACAGGATGACTTCGAACTTGATGAATGCGACGACGAGCAGTGACATGCGCACCAGGATGACGTGGCTGACGTTGGGCAGGATGTGGCGGAACATGCGCGATACCGTCGAGGCGCCTATCGCCTCGGCCGAGCGCACGTAGTCGCGCGTCGCGTGCTTGATGAACTCCGCGCGCACCTGGCGATAGACCCCCGTCCAGCCGACCAGCGCCAGGATCAGGGCGACGCTGCCGATGCCGCGGCCGAAGATCACCGCGAACGACAGGATGAGCAGGATGTCGGGGATCGAGGTGAAGACGCTGTACAGCCATTCGAGGAAGTCGCCGATCTTGCCGCCGAAGAAGCCGCCGAAGGCGCCGAGCAGGGTGCCGATGGTGGTGGCGACGATGGCGGCGAGCAGGCCGACGAAGACCGAGGTCTGGGTGCCCTTGAGCGCCTTGGCGAGCACGTCGCGGCCGAGGCGGTCGGCACCGAACGTCAGCGTTGCTGCTCGCGGCACGTCGACCGTCTTGTACTGCGCGGCACGCTCGGCCCACTTCGCGTAGTAGGGCGCGAGCGGGTCGACGGCGGAGATGTCGACCGGCGGCCCGGCGGGTGCCGCCAGCGGGCCGGCGGCGGCCGGCGGCGCCGGCCCCATGAAGGTCGGCGGGGCACTCGCGACCGCCACCTCCTTTTGCCAGTCGCGGGCGACCAGGCCGGTGGCGGCCAGCACGATGAGCAGCACGAACAGGAGGACGATGCTCAGCGACGCCATGCCCACGCGGTCGTGGCGCAGCCGGCGCCAGGCCGCGCGCCAGACGCCTTCGGCGCGAGCGGCGGCGGCCGGCGCGGCGATCGGTGGCAGCACGGCGCTCATCGGCGGCTCACTTCAGGACGACCCGCGGATCGACGAGCTTGTAGAGGATGTCGACGGCCAGGTTGATCAGCATGGTGAGCATCGCCAGGTAGACCGTGAGCGCCTGAATCACCGGGTAGTCGCTCCGGTTGACGGCCAGGATCACCTCGCGGCCGAGGCCCGGGATCGAGAAGAACACTTCGATCAGGAACGAGCCGACGAAGATGCCGGGCAGCGCCAGCCCGACGTTGGTGAGGATCGGGATCATCGCGTTGCGCAGCACATGCCGAAACAGCACGGTGCGTTCGGTCATGCCCTTGGCGCGCGCGGTGCGCACATAGTCGTGGCCGAGCTCGTCGAGAAAGAAGGTGCGGTACAGCCGTGTCTGTGGCGCGATGCCGACCATCAGCGCCAGCATCACCGGCAGCGGCACGTAGCGCACGAGATTCGTCAGCGTGCTGTCGCTCCAGCCCTGCACCGGAAACCAGCCGAGCTGGAAGCCGAAGACGTACTGGCCGACGATGATGTAGACGAGAAACGAGATCGAGAGGGCGACGGTGCTGACGACCATGATCGCCCGATCGCCGAGCGAGCCACGCCGGTAGGCCACCCACATCGCGATCGGCAGCGCCAGCAACGTGTCGAGGGCGAGGATCGGCAGCATCACCGTCAGCGTCGCCGGCAGCCGCGTCGCGAAGATGTGGCCCACCGCTTCGTTGGTCGCCCAGCTGCGACCCCAGTCGAGCGTGACGATGCCCTTCAGGTAGATGCCGAGCTGCACGTACCAGGGGCTGTTCAGGCCGAGCTGGTCGCGGATCTGCTGCACCTGCTCCTGGGTGGCATTGAGGCCGCCGAGGATCTCGGCCGGGTCGCCGCCGAAGAACTTGAAGAGCAGGAAGACGAGCAGCACGACCCCGAGCAGGGTCGGAATCATCTGCCAGAGGCGGCGGACGATGTAGGCGGCCATCTCGTTTTTTTTGCCTGGGTCGGTTCGGTGGGGGCGGCGAGCGCGAAGAAGACGGCGACGGAACGCGGCGCCGCTGAAGCACTCGAAAAGACGTGGGATCGCCGGCGGGCGAAGTCTAGCGCCTAGACTTCGCCGGCAGCCCCCCGCAGTCCGCCCCACCCCGAGGAGATCGCTCGCCGATGAAGCGCCGCCAAGTCACGCAGGCCCTGGCCGCCACGTGGGTCGCGGGCGCGCTGCCGGCGCTGGCCGGCCCCGCGCCTGCGGCGCTCGCCCGAGGCACGTCGGAGAAGGTGCTGCGCTACGCGTTCTCGGTGGCCGAGACCGGTTTCGATCCGGCGCAGATCGCCGACATCTATTCGCGCATCGTCACGGCGCACATCTTCGATTCGATGCTGACGTACGACCACCTGGCGCGGCCGTTCAAGCTGAAGCCGCTGGTGGCCGAGGCGATGCCCGAGGTGTCGGCCGACTTTCGCACGTTCACCTTCCGTGTCCGCCCGGGCATCTACTTCACCGACGACGCGGCTTTCAAGGGCAAGCCGCGCGAGCTCGTCGCGGAGGATTTCGTCTATGCCTTCAAGCGCGTCTACGACCCGGCGCTCAAGAGTCCCGGCCAGTCCAACCTCGAGGAAGAAGGAATCATCGGCCTGCAGGAACTGCTCGACGAGACTCTGAAAGCCAAGGCGCCTTTCGACTACGACCGACCCGTCGCGGGCCTGAAGGCGATCGACCGCTACACGTTGCGCGTGCAGCTGCGCGAGCCGCGGCCGCGCCACCTCTACATCTGGGCCTCGCGCGACATCCTGGGCGCCGTCGCGCGCGAGGTCGTCGAGGCCTACGGACAGGCCATACCCGAGCATCCTGTGGGCACCGGTCCCTTTCGCCTTGCCAACTGGCGCCGGAGCTCGCGCATCGTGCTGACGCGAAACCCCGGCTACCGCGACGAGCGCTACGACGCCGAACCGAATGCCGACGACACCGAAGGCCATGACCTGGTGGCTCGCTACAAGGGCCGGCGGCTGCCGATGATCGACCGCGTCGAGATCTCCATCATCGAGCAGGCGCAGCCGCGCTGGCTGTCGTTCCTGAACGCCGAGCAGGACTTCATCGAACGCCTGCCGAACGAGTTCATCGACCAGGCCGTCCCGGGCGGCAAGCTGGCGCCCAACCTCGCCAAGCGCGGGATCCAGGCCTGGCAGGTGCCGGGCGCGGAAGTGGCCCTTACGGTCTTCAACATGGAGAGCTCGCTCGTCGGCGGCTACACGCCGGAGAAGGTGGCGCTGCGGCGCGCGATCCAGCTCGGCAACGACGTCGATCGCGAGATCCGCATCGCCCGCCACGGGCAGGCCATCCCCGCCCAATCGCTCCTGCCGCCCCTGGTCGAGGGCTACCGGCCCGAACTGCGCACGCCGATGAGCGAGTACGACCCGGCACGTGCGAAGGCGCTCCTCGACATTTTCGGCTACCTCGATCGCGACGGCGACGGCTGGCGCGAGTTCCCGGATGGCCGCCCCTTGGTCATCGAGATGCTGTCGCAGGCCGATCAGGCCTCACGCCAGCTCGACACGTTGTGGAAGAAGGGCATGGACGCGATCGGCCTGCGCGTCGTGCTGAAGATCGCGCAATGGCCGGAGAACCTGAAGGCGGCGCGCGCTGGCAACTTCATGGTCTGGCGGGTCGGCTCGTCGGCCGCCTCGCCCGACGGGCAGGGAGCGCTCGAGCGGGCCTACGGTCCCTCGGTCGGCAAGGGCAACATCGCCCGCGTCCGCCTGCCGGCGTTCGACAAGCTCTACGACCAGATGAAGGAGATGCCCAGCGGCGCCGACAGGCAGGCGCTCTTCGATCGCGCCGCGGCGCTGGTGGCCGCCTACGTGCCCTATCGGATCGGCGTGCACCGCATCCTCACCGACATGGCCTATGGGTGGCTCAGCGGCTACCGGCGGCCACCGTTCTGGCTCGACTGGTGGCAATACGTCGACATCGACGCCGCAGCGCAAAGGCAGGCCATCGCATGAACATCCGACTGTCGCTCCGACACCTCCGGTCCGACAGGGCATCCGGGCTCGAACGAATCACGGCGAAGCCACCGTTGCAGGAGCGACCATGACGATCCGCCGCCGAACCGTCATCGCCTCGCCGCTCGCTTTCGGCGCCGCCGCGGCGGCCCGCGCGGCCGGCACGCCGCAGGCAGACGAGGTCGCGGGCGCGGCCGGTGCGACGGCGACGGCGAAAGTCCTGCGCTATGCGTTCGTCGCCGCCGAAACCGGCTTCGATCCGGCCAAGATCAGCGACCTCTATTCGCGCGTCGTCACGACGCACGTGTTCGAAGCGCCCTACCACTTCGACTACCTGGCGAGGCCGGCCAAGGTGGTTCCGCACACCGCCGTCGCCATGCCCGAGGTCAGCGCCGACTCCCGTACCTGGACCATTCGCATACGGCCCGGCATCTACTTCCAGGACGACCCGGCGTTCAAGGGCAAGCCGCGCGAGCTCGTCGCGGCCGACTACGTCTACGGCTGGAAGCGCTTCTTCGATCCGGTCAACAAGAGCCCGTCGTACGCCGGGTTCAAGGAAGAGGGCGCGATCGGCGTCGAGGCGCTGCGCGAGCAGGCGATCGCAGGCGCGCGCCCATTCGACTACGACCGCGAGGTGCAGGGCGTGCGCGCGCTCGACCGCTACACGCTGCAGTTCCAGCTCGAGCAGCCGCGGCCGCGTTTCCTGTACACGATCGCCGACAGCAGCCTCTACGGCGCCGTGGCGCGCGAGGTGGTCGAGCACTACGGCGAGCAGATCGCCGAGCATCCGATCGGCACCGGCCCGTTTCGTCTCGGTCGCTGGCGGCGCAGCTCGCTGATCGTGCTCGATCGCAACCCGACCTACCGCGACGTCCGCTACGACGGCGAGCCGGCCGAAGACGACGTCCGCGGCCAGGCGCTGCTGCGCCGGTTCAAGGGCCGCAAGCTGCCGATGATCGACCGGGTCGAGGTGTCGATCATCGAGGAGTCGCAGCCACGCTGGCTGTCGTTCCTGAACGGCACCTTCGACCTGATCTCGGTGCCGCTCGAGTTCGCCACGCAGTCGGTGCCGGGCGGCCGGCTGGCACCCTACCTGGCCAAGCGCGGCATCACCATGGACCGCTTCGCCAACCCGGATCGAACCCTCTACTACTTCAACATGGAAGATCCCGTGGTCGGCGGCATGACGCCCGACAAGGTCGCACTGCGCCGGGCGATCAGCCTGGGCACCGACGTCGCGCAGGAGATCAGCAGCGTTCGCCGCGGCCAGGCCATCCCGGCGCAGTCGGTCGTGGCGCCCGGCGGTTACGGTTACGACCCGGCCTACCGCAGCGAGAACAGCGCGTACGACGTGGCCCGGGCCAAGGCGCTGCTCGATCTGTTCGGCTACGTCGACCGCGACGGCGACGGCTGGCGCGAGCAGCCCGACGGCAAGCCCCTCGTCATCGACTACGCGACCCAGCCCGACGCGATCTCGCGCCAGTTCGACGAGCTGTGGAAGAAGAACATGGATGCGATCGGCATCCGCCTGCGCATCAAGGCGGCGCAGTGGCCGGAGCAGCTGAAGGCGGCGCGGGCCGGTCAGTTGATGGTCTGGCAGCTCGGCTACACGGCGACCTCGCCCGATTTCCAGGACGGCCTGCAGATACTCTACGGCCCGGCCTCGGGTGGACAGAACCTCGGCCGTTTCAAGGACGCGCGCTTCGACGAGCTCTACCGCCGCCTGCAGAGCCTGCCCGACGGCCCCGAGCGGCTGAAGCTGCTGCACGAGGCGCTGAACATCGTCACTGCCTACGCGCCGCAGAAGTACAACGTGCACCGCGTCGTCACCTACCTCATGCAGCCGTGGCTGCTCGGCTTTCGGGCCCCGCTCTATGGCAACCAGTTCTGGCAGTACGTCGACATCGATCCGGCGCTGCGCGACCCGTCGGCTTGAGCGCACGCCGCGGCAGCGTCAGCGCGACGGGCCGCGACAGCCGGCGCCCGTCGCGCAGGAGGCCGCGCCGGCCACGGCATACGGCAGCCGCTCGCCGGGCAGGGCGAGCGTGGGAATGACGCGATCCACATCGGGCAGCGCCTTCACGACAGCTTCGGCCCGGGCGGCCTGAGCCGCGGCGGCGACGCACCCTTCCAGGTAGATGAAGCGGCGCTGTGCCGTTACCCAGATGGCGCTGTCGACCAGCGACCGATCGGCACGCAGGGAGGCCACGGCGGCGGTCGCGTTGGCAGCGTCGTAGCGGTAGGCGTTCGGCTCGGTGCAGCGGCCGGCGAGCCAGCAGGTCGTGCCGCGCTCAGCGCGCGAATGGGCTTCGGTGCGCCGCTCGCGCTCGGTGTAGGCCGGGCCGCGAGGGGCAGCGCAGGGCCGTCCATCGGTCGCCTGCACGAACGGATCGCCGAATGGATTGACGAGGACCGCCTCGCTCGTTGGGTCCGCCGTGGCCGCTGGCGCCCAGAGGGCCGCCACCGCGGCGGCGACGACCCAGCGGCTCACAGGGGCAGTTCGCTGAAGTAGCGGCCGCCGTGGAAGATGAGCGGCTTGGCGCCGGCACGGTGCTCGCAGTGCTCGACCTCACCGACGAAGATGACGTGGTCGCCCTCCTCGTATCGGCTCCGGTTGAAGCATTCGAAGACCGCGGCAGCCCCTTCGAGTATCGGCGCGCCGCTCGAACCCTCGCGGATGGCGACGCCGGCGAAGCGGTCCACTTCCTTCAGCGAAAAGCGCTCGGCCAGCGCGTGCTGGTCGGCATCGAGGATGTTGATCGCGTAGTGCGAGCCGCGCTCGAACGCCGGCATCGAGCCGGCCTGGCGCGACAGGCTCCAGAGCACCAGGGGCGGGTCGAGCGAGACCGAATTGAACGAGTTGGCGGTCAGGCCGACGGCCGCGCCTTCGGCGTCGCGCGCGGTGACGATGGTCACCCCGGTGGCGAAGGTGGCGAGGGCGGCGCGGAACTCGCTGCTCGCAAAGCTCGGAAGAGAGGCGCGCAGGCGTCGAACCATGGCGCCATTGTCCCTCGCGGCCGGCGCGCAGCCCGGTGAAGGGCCGGTCGCCGCGCGTTCTTAGAATCGGCCGCATGACCGGAGCCGAGGAACGCGCCGCCCGTGCGCCGCGCTACGCCCCGGCGTCCTGGCACCGCCTCGTCGTCATCACCCTGCTCGGCTTCGCCTCGGGCCTGCCTCTGGCGCTGACGGGGCAGGCGATGCAGGCCTGGCTCACGGCCGACGGCATCGACATCGCCACCATCGGCTTCCTGAGCCTGGTCGGGTTGCCGTACACGTTCAAGTTCCTCTGGGCGCCGCTGATGGATCGGTTCGAGCCGCCGTGGCTGGGCCGGCGCCGCGGCTGGCTGGTGGTGACGCAGCTGGCGTTGGCCGGCGCGCTCGCCTGGATGGCGGCGACGCCTCCCGCGGCCGCACTCGGCGCCTTCGCGCTGCTCGCCGGCCTGGTCGCCTTCCTCTCGGCGTCGCAGGACGTCGTCGTCGACGCCTACCGGACCGACGTGCTCCCGGCCGACGAGCGCGGCCTAGGCTCGTCGCTCACCGTCCTCGGCTACCGGCTGGCGATGATTCTTTCAGGCGGCATCGCCTTCATCTGGGTCGATCCGCAGCAGGGCGGCGGCTGGAACTGGCCCGAGGTGTACCGGCTGATGGCCGCGTTCATGGTCGGCGCCGCCGTGGTCTCGGCGCTGCTCCTGCCGCCGCTTCGCGACGCCGTCCGGCCGGCGAGCGTCGCCCGCCACGACCTGCTCGGATTCCTCGCCGTCGCCGCGGCGGTCGCGATCGGCTTCGTCGTCACCGATCGCGTCTTCTCGCCGCTGGCGCGGGCGTGGCTGGTGCCGCTCTTCGAGGGCAGCGCCCTGGCGCGCCCGCTGCAGTTGCGCTGGGCCGACCTGGCGGCGCTCCTCGCCGGCATCGCCTTCACCTTGCCGCTGGCGGCATGGGCGGCGCGCCGCGCCCGGTTCGAGACCCTGCTCGGCAGCCTGGCGAGCTACTTCAGCAAGCCGGGCGCCGTCGCGCTCCTCGGCTTCATCGTCCTCTACAAGCTGCCGGACGCCTTCGCCGGCTCGCTGCTGACGCCCTTCCTGCTCCAGGCGATGGGCTACAGCACCGCCGAGGTCGGGGTCGTGAACAAGGTGATCGGCCTGTGGCTCACGATCGGCGGCGCGCTGATCGCCGGCGCGCTCATGATGCGGCTCGGCCTCTGGCGCGCCCTGCTCGTCTTCGGCATCCTGCAGATGCTTGGCAATCTCGGCTTCTGGTGGCTGGCCGTGCACGGCCGGGGCGCCCTGCCCGGACTCGTGGTCCCGCCGTTCGACTGGGGCTTCGTCAAGCTGGCGGCCGCCACGCCGGTCGATGGCGGGCTGCTGATGGCGATTGCCAGCGAGAACATCACCAGCGGCATGGGAACGGCGGCCTTCCTTGCCTTCCTGATGAGCCTGTGCAACGTTCGCTACAGCGCGACCCAGTTCGCGATGCTCAGTGCTTTTGCCTCCGTCGGCCGGGTCTGGGTCGGGCCGCTGGCCGGCGTGCTCGCCCAGTCCGTCGGCTGGCCGATGTTCTTCATCGTCTCGACGGTCGCGGCGCTGCCGGCCTTGGCGTTGCTGGTCTGGCTGCGGCGCCCGATCGATCTGCTCGAGAGCGCTCGGCGCGACGCCGGCGCGCAGGGCTGACGGGCCGTCTCCTGCCAGGCGTCGGGGTAGGCGCAGCTCACGGGCGGACGTTGCAGTCGGCCATGGCGAGCCGCGCACCGGTCGGCTCAGGCAGGCGCCAGCACCCGCCGCAGCCAGCCCTGGAGATCGGTGATCTCCTCGGCGCACACCGAATGCGGCATCGGGTATTCGTGCCACTCGACCTCGTGGCCCAGGGCGAGCAGGGCATCGCGCGACTGGCGCGCCCGCTCGATGGGGATGACGGGGTCGGCCGCCCCGTGGGCCATGAACGCAGGAACGTCGCGATTCGCCGCGTGTCGCTCGGCCTCGGCTCTTGCCGCCAGCGGCAGGTAGCCCGAGAGAACGACCAGACCGGCCAGCCGTTCGGCATGGCGCAGCCCGGCCATGAGCGTCATGGCGCCGCCCTGGCTGAAGCCGGCGAGGACGATCCGGCGCGCCGGCACGCCGCGCTCCTTCTCCCGGGCGATCAGCTGCTCGACCAGCGTCTGCGATTCGCGGAGACCTCCTTCGTCCTCGCGCTGCTGGTGCGAGTCGAGGCCGAGGATGTCGTACCAGGCGCGCATGACGTAGCCGCCGTTGATCGTGACCGGACGGGTCGGCGCGTGCGGGAAGACGAACCGCACGGGGCCGATCGCCTGCAGGTCGAGCTCGCGGGCGACCGGCACGAAGTCGTTGCCGTCGGCGCCCAGCCCGTGCAGGATGACGATGCTTGCCGTCGGGCCGGGACCGGTCTCGATGTCGATGGTGTCGAGGTTCATGGCAGGGCTTTCGTGGAAGGCGCGGCGTGTCGCGACCGTGGGTGGTCGCCTTGAGACGGCCGTGTCCGAGGGGCCAGCGCAGTCTGCGCGAGTCCGCTGGCGACGGCGCAGCCAGGGGCTTTCAAAGCGTGAAGTCGTAGTCGATCACGAGTGGCGCGTGGTCGCTGAAGCGCTTCTCGAGGTAGATGTGCTCGCTCCTGGCGAGCGCTGCGACCGTCGGCGTCGCCAGGTGGTAGTCGAGCCGCCAGCCGACGTTCCTGGCCCGCGCCTGGCCGCGGTTGCTCCACCACGTGTACTGCTCGGGATGCGGATTCAGCGTGCGGAACACGTCGCAGTAGCCGAGCTCTTCGAACAGCCGCGTCATCCAGGCCCGCTCCTCGGGCAGGAAGCCGCTGTTCTTGCGGTTGCCCTTCCAGTTCTTGAGGTCGATCTCCTTGTGCGCGATGTTGATGTCGCCGACCAGGATGACCTCGCGCTCGGCCGCCAGCGCGTGCAGGTAAGGCGCCATGAGTTCGAGGAACCGGAACTTGGCCTGCTGCCGGTGCTCGCCCGAGGAGCCGCTCGGAAAGTAGCAGCTGACGATGCTCAGCTTCGGGAAGCGCTTCCTCCCGGCGCGGTCGAAGCGCGCCTCCACGTAGCGGCCTTCGGCATCGAACGCCGGATCGCCGAAGCCCAGTCGGACCGACGTCGGCTTCCTGCGCGCGTAGAGCCCGACACCCGAGTAACCCTTCTTCTCGGCGAAGTGGAAATGGGCCTTCATGCCGGCGACCTGCTCGAATCGCCCCGCCACCACCTCGGCCGAGGCCTTGATCTCCTGCACCCCCATACAATCGGCGCCCACCCCTTCGGCCCAGGCCTCGAACCCTTTCGCGGCCGCCGAGCGGATGCCGTTCAGGTTCAGCGAGACGAGGCGAAACACGCGCAGTTCGGCATGATCACGAAAGCCCCTGATTCGACGGTTGCTCGCGAATTCGTGCAGTTCGCGGTCGAGGCGGGGGTGCTCAGCTTCGGCGAATTCAAGACCAAGGCGGGGCGGCTGTCGCCGTACTTCTTCAACTCGGCCCTGTTCGACGATGGCGTCAAGCTGCGACGCCTGGCGGAATTCTATGCCCGGCGTCTGGTCGTCGCGAAGGTCGACTTCGACATGCTGTTCGGTCCGGCCTACAAGGGCATCACGCTGGCCGCGGCGGTCGCCATCGAGTTCGGGCAGCGCGGCCGCGCGGTGCCGTTCTCGTACAACCGGAAGGAAGCAAAAGATCACGGTGAAGGAGGCATCGTCGTCGGCGCGCCATTGCGGGGCCGGGTCGTCATCGTCGATGATGTGATCACCGACGGCGCTTCCAAGCGCGAGTCGGTGGAGTTGATTCGTCGCGAGCGGGCCGAGCCGGTCGCGGTGCTGATCGCGCTCGATCGAATGGAGCGGGGCGGCACCGGTGCCAACCTGTCGACCCGCTCGGCCGTTGAAGACTTCGAGCGCGATCATGGCTTGCCCGTGATCGCCATCGCAACCCTCGCCGATTTGCTGGACTACCTGAATTCCGGGGCCGATCCGACCCTTGAAGCGCACGCCAAGGCGGTGGCGAACTACCGTGAACGATATGGAATTTGAGACGAACCCGCTTCGAGACACCCCGCGCCGGGCCTTCCTGGCCGCCGCGCTCGTCGTCGCCGGGATGTCCGCGGCCTGGGCCCAGCCCGCAGGCGCGGGTCGGTCGCAGATTTACACGTGCGACGTCGGCGGCAGGAAGATCACTTCCGACAAGCTCATTACCGGCTGCACCGGCGAGCAGCGAATCCTCAATTCCGACGGCTCGCTGCGCGGAATCGTGCCCCCGACGCTCACCGCCGACGAGCGGGCCGAGCGTGAAGCACGCGAGCGTGAGGCGATCGCCGAACGGGTCGCCAGGCAGGACGCGATACGGCGCGACCGCAACCTGATGCTGCGATTCAAGGACGAGGCCGAGCACAACAAGGCCCGCGAGAAGGCGCTCGACGACATCCGCAAGTCGGTGAAGCTCTCCGAGACCCGGGTCACCGCCCTGATCGCCGAGCGCAAGAAGCTGATGGACGAAGCCGAGTTCTACGTCGGCAAGTCGATGCCCAGCCGGCTCAGGTTCGGACTCGACGCCAACGAAGCATCGCTCGGCGCGCAGCGCTCGCTGATCCAGAATCAGCAGGCCGAGGTGGGACGAATCGACAGCCTCTACGACGCCGAGCTTGCCCGGCTGAAGAAGCTCTGGGCCGGGGCGCCGGCCGGCTCGCTCGGGCCGCCGCCGGGGCCGACGCCGGCGCCTGGGGCGCAAGCCCCGCAGCCGCGGAGTGCAGCCGCGACCAAGGTAGGCGCAGGCTAGTCAGCGCGTCGCCGCCGCGGCCGCGTGGTCGCCGGCTGCTAGGAGTCCAGTCGCGCCCGAAGCAGCGCGTGCAACCGCGCCGGATCGGCCTTGCCCCGGCTTGCCTTCATCGCCTGGCCGACCAGCGCGTTGAACGCCTTGTCCTTGCCGGCGCGAAACTCCTCGACCGACTTCGGGTTCGCGGCGATGACCTCGTCGACGATGCGCTCGAGCTCGCCCTCGTCGCGCAGCTGGCGCAGGCCGCGCGCGTCGATGACGGCGTCGACATCGCCCGATTCGCCCTGCCAGAGCGCATCGAAGACCTGCCGCGCCGCGTTGTTGGAGATCGTGCCGTCGGCGATGCGCGAGACCAGGGCCGCCAGCTGCGACGCGGCGAGCGGGATCGTCGTCAGGCCGGCGGCATTCATGCGGCGCGAGACTTCGCCCATCTGCCAGTTGGCGACCAGCTTGGGCTGGCCGCTGGCACGGGCGGCGGCTTCGAACCACTCGGCGAATGCCTTGCCCTGCGTCATCATCGAGGCGTCGTAGGCGGCCAGACCGTACTCGCGCTCGAAGCGCAGCGCCATCTCGCGCGGCAGCTCGGGCATGCTCGCGCGCACGCGCTCGATCCAGTCGGCCTCGATGGCCAGCGGCGGCAAGTCGGGGTCGGGAAAGTAGCGGTAGTCGTGCGCGTCTTCCTTGCTGCGCATCGCCCGCGTCTCGCCGTGCCCGGGATCGAACAGCACCGTCGCCTGCCGGACCGTGCCGCCGTCCTCCAGCAGGTCGATCTGCCACTGCACCTCGTAGTCGATCGCCTGCTGCATGAAGCGAAAGCTGTTCAGGTTCTTGATCTCGCGCCGGGTGCCGAGCGGAGCGCCCGGACGGCGTACCGAGACGTTGGCATCGCAGCGAAAGCTCCCTTCCTGCATGTTGCCGTCGCAGATGCCGAGCCAGGTGACGAGCGTGTGCAGCGCCTTCGCATAGGCGACCGCCTCGGCCGAGGACCGCAAGTCGGGCTCGGTGACGATCTCGAGCAGTGGAGTGCCGGCTCGGTTCAGGTCGATGCCGGTCCAGCGGCCGTCGAAGTCGAGCTGCGCATCCCCGGCGCGGTCGCCGTCGTCGTCGTCATCGCCGGACCGGCCGATGCCGTGGATCGACTTGCCGGCGTCTTCTTCGAGATGGGCGCGGGTCAGGGCAACGCGATGCGGCTCGTCGTCGACGAAGAAGTCGACGCTGCCGCCCTGGACGACCGGCGTCTCGTACTGGCTGATCTGGTAGCCCTTCGGCAGGTCGGGGTAGAAGTAGTTCTTGCGCGCGAAGATGGAGACCGGGGCGATGCGCGCAGCCACGGCGAGGCCGAAGCGGATCGCCCGCTCGACGGCGCCGCGGTTGGCGACCGGCAGGGTGCCGGGCAGGGCCAGGTCGACCGCCGAGGCCTGCGTGTTCGGGGCGGCGCCGAAGGCCGTCGAGGCGCCGCTGAAGATCTTCGACTGCGTCGACAGCTGGGCGTGCGTCTCGATGCCGATGACGACTTCGAAGCCGCGCACGAGCTTGCCGGGGGGGGTGGGCGAGTCGCGCATCGCGGGCCCCGGCTCAGGCGCCGTCCGGCGACCGCAGGTGCCAGTCGGTGGCTTGCTGGAACGCGTGCGCGATGTGCAGCAGCCGGCCTTCCTCGAAGTAGTTGCCGATCAGCTGCAGCCCGACCGGCAGGCCGCCGGCGCCGAAGCCGGCCGGCACGCTCATGCCGGGCAGACCGGCCAGGCTGGCGGGCAGCGTGAAGATGTCGGCCAGGTAGCTGGCGACCGGATCGCCCTGCTTGTCGCCCAGGCGCCAGGCGACCGTCGGCGCGACCGGCCCGGCGATCAGGTGGCAGGCGCGAAAGCAGGCCTGGAAGTCGTCGGCGATCATGCGGCGAAGCTTTTGCGCCTGCAGGTAATAGGCGTCGTAGTACCCGTGCGACAGCACGTAGGTGCCGATCATGATCCGGCGCTTGACCTCGGCGCCGAAGCCTTCGCTGCGGCTCGACCGGTAGAGGTCCTTCAGATCGGTGAAGTGCTCGGCCCGATGCCCATAGCGCACGCCGTCGAAGCGCGACAGGTTCGACGACGCCTCGGCCGGAGCGATCAGGTAGTACACCGGAATCGAGAGCTCCGTGCGCGGCAGGCTGACGTCGACGAGGGTGGCGCCCAGGCGCTCGAGCTCGGCGAGGGCCGTGCGCAGCGCCCGCTCGACGTCGTCGGCGAGCGCGGGCGGGAAGAACTCGCGCGGCAGGCCGATGCGCAGGCCCCGTAGTGGCTGACTGGGCGTCGCGTCGGGACGCGGCGCGCCCAGCCCGGCGGCGTAGTCCTGGGGCGGCCGGTTGGCGCTCGTCGAGTCGCGCTCGTCGAAACCGCTCATGGTCGAGAGCAGCAGGGCACAGTCTTCGGCGCTGCGTGCCAGCGTGCCGGCCTGGTCGAGGCTCGAGGCGAAGGCGATCATGCCGTAGCGGGAGCACACGCCGTAGGTCGGCTTGATGCCGGTGACGCCGCAAAAGCTCGCCGGCTGCCGGATCGATCCGCCGGTGTCGGTGCCAGTGGACGCCGGCATCAGGCGCGCGGCGACGGCGGCCGCCGAGCCGCCGGACGAGCCGCCCGGAACGCGAGCCAGGTCCCACGGGTTCTTCACGACCTTCCAGGCCGAGTTCTCGTTGCTCGAGCCCATGGCGAACTCGTCGCAGTTGAGCTTGGCGAGCGTGACAGTGCCGGCAGCGGCCAGCCGAGCGACGACGGTGGCGTCAAACGGGCTGCGGTAGCCGGCGAGCATGCGCGAGCCGGCCGTGGTGGGCAGGTCGCGGGTGACGAAGATGTCCTTGTGCGCGATGGGTACGCCGAGCAGCGGCCCGGCCTCGCCGCTGGCACGCCGCGCGTCGGCGGCACGTGCGGTCGCGTGCGCCTGCTCGGGATCGCTGGCCAGGGCGACGCCGAGGTGCTCGTGCGCCGAAAGCCGGGCGAGCAGGTGCGTGGTCGCTTCGACGCTCGACACCTCCCGGGCTTGCAGCGCCTTGGCGAGACCGACCACGCCGAGGTCGTGCAGGTCCGACGCGGCTCTGGTGCCTGCCGTCACTCGATCACCCGAGGCACAAGGTAGAGCCCGCCTTCGACCGCCGGCGCACTGCGCTGATTGGCTTCGCGGTCGTCGCCCTCGGTCACGCGATCGTCGCGCAGGCGCAGGTGCGCCGCCTGCACCGCCGCCAGCGGCGTGAAGAGCGGCTCGACGCCGCGCGTGTCGACGGCGCTCATCTGCTCGACGATGCGAAAGAAGCCGTTGAGCTGGTCGAGCATCCTCGCTTCGTCGTCGCCGGCGAGGTCGAGACGGGCGAGCTCGGCGATGCGGCGGACGTCGGAAGCGGTCAGGGCCATCGGGCGGAGCGAAACAACTGGGCAGGTGAAGCGTAACGAGAGGTCACGACCCGGTGCGCAGACGGCGGAGCACGGGAGCGATGCGTTATTATCCCCGGTTAATTCACAGCCCTCGTCGCCGCTGCGAAGGGCTCGGCGTCGTTGCACAGCCACGCATCGTCTTCATGCGCAATCCCCGCGGCACGCCTTAACTCCTCACCATGTTCGGATCATTTCGTCGCTACTTTTCGACGGACCTGGCCATCGATCTCGGCACCGCCAACACGCTGATCTACGTGCGTGGCAAGGGCATCGTGCTCGACGAGCCGTCCGTCGTTGCCATTCGCCACGAAGGCGGGCCCAACGGCAAGAAGACCATCCAGGCGGTCGGCACCGAGGCCAAGGCCATGCTCGGCAAGGTGCCCGGCAACATCGAGGCCATCCGGCCGATGAAGGACGGCGTGATCGCCGACTTCACCGTCACCGAGCAGATGCTGAAGCAGTTCATCAAGATGGTCCACCCGCGCTCGGTGCTCCGGCCGAGCCCGCGAATCATCATCTGCGTGCCCTGCGGCTCGACCCAGGTCGAGCGGCGCGCCATCCGCGAATCGGCGCTGAACGCCGGCGCCAGCGACGTCTACCTGATCGAGGAGCCCATGGCCGCCGCGATCGGCGCCGGCTTGCCGGTGTCGGAGGCGAGCGGCTCGATGGTCGTCGACATCGGCGGTGGCACGACCGAGGTCGGCGTCATTTCGCTCGGCGGCATGGTCTACAAGGGCTCGGTGCGGGTCGGTGGCGACAAGTTCGACGAAGCCATCATCAACTACATCCGCCGCAACTACGGCATGCTGATCGGCGACCCGACGGCCGAGTCGATCAAGAAGAACATCGGCTCGGCGTTTCCCGGCTCCGAGGTGAAGGAGATCGAGGTCAAGGGCCGCAACCTCTCCGAAGGTGTGCCGCGCAGCTTCACGATCTCGTCGAACGAGATCCTCGAAGCGCTCACCGATCCGCTCAACCAGATCGTGTCGAGCGTGAAGAACGCGCTCGAGCAGACGCCGCCCGAGCTCGGCGCCGACATCGCCGAGCGCGGCATGATGCTCACCGGGGGCGGCGCGCTGCTGCGCGACCTCGACCGTCTGCTCGCGGAGGAAACCGGGCTGCCGGTGCTCGTCGCCGAAGACCCGCTCACCTGCGTCGTCCGGGGCTGCGGCATGGCGCTCGAGCGGATGGAGCGGCTCGGCTCGATCTTCACCTCGGAATCGAGTTGAAGGCGCTGGCGCCTCGACGCCCGCTGCGCCCGCCCGTTCCTGACGGAACGCGAGGCGCTCAGGGCCCCGGCCAGGCGCCGACCGACGGGCGCTTCGAACTCCGCTAGACCGCGACGATGGCGCTCGGCACGCTCGATCACACGCCGCCGCCGTTCTTTCGCCAGGGCCCGTCGGCGCTCACGAAGCTGTGCTTCTGCTCGGCGCTGGCGCTGCTGCTCATGGTGGCCGACGCGCGCTTTCGGATCACGCAGCCGATTCGCGCGACCGTGGCGACGATGCTCTACCCGCTGCAGCGCGCGCTGCTCGTGCCCGTCGAGGCGCTCGGCGACGCGCGCGCCTATGCCGGCGGCCTGGCGCAGGCGCTGAGCGACGAGCAGACGGCACGGGCGGCGCTCGCCAGCCAGGCGGAGCACGCAGCGCGCGCCGAGCAGTTGCTGCAGGAGAACACCCGCCTGCGCGCACTGCTCGAGCTGCGCCCGGCACTGAGCGTGCGTTCGCAGGCCGCCGAGGTGCTCTACGAGGCCGCTGATCCCTACTCCCGCAAGGTGATCATCGACCGCGGCGTCACCCACAATGTCATGCTCGGTTCGCCGGTCATCAAC
>JBBRFB010000063.1:0-19369 GCA_038225015.1 Burkholderiales bacterium
AGCCGCGGCGACGAGGGTGGCTTTGATCTGCATGCAATTCCTCCGGTTTTGGATAGTGGATCGAGCTGGGGATGCGCGCGCCCGAAGCGTGAAACGATAACTCAAATCATCGTCGGGTCGACTCTGGCATTCCCCGTCAACCATCGTCCGGCCTCGGCGCCGGGGGGCCGGGCGGCGGAGCTTCAACGATCGTTGCGGCGGGCCAGCTCCTGGGCGACCGAGCGGCGGACGACGTCGTGCAGCACCGCGGTCAGCTCCTTGCGAGCGTCCCGGATCATGGCGTCGGCGGCGCGTGCCAGTACCGGTGCCAGGGCTTCGCGCAGGCGAACCTCGAGGAGAAGCTCGACCTGGCGTTCGATGTCGGTCAGGACGCCGCGGGTGAGCGCGTCCGGCGCCGGAATGGGAAGCGACGCCGGCGCCGCGGCCACGTTCGGCGCGGCAGGGATTGCGGGCGCCGCAGAGGTGGGTGGCGTCACCGCCATCGGCGCCGCGGAATACGTCGGCGGATCGACGGCGCCGGCATCGCCCTCGGCGACCGGCTCGCCGTCGCCTGGGCCCTGCGGCCACTCGACGACCTCGGTCAGCGTCGGGACGCTGCCCGAGGGCGGTGGGCGCACCGTGCTCACGCCGCGGCCTCGTGCGACTCGACCCGGTAGCCGCGGTCGCGGTACGCCTTCCAGCGGCCCCGCGCCGCCAGGCGCCCGGATTCGTCGGCCCCGACGACCTCGACCAGGCGTGCGAACGACTCGAAGCCGCGCGGCACCGTGTCGCCGAGGTTGACCAGGACATCGTGCTCGGCGGCGTCGCCCGGATCGGGTGCAAGCCAGAGCGTGCTCGCATGCAGGCTCGCCGGCACCTCGGCGGCCTGCGCAGCCCAGGCGTGGGCGACGAAATCGGCCGGCGAGAACGTCCACAGCGCCCGATCGAGCTCGGCCAGAACGGCCGCGGGACCGGTCGCGGTGACCGCCCGGCCCTGCCCGAGCGCCTTGCGCGCCAGCCGGCACGCGTAGCCGGCGGGGCTCGCGACGTTGACGTGAAAGCTGATCTCGGTCACGTGCAATCCGCCGCCGCCGACCGCTGACTCATCGGGCGTGCGCGAGCACGAAGTGCGTGAGCAGTCCGACCGGACGCCCGGTCGCGCCCTTGGCCACGCCCGAGCGCCACGCGGTGCCGGCGATGTCGAGATGCGCCCATGGGGACTTCGACGTGAAGCGGCGCAGGAACATCGCCGCCGTGATCGCGCCGCCCGGCCTGCCGCCGACGTTGCCCATGTCGGCAAAGTTGCTCTTCAACGCCTCGTCGTATTCCTCGTCAAGCGGCATCCGCCAGCACGGGTCGAGTGCCGCGAGGCTGGCGGCATGCATGCGGGAGGCCACCGCCTCGTCGGCGCTGAACAGCCCCGAATGATGGTGGCCGAGGGCGATGACGCAGGCGCCCGTCAGCGTGGCGACGTCGACCACGACCTGCGGCGAGAAGCGCTCGGCGTAGGTCAGGGCGTCGCAGAGGATGAGCCGGCCCTCGGCGTCGGTGTTCAGGATCTCCACCGTCTGCCCCGACAGACTGGTGACCACGTCGCCCGGCTTCACGGCCCGCCCGCTCGGCATGTTCTCGCAGGTCGGAACGAGGCAGACGAGATTGAGCCGCGGCTTCAGCATCGCGATCGCGCGCAACGTGCCGAGCACGCTCGCGGCACCGCCCATGTCGAACTTCATCTCGTCCATCTCGCCGGACGGCTTGATCGAGATGCCCCCGGTGTCGAAGGTGATGCCCTTGCCGACGAGGACGACCGGCGGCACCGACTTGCCCGCGCCCTGGTAGCGCGCGACGATGAAGCGAAGCGGCTCGTCCGAGCCCTGGGCGACGGCGAGGAAGGCGCCCATGCCGAGCTTTTCGACATCCTTGCGATCGAGCACCTCGACGTCGAGGTCGAACTCCTTGCCGATCTTCTTCGCCTGCTGGCCGAGCCAGGTCGGCGTGCACTGGTTGCCCGGCCGGTTGGCGAGCTCGCGCGCGAGGGTGACGCCGGCAGCCACGGCGGCGCCGCGCTTGAGGCCTTGGTCGATGGCCTTGACGTCGGCCTTGGCGCAGCAGAGGCTGACCTCGCTCGGAGCCCAGGCCGGCGGCGCGCTCGGCTTGCTGTGGCGATAGAGATAGCAGGCGTCGGCAACCGCGAGGGCCGCCATCTCGGCATGCGCCTCGCCGAGCCGGCCGCTGCCCGCCTGGGCGATGGCGATCGTCTTCGCGCCACTTGTCTTGAGGAGGCCGAGCCCGGCGGCGAGCGCGGCCCGGAAGGCCTTCGCCGACGCGTCGGCCGCCACCGTGAAGACGACGCGGCGTGCTGCGACGCCGGCGGGGCGATGCAGGTAGAGCGTCTTGCCCTTCGTGAGGACGAGGTCGCCGTCGACGACGGCCTGCGACAGCAGCGCCGCGAGCGGCACCGGCAGGGCAGCGTCGACAGCGCCCGCGACGACGACGATCACGAGACCATCTACCCCGATCCCGGCCAGGGCCGCAGAGGCAGCGATGTGGTGACGTACGTCCATAATTCCCTAGAGAGTTCAGGCAGCGAACGATGTTATTCGATTCCACTTTGCGTCGAGAGCTGGCGCGCAACTTCGGTGCGACGCTGGTCGTCATCGTGACCATCGTCCTGACCATCATGTTCATCCGCAACCTCGGCCAGGCGGCGGTCGGGCGGATCTCGCCGCAGGACGTGATGCTCCTGCTCGCCTACATCGCCCTCGGCCATCTGCCGACGATGCTGGCGCTGTCGCTCTTCGTCGCCGTCGTCGCGACGCTCTCGCGCATGTACCGCGGCAGCGAGATGACGATCTGGTTCGCCAGCGGCGTGCCGCTGAACCGCTTCGTTCGCCCGGTGCTGCGCACGAGCTGGCCGGTGCTGCTGCTGATCGCGCTGCTGGCCCTCTTCGTCTGGCCCTGGGAGAACCAGCGCAGCGCCGAGCTGAAAGACCAGTTCAATCGCCGCTCCGACCTTTCCCGCGTCGCTCCCGGCCAATTCCAGACCTCGGGCGACGGCCAGCGAACCTTCTTTTTCGAGGGCGACGCGAGCGACCCGTCGAGCGGCCGCAACGTCATCGTCTTCGGCTCCCGCGACCCGGTCGATTCCGTCACCACCGCGCGCAGCGGCCGCGTCGAGTCCGACGCCGACGGCCGCTTCATCGTCCTGCGCGAGGGACAGCGCAACGAGCAGAACCGGCAAAGCGGCGAGAAGACGCTGTCGCGCTTCGAGTCGTTCCGCTCGCTTGCCGGCGACCGCACGCTCGCCGCCCCCGGCCAGCTGCCGCCGAAGGCCTTGCCCACCGCCGAACTCCTGCGCGAGCCGACGGCGCCAAACCAGGGCGAGCTCGCCTGGCGGCTGGGCCTCGTGCTCGGTGCCGCCAACCTGCTGCTGCTGGGCATCGGCATGTCGGCCTCTAATCCGCGCCACGCCGGCAACTGGAACCTGCTCTTCGCGCTGATGGGCTTCTTCGTCTACTACAACTTCGTCAATCTCAGCCAGGCGTGGGTGGCCAACGGCAAGCTCGCCTTGGGGTCGGCCCTGCTCCTCATTCATGGCGGCGCGTTCTCGCTCGCCCTGGCCCTGCTCTGGTGGCGCGAGCACGCGACCGGCCGCGGTCTGGCACCGCGGCGGCGACGCCGGCGCCGCCGCCGCGAGGCGATGGCAGCGGGATGAGGACCGTCCGGCGTCTCTTCTACGTCGACATCGTCTCGGCCGTCGCATTCGTGGCGCTGGCGTTTCTCGCCCTCTTCTTCTTCATCGATTTCGTCGACGAGCTGGGCGATGTCGGCAGCCACGGCTACACGGCCCTGCACGCCGCGGTGTACTCGCTGCTGCTGGCGCCGGCACACCTCTACGAGCTGATGCCGATCGCGGTGCTGATCGGCACGATCTACGCGCTGGCCCGTCTGGCCCAGACCTCGCAGTACACGATTCTTCGCACCGGCGGGCTGGGGCCGGGGCGGGCGCTCTGGCTGCTCACCAGCCTGGCGCTCATCTTCGGCGCCTTCACCTTCGCCGTCGGCGACTACGGCGCGCCGTTCACCGAGCGCTTCGCAAGCGATTTGCGCGCTGCCTTCCGCGGCGGCGTCAAGCTCGACCGGGCCGGGGCCTGGATCCGCGACCACGAGAAGACCGCCGCCGGCGAGCGCAGCTACTCGATCAACGTCGGCTCGGCCGAAGGCGGCTCGGAACTGCAGTCGGTGCGCATCTTCGAATTCGACGCCGACGGCCGGCTGCTGTCCCGGACCGCGGCGAAGGAGGCCCGGGTCGGGCGAAACGGCACCTGGGCCCTGCGCGACGTGACCGTGACGCGCTGGATCGCCGCCGGTACCGAGCCCCGCGTCGAAGACGAGCACCTGGCCACCCTCGACTGGCCGAGCTCGCTCTCGCCCGACGTCGTCGCCGCCGCCGTGCTGCCGCTGACGACCATGTCGACGCTCGAGCTCTGGCGCTACATCGGTCACCTTTCCGACAACGAGCAGGCCGCGCAGCTGCAGAAGATCCAGTTCTGGAAACGGGCGCTCTATCCGTTCGCCTGCCTGGTCATGGTCGGCCTGGCGCTGCCGTTCGCCTACCTGCAGGCGCGCGCCGGCGGCGTCAGCCTGAAGGTGTTCGCGGGCATCATGCTGGGTGTGAGCTTCGTCCTCCTCAACAACGTCTTTCGCCACCTCGGCCTGCTCGGCAACTGGACGCCCTGGGTGGTGGCGGCGACGCCGGGCGCCGTCTACCTGCTGCTGTCGCTGGCCGCGTTCGGCTGGCTGGTCCGCAACCGGTGAAGGCGGCGACGGTCCTCTTCGCGCATGGCGCGCGCGATCCGCGCTGGGTCGAGCCGTTCGCGGCGGTCGCCGAGCGGCTGCGCCACGACGTGCCCGACCGCCCCGTCGTCCTCGCCTTTCTCGAGCTGATGCGCCCCGACCTCGGCCAGGCCGTCGCCCTGCTGGCGGCCGAGGGTGCCGGGCGGATCGACGTCGTGCCGCTCTTTCTCGGCAGCGGCGGCCACGTGCGCCACGACCTGCCGGCGCTGCTCGACGGCCTGCGCGCCGCCTACCCCGGGGTCGACCTCAGGCTGCACCGCGCCGTCGGCGAAAGCGTCCTCGTGATCGAGGCCATGGCCCGGGCGGCGAGGCAGGCCGCGCTCGATGAATAATCCGCCGCTTCATCCGATCCCCGTGTCATGAACCTCCATCAATTCAGGTTCGTCCAGGAAGCGGTGCGCCGCGACCTCAACCTCACCGAGACCGCGAAGGCACTCTTCACCTCGCAACCTGGCGTCTCGAAGGCGATCCTCGAGCTCGAGGGCGAGCTCGGCATCGACATCTTCGCCCGCCACGGCAAGCGCCTGCGCCGCGTCACCGAGCCCGGGGCCGAGGTGCTGAAGTCGATCGAGATCATCCTGCGCGAGGTCGGCAACCTGAAGCGCATCGGCGAGGAGTACTCGAAGCAGGACGCGGGCACGCTGTCCATCGCGACGACGCACAGCCAGGCCCGCTACTTCCTGCCCGGCCCGGTGGCGCAGATGCGCCGGCGCTTCGCCAAGGTCAACATCAGCCTGCACCAGGGCACGCCCGAGCAGGTCGGCCGGATGGTCTACGAGGAGGTCGCCGATTTCGGCCTGGCGACCGAGTCGCTGAAGGACTTCTCCGGCCTCGTCACCCTGCCCTGCTACGAATGGCAGCACGTGCTGGTGCTGCCGGCGGGGCATCCGCTCAGCCAGGTCGACCGGATCTCGCTCGAAGACCTGGCGCCGCTGCCGCTCATTTCATACCACCCGTCGTTTTCAGGCAGGAAACGCATCGACCAGGCCTTCGCCACGCGCCAGCTGACGCCCTCGATCGTGCTCGAGGCGATCGATGCCGACGTGATCAAGACCTACGTGCGGCTCGGCCTGGGCGTCGGCATCGTCGCCGAGATCGCGATGCGCGAGGAAGCCCCCGGCTCCGATCTCGTCGCCCGCCCGGTGGGCCACCTGTTCGGCCAGAACGTCGCCCGCGTCGCCTTCAAGCGCGGCGCCTACCTGCGCCACTTCGTCTACGCCTTCGCCGAGCTGATGTCCGACCGGCTGACCCGGCCGCTGGTCGAGCGGGCGCTCGCCGGCGACGCCCAGGACTACCAGCTATGAGCCAGCACGCCGCCACCGACGCCACACCAGCCGCCAACGCGGCATCGGCTTCCCTCGAGACGCCTGCGGTGCAGAGCAGGCTGCCCCTGGTGGGAACGACCATCTTCACGGTGATGTCGGCGCTCGCGGTCGAGCACGGCGCCGTCAATCTCGGCCAGGGCTTTCCCGACTTTGGCTGCGACCCGAAGCTGATCGACGCCGTCGAGGCGGCGATGCGCTCGGGACTGAACCAGTACCCGCCGATGGCCGGCCTCGCGTCGCTTCGCCAGGCCATCGCAGGCAAGGTCGAGGCCGTGTACGGCCGCCGTGTCGACTGGGCCGACGAGATCACGGTCACCGCCGGTGCGACGCAGGCGATCTTCACCGCGCTGCTCGCCGTCGTCCACCCCGGCGACGAGGTGATCGTGCTCGACCCCTGCTACGACAGCTACGACCCGAACATCCGCCTGTGCGGCGCAACGCCGGTGCACGTGCCGCTCCGGCCAGGCAGCTTCGCGCCCGACTTCGACCGCATCGCCGCCGCGCTCTCGCCGCGCACGCGGGCCATCGTCGTCAACACGCCGCACAACCCGAGCGGCCGCGTCTGGTCGCGCGCCGACATGCTGCGCCTGGCCGAGCTGTTGCGCGGCACGGCCGTGATCGTCGTCAGCGACGAGGTATACGAGCACATGGTCTACGACGGCGAGCACCAGAGCGTGCTGCGCTTTCCCGAGCTCGCCGCCCGCAGCATCGTCGTCTCGAGCTTCGGCAAGACCTACCACGTCACCGGCTGGAAAGTCGGCTATGCGGTGGCGCCGGCGAGCCTGACGGCGGAGTTCCGAAAGGTCCACCAGTTCAACGTCTTCACCGTGAACACGCCGATGCAGCAAGGCATCGCTGCCTACCTGGCTGAGCCGTCGCACCACTTGGGTCTGCCTGCCTTCTACCGCGCCAAGCGCGACCGCTTTCGCGCCGCGCTGGCGACGACCCGGCTGCGCGCCCTGCCCTGCGACGGCACGTTCTTCCAGTGCGTTGACTACTCGGCCGTGAGCGACCTGCCCGAGGCCGAATTCTGCCGCTGGCTGACGGTCGAGGCCGGGGTGGCGGCGATTCCGCTGTCGGCGTTCTATGCCGACGGCTTCGAGCAGCGGATCGCCCGCCTGTGCTTTGCCAAGAAGGACGACACGCTCGACCTCGCGGCCTCGCGGCTCGCCAGGATCTAGCCGCGCCGCGCCGCGGGCCGGCCGTTCCTAGCGCAGGCGCGCCGACTTGCGGATGACGAGGTCTTCGGCGGCGACGTCGCCCGGCCAGCTCGAGACGTCGAGATCGATCGAGTAGGTCGACGCCGGCGCGCCGTCGCCGGCGGCCACTGCGCGGACGTTCGACGCCGCGGCGGGCGCGTCTTCGAGCGGCAGGAAAAGGTCGATCGAGCCGAAGTCCGTCTCCACGTGGCCGGCCAGTTCGCGGGCGATCGAGTAGAGGAACAGCAGCTCGCGGTAGGCCGGGAAGTCGAACGCGTCGGCGGCGGCGTCGCGCCTGAAGAGCAGCGCGTCGAGCGACTGCATCGCCTGCAGCGGGGTGGGCCAGAGCGCCTGCAGGCGGGCCACGGTCTGCGGGTATTCGTCGAGCGCGCGACCGAAGTGCAGGTCGGTGCTCCAGTCAGGCGCATGGGCGTGGAAACACTGGTTGAACGCCGCGCGCACCTGCTCGTAGGCCACTTCGTCGCCCCGGCGCTGGTGGATCTCCAGCAGCTTCAGGTAGGGCAGCGGGCTGGCACCGTCGCCGCGGCGCAGGTAGTTGCCGAGCAGCTCGATTGCCGCTTCGTCCTGGCCGAGGACGACGAAGAATTCTGCCTGCTGCTCCAGGTCGATCAGCGCTTCCATCGACAGCTCGCCGGAAGGTGCCTCCTCCTCGAGCCTCGTCCCGGCGGCCGACCCGGCCGCCGACGGACGCGCGATCGGCGCCGGGCCGAGCACGGTCGTCACTTCGAGCCCGCCGATGGTGGCGGGGGCCGTGGGCAGGCCGCTCGGCGGACCCTTGCGCCAGATCGCCGGCGACTCCCCCGCATGCGGTTGCGAGAGGACCTCCAGGGGCTCCACGGCGTCGGGAAGCGGATTGCCGCGCCGTGCCGCCGCCTTCTGGGCAGCGTTGGCATCGAACCATCGCTTGCTGCGACGCTGGCGCGGGCGCAGGTACCAGAGTGCGGCCACCAGCAGGGCGAGCAAGGCCGCGACTCCGGCCAGCAGGAAGACCAGCCAATTCGCGTAGCGCTCGCCTTCGGCCTGGCGCAGGCGCGCCTGCAGGCCGGCGACGGTTCGCTTGGTCGCGAGGGAATCGTTGCGCAGGGCGGCCAGCCCCGCTTCCAGGGTCTGGATGCGCTCGCGCTCGCGCGCCAGCGCGGCCGATGCAGCGCTGCTCGCGTCGGCCGCCGCGGGCGCCACCCACTCCGGCGCCTGCGCCGAGTGGGCGGCCGAGGCCGAAGCCGTCGGCGCGAGCTGCGGGGCGTCGAGACGAAGGCGGGCCGCGCGAGCGCCGCCCCCAGCAGGCGCGGCAGGCTCGCCGGCGGTGGCCAGTCGCGTTGGTGTCCGCTCCCTGCCGGCCGCGTCGGGCGCTGGCGCCAGCCGCGTCGCCGCGGCCATGCGGTGCCCGACGGCCCGATGACGGGCGACTCGCCGGCCATGGCGCCGCGTCGACGTCGACATCGACGCGCGGCTGCCGGCATCGACGACCCCGCGGGCTGCGGGGCGCCGCCGGGCCGCCTCGACCACCGAAACGACCCGGCTGTCGAATCGCTGCGCCGGCATCGCCTCGACGTCGACCGGCGCCGCATGGGCCAGGTTGAGCAGCGGCGGGTCGATGAAGCTGACGAAGCGGCGCGACATCTTCGAGCCGCAGCCGACGCGCACGTCCACGGTGACGACCGGTTCGTCGATCGGGGTGGTTGTGGTCACACGCACGCTGCGCAGGGCCGGATCGGCCATCGGCTCGAGCGTGACGCGGACCGCGGTCGACGGCAGCATGGCGTCGCCGACGATGACGTCGGCGCCGACGCATTCGCGGCCGACCGATTCGTCGGCGTCGAGACGCACGACGGCGGCGAAATCAAGCGGCCTGCCGAGCGTCGTCGCGGTCGTGCTGCGAGCGAATCCCATCGCCTGCGCGGTCGGCGAAGCGGCCACGAGCGCAGCGCAGAGCAGGAGGAGGAAAGTGGCGCTTCGCATGCGTGGCTGAGGGTGCAAATCACTCTAGCACGCACATCTGCCGGCGCTGCCTTCCGGGCGCCTCGAGCAGCGGCCCTGCGTGACACAATTCCGTGAATGTTGCCGAGTCCTTACACCCGGAGCCGGGTGCCGCGACGGGAGAGGCCTGCCGATGCCGTCTGAGCTGCAGACCGAACGACGTGGCGATGTGCTGGTGCTGACCATCAGCGAACCGCCGACGCGCAACACGCTGTCGCCTCAGGTCGTCGCTGCCGGCATCGAGGCGCTCGGCGTCTCCGAGTCCAACCCCGACGTGCGCGCGATCGTGCTGCGCGGCGACGGCAATCACTTCTGCGCCGGAGGCAACCTGATGGGCCTTGCCGAGCGGCGTGCCGACGGCCGCGACGCGCAGCGCCGCATGCTCGAGCAGCTGCACCACTTCATCGAGTCGATCCGGGCTTGCCCGAAGCCGGTCATCGCCGCGGTCGAAGGCGCCGCCGCCGGTGCCGGTTTTTCGATCGCGCTCGCCTGCGATCTCGTCGTCGCCGCCGAGGACGCGTCGTTCACGATGTCTTACGCGAAGGTCGGCCTCTCGCCGGATGGCGGCGCGACCTGGAACCTGGCCCGGGCCCTGCCGCGACAGCTCGCCCAGCGCCTTCTCTGGCTGGCCGAGCCGACCTCGGCTGCCACCCTTGCCGCGCACGGCATCGTCAGCGAGGTGACGGCGCCAGGCGCGGCCTTCGACGCGGCGCTTCGCCTCGCCGGCCAGCTCTCCACGATGGCGGCGAACGCGATCGCCAGCGCCAAGGAGCTGTTGCAGCAGGCGAGCGGCGCGGCGCTTTCGGCGCAGCTCGCGGCCGAGCGCGACCACTTCCTCGACGCCCTGTTCGACGCCAACGGGGCCGAGGGCCTGCAGGCTTTCTTCGACAAGCGCGCACCGCGCTTTCGCTGAAGCCAGGCGCATCGTCGCGATGCACGGACTTCGCGACCGCTGTCACGTCAGCGACTGATCATGGCCCACCCTGTTCTTACACTGGTCGAGCAGGCGAACATCGACTCGGGCCCATGGTTTTCAAGACTCTCCGAACCGCTGCGGGCGGCCATCCTGGCGTGCGCAGGGGTGCGCCGGCTTCGCGACGGCGCCATGCTCGCGGCGCGCGGCGCGCGGGCCGAGGACTGGGTGGGCGTGGCCCTCGGCGCTGTGCGCGTCAGCTCTGTGTCGCTGTCGGGCAAGCAGGTCACCCTCACCTACGTCGAGCCGGGCACATGGTTCGGCGACATCGCCCTCTTCGACGGCATGCCGCGAACGCACGACGGGCATGCCCACGGCGAGACGACGCTGCTCGCGGTGCGCGGCGCCGATTTCCGCCAGCTCCTGTCTCGCCACGTCGAGCTCTACGACGCACTGCTGCGCCTCAACTGCCGTCGACTGCGCCTGCTCTTCGATGCGGTCGAGGATCTGAACACGCGCCCGCTCGGGGCCCGGCTCGCCAAGCAGATCCTGCTGCTGGCGCGCAGCTATGGGGTCGAGCAGGGCGACGAGATCCGGATCGGCCTGCAGCTCGCCCAGGAAGACATCGCCCAGTTGCTCGGCGCCTCGCGCCAGCGCGTCAACCAGGAGCTGAAGGGCTTCGAGCGCGAGGGCATCGTGCGCATCGAGCCGACGCGCCTGGTCGTCTTGTCGCGAGACAAGCTGCTCGCGCTGGCGAGTCGCTAGGCGACGCCGCCGGGTCCGGGTCGGCGCTGATTGCAGGTGGCGACGCGAGCGATTCCAATGGCCGGATGACCACCCCGGAAGCCAACGTCGGCACCAAGCCGGTCGCCGAGCAGCACGCCTTCGATACCGGTGCGCTCGAGCGTTACCTGAAGGCACACCTGCCCGGCTTCGCCGGCCCGCTGACGGTCGAGCAGTTCAAGGGCGGCCAGTCGAACCCGACCTACAAGCTGCTGACGCCGGGCCACGCCTACGTGATGCGCTCCAAGCCGGGGCCCGCGGCCCGGCTGCTGCCGTCGGCGCACGCGGTCGACCGCGAATTCACCGTCATGCAGGCGCTGGCGGCAAGCCCGGTGCCGGTGCCGGTCATGCACGTCCTCTGCGAGGACGAGAGCGTCATCGGGCGGGCCTTCTACGTCATGTCGTTCGCCGAGGGCCGCGTCCTCTGGGACCAGTCGCTGCCGGCGATCGATCGCGCCGGCCGCTCCGCCATCTACGACGAGATGAACCGCGTCATCGCCGCGCTTCACTGCGTCGATCCGAAGGCGATCGGCCTTGCCGGTTATGGCAAGCCGGGGAACTACTTCGAACGTCAGATCGGGCGCTGGACCAAGCAGTACCTGGCCTCCATCACCGAGCCGATCGAGGCGATGGATCGGCTGATCGAATGGCTGCCCGGCCACATACCGGCCAGCGCCCGCGACGACACGCAGGTGAGCGTGGTGCATGGCGACTACCGACTCGACAACCTCGTCTTCGCGCCCGACGAGCCACGGGTGATCGCCGTGCTCGACTGGGAGCTCTCGACGCTCGGCCACCCCCTTGCCGACTTCAGCTACCACTGCATGGCCTGGCACATTCCGCCGGGATCGTTCCGCGGCATCGGCGGGCTCGACCATGCCGCGCTCGGCATCCCTTCCGAGAAGCAATACGTTCGCCGCTATTGCGAACGCACCGGCCGCGCCAATCCAGATGCGGTGATGGCCGACTGGAATTTCTATCTCGCCTACAACCTCTTTCGCATTGCCGGCATCCTGCAAGGCATCGCCAAGCGCGTCGAGGCCGGCACTGCCTCGAGCGCGCAGGCCCGGCAGTCGGCGGCCGGCGCCCGGCCGCTCGCCGAGATGGGCTGGCGCATCGCCCAGCAGGCCTGACCCCGATGCGCGCAGCGAAACGCGCGCGCCCTTCCCCTTTTACCGGAGACACCGCATGGACTTCAATTTCTCACCACGCACGCAGGAGCTGCAGGTGCAGCTGCTGCGCTTCATGGACCAGCACATCTACCCCGCGGAGAAACGCTACGACGAGGAGATCGAGGCGAACACGAAAGCCGGCAAGCGCTGGACACCGCTGCAGACGATCGAGGAACTCAAGCCGAAGGCGCGCGCCGAGGGCCTCTGGAACCTCTTCCTGCCGCCGACGGCCGGCGGCAAGGGCTCGAAGGGGAGCGGCCGCGACTTCGGGCTCTCGAACGGCGACTACGCGCCGCTCGCCGAGATCATGGGCCGCGTGCCCTGGTCGAGCGAGGTATTCAACTGCTCGGCGCCCGACACCGGCAACATGGAGACGATCGAGCGCTACGGGGCGGCCGAGCACAAGGAAAAGTGGCTGCAACCGCTTCTCGACGGCAAGATCCGCAGCGCCTTCGCGATGACGGAGCCAGCGGTCGCCTCGTCGGACGCGACCAACATCGAGTCGAAGATCGAACGCCAGGGTGACGAATACGTCATCAGCGGCCGCAAGTGGTGGACCAGCGGCGCCGGCGACCCGCGCTGCAAGATCTTCATCTTCATGGGCAAGACCGACTTCGACGCGCCGCGTCATTCGCAGCAATCGATGGTGCTCGTTCCCGTCGACACGAAGGGCGTGACGATCCTGCGGCCGCTCTCGGTGTTCGGCTACGACGACGCGCCGCACGGCCACATGGAGGTGCTGTTCGAGAACGTGCGCGTGCCGACCTCGAACATCCTTCTCGGGGAGGGCCGCGGCTTCGAGATCGCGCAGGGTCGGCTCGGGCCGGGGCGCATCCACCACTGCATGCGCCTCATCGGGCTGGCCGAGCGATCGCTCGAGCTGATGTGCAAGCGCGCCACCTCGCGCGTCGCCTTCGGCCGCACCATCGCCGAACAGGGCGTGACGCGCGAGCGCATCGCCGAGGCGCGCTGCCAGATCGACATGGCGCGCCTGCTGACGCTGAAGGCGGCCTGGATGATGGACGTGGCCGGCAACAAGGCGGCCAAGGCCGAGATCGCGATGATCAAGGTGGTGGCGCCGAACATGGCCTGCCAGGTGATCGACTGGGCGATTCAGGTGCACGGCGGCGGCGGCGTCTGCGGCGATTTCCCGCTCGCCGACTTCTACGCCGGCGCGCGCACCCTGCGCTTCGCCGACGGCCCTGACGAGGTGCACCGCAACGCCATCGCCAAGATCGAGCTCGGCAAGCACGGCTGAGCGGCATCGGCCGGCGCGGTGTCGGTGGACCCGTGCCGGCGCGGCCCCGCTACTTCTTGCCCGGAAGGTACCCCGGCAGGCTGCTCTGCCACGCCGTCGACAGCGTCGAGCTCCAGCTCACCGGTTCGTCGCCGCGCGCCCGGGCGACCCGGAGCGCCTCGGCGCCGGCGATCTCGAACAGCACCAGCGCCGCGGCGACGTCGGTCGCGTCCGCGCTCGTCATCTGCATGCGCAGGTAGACCTTGCCGCGCAGGGTCATCAGCACGAACGGCGGCTTCGATTGCAGCAGCGTTCCCGCGGCACGATCGAGGGCATGGCCCAGCGGCCCCTCGAGCCAGGCCGGCCCTTCGTGCGGCAGGCTCGAGACGCCACCGAACGCCGACCGCACGAGGCGGGAGCCGTCGATCTGGATCTTCGGAAACAGCACCAGCCAGCGCGTCTCTTCGGGCGTGGCGCTTCCCATCTCGGTCTGGTTGCTTTCGGTGAACTTCTCGAAGGCCTGTTTCTCGAGCGCTTCCATGAGGGGCTTCGAGAGCATCAGCATCTGCAGGTCGGGCGGCAGGCGCAGATCCATGCGCAGCCGCAGCTCGTGGCCGCTGATGTAGGGGCGCTGCGACGGACCCCACTCGAGGCGCCAGCGCATCCCTTCGGGGCCGCCGTCGACGACGAAGCCGCGGCCGTCACGCTCGCGCTTGAAGACGTGGCCGTGCTGCTTCGCCCATGCCGACACGTCGGCGAAATCGGGGCCGAGCCCCTGGTTGGCGAAGAAGCCCTTCAACGACTCGAGCATGGCGCCCTCCGTTCCATTAGAGTCGCCCGGGGCGACGCCAAGGACCCGCGACGATGATGGAAGTGTATTCGTGGCCCGGCCTCGCCGGCCGTCAGGGCTTCGTTGCCGAGACCGCCGCCGCGGCGACCCGCTCTGGCGCTGCGTCATGACGGCGGCCAAGCCGGGCCCGCTCGCCGGCGTCCTGCGAACACCCGATACGCGTTTCGCCTCCCTGCCGGGGTACCCGTGGGAGCCGCACTACACCGACGCCCTCCCCGGCTTCCAGGGCCTGCGTGTGCACTACCTCGACGAGGGCCCGGCTGACGCCGACGCGACGGTGCTGTGCCTGCACGGCCAGCCGACCTGGAGCTACCTGTACCGGCGGATGCTGCCGGTCTTCGTCGGCGCCGGGCAGCGGGTCGTGGCCCCCGACTTCCTCGGCTTCGGCCGTTCCGACAAGCCCGAGGACGAAGGCTTCTATACCTTCACCCGGCACCGCGACCTGCTGCTCGCCTTCGTGCGCTCGCTGGCGCTGACGAACGTCACGCTCGTCGTGCAGGACTGGGGCGGCCTGCTCGGCCTGACCTTGCCGATGGCGCTTCCCGGCATCGTGCGCCGTCTGATCGTCATGAACACGGCACTCGGCACCGGCGACATGCCGCTCGGCCAGGGCTTCACCGACTGGCGTGCCTTTTCCAACCGCCAGCCCGACATGGACGTCGCCGCGCTGATGCAGCGCGCCGTGCCCGGCCTGGCGGCAGCCGAGGCCGCGGCCTACGGGGCGCCATTTCCCGACGCGCGCTACAAGGCCGGCGTGCGGCGCTTCCCGAACCTCGTGCCCGACCGACCCGACGCCGACGGCGCGGCGCTGTCGCGCGAGGCGAGGCAGTGGTGGGGAGCCGCGTGGGACGGCGCTTCCTTCATGGCGGTCGGCATGCAGGACCCCGTTCTCGGGCCGCCAGCCATGCGCCTCCTGCGCAGCCAGATTCGCGGCTGCCCGCCGCCGCTCGAAGTGACCGAGGGCGGCCACTTCGTCCAGGAGCATGGCGACGGCATCGCCCGGGCGGCGCTGGCCGCATTCGCCGCGAGCGGCGCCTGAGCCACCGCGCCCCTCCGCCACTCGAGGCCCACCTGGAACCACCGCCATGAAGACCCGCATCACCGAGCTGTTCGGCATCCGCCATCCGATCATCCAGGGCGGGATGCACTTCGTCGGCCTGGCCGAGCTGGCCGCCGCGGTCTCCAATGCCGGTGGCCTCGGCATCCTCACCGGCCTGACGCAACCGACGCCGGAAGCCCTGGCGCGCGAGATCGCGCGCTGCCGGGCCATGACCGAACAGCCGTTCGGCGTCAACCTCACCTTCCTGCCCGGCTTCGCCAACCCGCCGTACCCGGAGTACATCGCCGCCATCATCGAAGGCGGCGTCACGATCGTCGAGACCGCGGGTCGCAGCCCCGAGCCCTACATGGCGGCTCTGAAGGCCGGCGGGATCAAGGTCATCCACAAGTGCACGTCGGTGCGGCATTCGCTGAAGGCCGAGCGGATCGGCTGCGACGCGGTAAGCGTCGACGGCTTCGAGTGCGGCGGCCACCCCGGCGAAGACGACGTGCCGAACTTCATCCTCCTGCCGCGCGCCGCCGAGGAGCTGACGATTCCGTTCGTCGCGTCGGGCGGCATGGCCGACGGACGCTCGCTGGTCGCCGCCCTCGCGCTCGGCGCCGACGGCATGAACATGGGCACACGCTTCATCGCCACCCGCGAGGCACCGGTGCACGACAACGTCAAGCAGGCCCTCGTGGCGGCGAGCGAGCTCGACACCCGGCTGATCATGCGCGGCCTGCGCAATACCGAGCGCGTGCTCGCCAACCCGGCGGTCGATCGCATCCTCGAGATCGAAGGCGCGAAGGGTCCGGGCCTCACCATCGCCGACATCCGCGAGCTCGTCGGCGGCGTCTACCCGCGAGTCATGCAGCAAGGCGACATGGACGCCGGCGCCTGGAGCTGCGGCATGGTGGCCGGGCTGATCCACGACGTGCCGACGGTGCAGTCTCTGGTCGACCGCATCATGGCCGAGGCCGAGGTCATCGTCCGCTCGCGGCTTGCGGGGATGCTCCTCGATTGAGGACGACCGGCGACGCGGCGGCCCGGCTATCTTCCGGACGGCGTCAGGTTCGACGTTGGCCCAGTCCCCATTCGACCCGTGTTCCTCAGCCGTTCTCCGCCTGACCTTGATCCAGAAACCGCTCGACCAGGCGCGTCCAGTACGCCGCGCCCACCGTGAGGTTGCGGTCGTCGAAGTCGTACTTCGCGTTGTGCAACATCGGGCAGTCCTCCCCGTTGCCGATGCGCAGGAAGCATCCGGGCTTGTGCTGCAGGTAGTAGGCGAAGTCTTCGCTGCCGGTCACCGGGCCGAACGGCGCGGTGACCCGGCCGGAGCCGACCAGTTCCTCGGCGACCGCGCGCGCGAGCGCGGTCTCGGTGTCGCTGTTGACGAGGACCGGGTAGCCGCGCCGGTAGGCGATCTCGACCGTGCCGCCATAGCCCTGCACGTGCGCGGTGACGAGCTCGGTGATGCGCTGCTGCAGCGTGTCGCGCACCGCGGCATCGAACGAGCGGATGCTCAGCTCGAGCGTCGCCGATTCGGGGATCACGTTGGCTGCGACGCCGGCATGCACGGCGCCGACGGTGACGATCGCGGTCTGTGTCGGGTCGATGTTGCGTGAGACCACGGTCTGCAGCGCCATGATCAGGCTGCCCGCGATCAGCACCGGGTCGACCGCGAGGTGCGGACGCGCCGCGTGGCCGCCGCGGCCGCGCACGACGATGCGCGCGGTGTCCGATGCCGACATGAAGGGGCCGGTGCCGAACATGAACGTGCCGGCCGGATAGCCGGGATGATTGTGCAGGCCGAAGATCGCGTCGCACGGAAAGCGCTCGAAGAGGCCGTCGGCGAGCATGCGCTGCGCGCCGCTGCCTTCGCCAGCTTCCTCGGCGGGCTGGAACACGAGGTGCACGGTGCCGGAGAAGCGGCGCGTCGCCGCCAGCTGCTGCGCCGCGCCGAGCAGCATCGTCGTGTGGCCGTCATGGCCGCACGCGTGCATCGTGCCGGCGACGCGGCTCGCGTGCGGCGTCGTTGATTCCTCGGTGATCGGCAGCGCGTCCATGTCGGCTCGCACCGCAACGCTGCGCGCGCCGTCGCCGGCCCTCAGCGTGCCGACGACGCCGTGGCCGCCGACGTGGCGCGTGACGTCGTAGCCCCACTCGTCGAGCCGCTCGGCGACCAGCGCGGAGATGGCCACCTCCTGGAACGACAGCTCCGGGTTGCGGTGCAGGTGGTGCCGGGTCTCGCGCAGGAAGTCGCTTGCGCCGAGCAGGTCACCGAGCTCGCAGAAGCAGGCGTAGCGGGCATTCATGGCGTGCCTCCGGCGCCGAGGTCCCAGTAGAGACCGGTCATGATGCCGAGGCCCTCGCGCAGCACCTCGGGCGGCAGGTGCTCGTTCGGCGCATGCTGCGAGCAGCCGGGATAGGAGTGCGGCACCCACACCGTACGCAGGCCGAGCACGTCGGTGAAGATGTCGTTGGGCAGCGAGCCACCGAGGTTCGGCAGCACCGCGGGCTTCTTGCCGCTGGTCTCGGCGATCGACTTCACGGCCCATTGCACCCAGGGATCTTCCGGGTCGATGCGGGTCGCGTGGAACATCTCCTCGCGCGTCGCGGCCACCTGGACCATCGGGAAGCCGTGGCGGTCGAGGTGGCGGCGCAGTGCCGGCAGGATCTGCTCCGGGTCGATGCCGACGACGAAGCGCAGCTGGCAGCGCGCCCAGGCGCGCGGCGGGATCGCGTTGACCGGCGTGTCGGGGTTGCCGGTCTTGTAGGCGAGCACCTCGAACGAGCTCCAGCCGAACACGCGCTCGGCCGGCGAGAGGCCCGGCTCGCCCCACCAGGGTTCGATCGTCGGGCCATCGGCGCCGCCGTCCACCTCGCAGTCGGCGAGCGCGCGCCGCACCGAGTCCGGCAGCTCGGCCGGCACCCACTCGGGGATGCGGATCTGCCCGGTTGGCGATGAAATGCTCGCGATCGCGTGCGCGAGCTGGATGCCTGGGTTCGAGATCAGGCCGCCCCAGTTGCCCGAGTGGTGGCCGCCGGCGCGCGCCTCGATGCTGAGGTCGAAGTTGAAGCTGCCGCGCGAGCCAAGGAAGATCGTCGGCCGGTCGGCGCGCAGGCGCGGGCCGTCGGAGGCGACGAGGAGGTCGGCGCCGAAGAGCTCGCGATGCTCGCTGCAGAGCTCGCGCAGGCCTGGCGAGCCGGTCTCCTCGCCCATCTCGATCAGGTACTTGGCGTTGAAGCCGAGGCGGCCGCGCTCGGCGAGCACGTTGGCCATCGCCTGCATGTTGATCGAGTGCTGGCCCTTGTTGTCGGCGATGCCGCGGCCGTACCAACGGCCGTCGCGCTCGGTCAGCTTCCAGGGCGAGAGGCCTTCCTTCCATTCGCGTTCGAGGCCGCGGATCACGTCGCCATGGCCGTAGCCGAGGACGGTCGGCAGGGCGGGGTCCTCCAGACGCTGCGCGAACAGGAACGGCGCCTTCGCGCGCGGATGCGTCAGCGTGCGGCACTCGAAACCCATCGCCTCGAACGCCGGCTGGATCTCTTCTGCGAGGTAGGCCGCGAGCACGTCGGCGCGGTCCGGGTTCTGGCTCTCGGTGGGCCGCGCGATGCGACTCGCCAGCGTGGCGCGGAACGCGCCCGAATCGAAGTGCGCACCAGCGCGGGTAATGGCTGCGGAGCGGGTCATGTGGAGTCCTTCCGGAAAAGAGGTTCGCTCAGCGCGCGCCTGCATCGACGGTCGTTGCGACGGACGATCCAGGCATCGCGACGGTCGTCTCTATCGGCGTGACGAGATGGCACGAGACCGCGCCGAGGGCGTCGCGGGTCAAGAGCGGCACGATGCTGCTGCACTCCGGCAGGCGCTGCGGGCAGCGTGGGTGGAACGGGCAGCCGGGCGGCGGGTTCAGCGGGTCCGGGAACGCGAGGCCGAGGCCGGTGTCGGGCACGCCGAGGCCCGGCTCCGGCGTCAGCACCGACTTCAGCAGCGCCTGCGTGTACGGGTGGCGCGGT
>JBBRFB010000064.1:0-19135 GCA_038225015.1 Burkholderiales bacterium
ACGCACGGCGAAGTGCTCATGACGCGCGAGGGCCACGCCGTCAGCCAGTTCGCCGTTGCCTTCTACGCGCCCGACTCGCAGCAGGCGGGCTTGCTGGCCCGTGCCCAGGAGATCGAGAACCTCGAGCGGCAGACCCGGGCCCAGGCCCTGATCGCCGAGGAGTCGCGCGGTCGCCTCGTGCGCTGCGAAGTCGCGGCGACCGACGCGGCGGCGCAGTCGGCAGCGCATCGCGCCCACGTCGAGCTGCTGCGCCTGACGCAGCTCGCGGAGCAGACCAGTCAGCGCCGCGAGCAGATCGGCGGCGAGCGTGCTGGCCTCGATGCCGACCTGGCCGAGCTCACCGAGCGGCGGTCCCGCGGCGCGCGCCGTTTCGACGAGCTCGACGCCGAGCTCGCCGAGGCGCAGGAGCGCCACGCCACGCTCGATGAAGCCGTGCGCGCGGCCGAAGGCGCGCTCGCTGCCGCCGGCGAGGCGCTGCGCGCGTTCGAACGCCAGGCGCAGGAGGCGGCCTTCGAGCTGCGTTCGCTCGGCGCCCGCCGTGCCGAGCTCGAACGCGCGATCGAGACGGCGCGCCAGCAGCTCGACGCCAATCTCGCCGCCGATGCCGAGCTCGCCGCCGAGCTCGAGCGACTCACCGATGCCGCCGCCCAGGAGCAGCTGCAGCTCGCGCTCGCTGCCCAGCTGGAGCGCGAGCGGACGCTGGGCGACAAGCGCAGCGTCTACGACGACCTCTCGATTCGGCTGCGCCGAGCCGACGAGGAACGCCTCGGCCACGAGCAGTCGCTCGCGCCGCTGCGCGACCGGGTCGGCGCGCTGCAGCTCGAGGCGCAGGCGGCGCAGCTGGGCGGCGCCCAGTACCTCGAGCAACTCGAGGCCGCCGGTGCCGACCGCGACGCCATCGCCGCCCGCATCGAGCAGGGCGGCATCAGGCTCGCCGGGCTGCAGGGTCGGATCGATGCCCTGAACCGCGAGATCGAGTCGCTCGGCGCGGTCAACCTCGCGGCGCTCGACGAGCTCGCTTCGGCACAGGAGCGCAAGACCTTCCTCGATGCGCAGAACGCCGATCTCGGCGAGGCGATGGCGACCCTGGAAGACGCCATCCGCAAGATCGACATCGAAACGCGCGAGCTGCTCGGCGCCACCTTCGACCAGGTCAACGACCATTTCGGTCGCATGTTCCCGACCCTCTTCGGCGGCGGCACGGCACGCCTGGTGATGACCGGCGACGAGATCCTCGATGCCGGCGTGCAGGTGATGGCACAGCCGCCGGGCAAGAAGAACAGCTCGATCCACCTGCTCTCGGGCGGCGAGAAGGCGCTCACCGCGATCGCCCTGGTGTTCGCGATCTTCCAGCTCAACCCGGCGCCGTTCTGCCTGCTCGACGAGGTCGATGCGCCGCTCGACGACGCCAACACCGAGCGCTACTGCGCCCTCGTCAGCGAGATGTCGGCGGTGACGCAGTTCCTCTTCATCAGCCACAACCGGATCGCGATGGAGATGGCCGGCCAGCTCATCGGGGTGACCATGCAGGAGCAGGGCGTATCGCGCATCGTCACGGTCGACATGCCCGGGGCGCTTCGCCTTGCCGAGGCGGCCTGAGCGACGTGAGCACCCTCACGGTTGCCCTCGCATCGCTCGGCGGCATCGTCCTCGCCGGCGTCGTCGCCCACGGTGCGTGGCAGGCCCGCCGCGCCGGCCCGAAACGGGCGGTGCCCGATGGCGAGCGCGAGGAGCCGAGCGCCCACGCCGCGCGCCAGCAGACCGAGCCGACGTTGTCGGGCGAGCCGGCGATCGATGGACTCGACGGGCTCGACGCGCACGGCATCACACTGGCCCGGCGCATGTCGCGGCGGCGGGTGCAGCCGCTCGACGCATTGATCGATGCCTTCGCCGCTATTCCACTCGATGCGCCGATCGCCGGCGACGCCCTGCTCGCGCACTTGCCGGCGACCCGCCACGTCGGCAGCAAGCTCGTTCTTGTCGAGGGCCTCGACGCCGACAGCGGCGAATGGGAAACGCCGGCGGCGGGGCAGCGCTACGGCGCGCTGCAGGCCGGTGTGCAGCTGGCCAGCCGCACCGGCCCGCTCAACGAGATCGAGTATTCCGAATTCGTGCAGCGCATCGAGGCGTTCGCCGAATCGATCGGAAGCACCGCCGATTTCCCCGACATGCTCGACGTCATGGCGCGGGCGCGAGAGCTCGACGCGTTCGCCAGCCAGCACGACGCGCAGCTCGCCGTGCACCTGCATGCGCGCGGCGCCGCATGGAGCGTCGGCTACATCCAGCAGCACGCGCGTCGGCACGGCTTCGTTCCAGGCGTCATCGCCGGCAGGCTGGTGTATCCGGGCGCCGAAGAAGGCGACCCGCCCGTGCTGACGCTGACTTTCGACCCGCAGGCCGCGCTCTCCGACGAGCCCGATCGCGCCGCGGTGCGCGACGTGACGCTGTCGTTCGACGTGCCGCAGACGGCGGCGTCGGCCGAGCCCTTCAAGGCCTGGGAAGCGGCGGCGCAGGCGCTGGCGGTCGGCATGGACGCCGCCGTCGTCGACGACAACGGCCAGCCGCTCAGCGGCGAAGGCTTCGCGGCCATCGGCCACGAGCTCGGCCGGCTCTACGAGACGCTGCAGTCACGCGACCTCGGCGCCGGCTCGGCAGCGGGGCGGCGCCTGTTCAGCTGACGGCCCTGCCCGATGCCTGTGCGGAGGTGATGCGTGCCGGCACGGCATCCTGATCCAGCGGCGCGTTCCGCCGCGCTGCGCGAGCTGATCGCGAGGCACGCCGACGCCTACTACGTGCGCGACGCGCCGACGATTCCCGACGCCGACTACGACGCGTTGTTCCAGGAGTTGCAGGCGATCGAGGCAGCACACCCGGAGCTCGCGACGGCCGATTCGCCGACGCAGCGCGTCATCGGCGCCGCTCTCGAGGGGTTGACGCCGGTGCGCCATGTCGTGCCGATGCTCTCGATCAACACCGAGACCGATACCACCGCCGCCGGTGCCGAGAAGTTCGACGCCCGCGTGCGCCGGGCCCTCGGCCTCGGCGCCGACGACCCGCCGGTCGCGTACGCCGCCGAGATGAAGTTCGACGGCCTGGCGATCAGCCTGCGCTACGAGCGCGGCGCCCTCGTGCAGGCGGCGACGCGCGGCGACGGCGAGACCGGCGAGGACGTGACGCACACCGTGCGCACCATCGCCGCGGTGCCGAAGCGACTGAAGGGCGTGGCGGCGCCGGTGCTCGAGGTGCGCGGCGAGGTGTTCATGCGCCTCGACGATTTCGCGGCGCTGAACGGGCGGCAGCGAAAGCTCATCGAGGGTGGCGCGAAGAACGAGAAGGTATTCGTGAACCCACGCAATGCCGCCGCCGGCGTCGTCCGCCAGCTCGACGCGCGCAACGCGGCCAGACGCCCGCTCAGCTTCTTCGCCTACGGCCTCGGCGCCGTCGAGGGCTGGGCGGCGCCGCCGACGCAGACGTCGCTGCTCGGCGCTTTCGACGCGATGGGTTTGCCAGCGAGCCCGCTGCACCAGCGAGTCGAGGGCGCGGCCGGGATGGTCGCCTTCCACGCCACCATCGCGAAGAAGCGCGACAAGCTGCCCTACGAGATCGATGGCGTCGTCTACAAGGTCGATGACCGCACGCTGCAGGAGCGGCTCGGCTTCAAGTCGCGCGAGCCGCGCTGGGCGGTGGCGCAGAAGTACCCGGCACAGGAACGGACGACGCGGCTGAACGCCATCGACATTCAGGTCGGCCGCACCGGCAAGCTCACGCCGGTGGCCAAGCTGGAGCCGGTGTTCGTGGGCGGAACGACCGTCTCGAACGCGACGTTGCACAACCTGTTCGAGGTGCGGCGCAAGGGCGTGCGCGTCGGCGACACGGTGATCGTGCGTCGCGCCGGCGACGTCATTCCCGAAGTCGTCGGTCGCATCGAGAGCCGGCGCGCCGGCTACGTGTCGAACTTTCGCATGCCGAAGGCCTGCCCGGTATGTAGAAGCGCCGTGGTGCGCGAGAAGGGAGGCGTCGACCACCGCTGCAGCGGCGGACTCTTCTGCGCCGCGCAGCGCAAGTTCGCGATCCTGCATTTCGCGGGGCGACGTGCGCTCGACGTCGAGGGCCTGGGCGAGAAGATCGTCGACCAGCTCGTCGACTCGGGGCTCGTCGCGCTGCTGCCCGATCTCTACGCGCTGACGCAGGAGAGCCTCGAGGCCTTCGAGCGCATGGGCGAAAAGAGCGCCGCGAGCCTGGTCGCGAATCTCGCGGCGAGCCGGAAGACGACGCTGGCGCGCTTCCTCTACGGCCTCGGCGTCCGCCACGTCGGCGAGACCATGGCGAAGGACCTGGCGCGCCACTTCGGCGGCATCGAGCGGCTCATGAAGGCGAGCGTCACCGAGCTGCTCGAGGTCGCCGACGTCGGTCCCATCGTCGCCGAGAGCGTGCACGCGTTCTTCGCCGAGCCGCACAACGTCGACGTCGTTCGCGCGTTGCTGCAGGCCGGCTTCGAGTGGCCGGAAGACGCCGGGCAGGCGAGCGCCATGTCGCTGCCGCTCGCCGGCAAGACCTTCGTCCTTACCGGCACGCTGCCGACGCTCACGCGCGACAACGCCAAGGACCTGCTCGAGTCGCTCGGTGCCAAGGTCTCTGGATCGGTGTCGAAGAAGACCGACTGGGTCGTCGCCGGCAGCGAGGCCGGCTCGAAGCTCGAGAAGGCGCAGGCGCTCGGCATCGCGGTGCTCGACGAGGCCGGGCTGCTTGCGTTGCTCGACGGGAAGGGCGGGTGAGCGCGAGCGGCGGCCGCGCCGGCGCCCATGCCGGCGGCGATTGGCTCACCCGGGCGCGAGCCGCAGCGAGCGCGCCGCCACTGCGGCCGCGCGAGCCGCTGTACCTCGATGTCGACGGGCGGACGTCGCTCGTCGGTTCGATCGAGCCGGCTCTGGCCGGGTGGCTCCTCGCAGCGGGGATGCCGCTGCGGCCGATGCAGTTCGCAGCGGGGGACGCTGCGGCGGGTGCCGTCGCCAAGGTCGTCGCGGGCGCGGTCGATTTCGAGATCGCTTCCGGCACCGACGGCTGGCAGGTCGACGCCTCGACGGCCGAGTCGCTGGCCGCGATCGCCGGCTGGCTGCGCGACGCGGGCCTGGCCGGCCGTTGGCGTAACGAACTGCTCGCGGTGGTCGACAGCGAGGAACGCGCCATCGCCGCCATCGAGCGAAGCGTCGTCCGCGTGCTCGGCCTCACCACCTACGCCGTGCATCTGGTCGGCTTTGCCTTCGACGACCGTCGCGTCTGGGTGCAGCAGCGCGCCTTCGACAAGGCAACCGATCCGGGACTCTGGGACACGTTGATGGGAGGTCAGGTGGCGGCCGATGAAACGATCGAGACCGCGCTGCGGCGTGAGACGTGGGAAGAGGCCGGCCTCGATGTCGCGACGCTGCTCGACCTGCGCCGCGGCGAGCCGGTCACGATCAGGCGGCCGGTCGCCGAGGGCTACATGGTCGAGCACCTCGACGTCTATACGGCTCGGCTGCCGGAAGGCGTGAAGCCATGCAACCAGGACGGAGAGGTGGAGAAGTTCGAGTGCCTCGCCGCTGCCGTCCTCGAAGCGCGACTCGCGCGTGGCGAGTTCACGCTCGAGGCAAGCCTGATCCTCGGTCGCGCGCGTTAGCGACCCACCTCAGGGCGCAGAGAGCGCGCTGACGGTGACGTAGTAGCCATCGAGATCGCGAAGCGAGAACTCCAGCGTTCCGGTGCCCGGGTTGACGCCAGGCTCCTCCTCGAAGCGGTCGACGAGGATGCGCGCCCGGGTCAGAGCCTCGGGGTAGTCATCGACGCGGAAAAACAGGAGCAGGCCGTTGCCGGGGGGCGCGCGATCCGGGCTTGTCAGCGAGGGATGCTCATGGGCGCCCCACTCGTGAAGGCAGAGCAGCACGGTGCCGTCCACGTCGAGGATCTGGCCGAAGTCGTCGTGGGCGGGAGTCGTCTCGGGCAGGCCGAGGAGCGACTGGTACCACGTGAAGCTGCGCGCCACGTCGGCCACGCCGATGATCGTCCACGTCCGCCTCACGCGTCGTCCCGCGGGTCGAGAAGGGATGGAAACGGCACCGTTGGCACTCGGGTTGCGAACGCGCTCCGAAATGTTGGCGGCATCTCCTGCGCCTACCGACGTGGATCTCGACTCGAGCCGGGATATTTGATCGTGTCCCAGCGCGCGACCGTCGGCCCGATCTGATCCTTCCAGGTCTCGGACCGAAAACACCGCGCCACGTCGGTGATGTCCGGGCGGCGCGCAACGACACGCGTGTCCTGACCGAACCCCTGCAGGAGCATGCAATCGGGCGCTGCCTGCTTGTCTTTGAAGGATGCGATCGATACCGCCAGAAAGTAGGCCGAACCCGTTTCGTCATAGAAGTTGAACTTGTCGAAGGCGTGACTCTTGTCGGAAATCTCGATGGTTTTCTCGTCGGTGATCTTCCCGTCGAAGCTCGTGCGCTTGACGGTCATCTTGCGGTAGCCGGGTCCACCCCATCCGGGATCTGAATTGACTTGCAGGCAGTCGATGGTCGATGTCGACGGCGGCACGCTGACCTCGCCGTACATCGAACAGACCGGCGTCGCCGAAAACGCATCCCGGATCAACACACTCTTGCCCTTCGTGCCTTGATCGAGCAATACCACGGCATCCGACAGCGCAACCGCGCTGCCTGCATCAACCTGAAGCCAGAGAAATCCGAAGTGGCGCGCTCGGTACGTTCGACCGTTGGGACCCTCGGCGAAGCTGCCGAACTTGAAAAAGCTGGTGCTCTCCCTGAACCAGGGCTGGATCTCGCGCTCGCTGGTTCGCGTCGAACACGCCACCAACGTGCACGAGAGCGCGCCGAGCGCCAGCAAGAGCCGCATGCGTCGACTCCTGGAGGCGGAGTTCATTGCCCGCAGTAGATGTTGGGGTCCGGTACGTACCCTGCTCGCGCACTGTGCTGCTGCGGGATGCAGGTTGCGACCACATCGGATCGCGACGAGGGCGCCAGAGCGATGTCGTTGCACAGCACCGGCCCAGAGACTGCCAGGCTTGCAAACGGGCGTCCGTCTTCCTTCCACCGTACCCAGTACAGGCCGACGCTGTCGGTCAGTTCGGCGACTACCGCATCAGCGCCGACAACCTTGTTGATTGGTGCGACTTCCTCGCGAGACCAGCGGTTCGATTCGGGGTCGTAGCGGCACAACTTGTCAACCTCGAACTTGACCGGCTTGCCGTGCGCGATCAGGCGCACTTTTCCGGATGGGCCGTCGCGCTGAATCGCGCCGTGTGCGCCATGGGTCGCTGCCGCGCCAGGCGTTGTCGGCGCCAGCATCAGGCTCGCAAGGAGCACAACGGGAATGCCGACAGGTTTCATTCTCGCTCCCAGCCTGGGTACTAGCCACTGCCCGCGCTATGCGGCTCGGCAGTGCCATCACGGGCCATGATCCCTCGAAGCGCTTCGAGGACCGCATCCGGCGCCTCCGCCATGAGAGCGTGTCCGGCCTCGATCAGCACCGGCGTCGTTCCGAGCGCTTCGGCCAATCCCCGTGCATCTTTCACCATCGTCATCTGATCGAGTCGCCCGACGACGATCGTCGCCGGGCACTTGACGCGCCTGGCCGCCTCGATCCCACCGCGGTAGCCGTTGCAGGCCTGGAAGTCGGTGAGGAAGAGGTTGGTCGCCGGGTCGGCCGCTTGCATCCGACGCATGAGGGCGAGGTTGCCGCCGTGCAGCCATGCACCGGGGCCGGGGTTCGAGGGCTTGGCGGCCTGCGTCGAGTGCGACCAGGTGTTGACGTTGGCGATCGCCGCCTGCGGGTCGGTGGCGGCGGCTTCGAGCAGCGCCGACGACACGACCATTGGGTAAGCCGTGCCGACCATGGCCAGGTGCCGTGCCCGCGCCGGAGCGCGGCTCGCCGCTTCCAGCGCGACGAGCGAGCCCATGCTGTGGCCGACGAGGCTCGCGGTCCGGGCGCCAGCGGCATCGAGGAGCGCGAGCAGCCAGTCGGCCATCGCCTCGACGGTCGCGAGCGCCGGCCCGGCGCTGCGGCCATGGCCGGGCAGGTCGACGGCGAGCACGCCGTGCCCATGGTACGCGAACCAGCGCGCGGGCAGTGTCCACACGCTGTGGTCGTGCAACGCGCCGTGCACGAACACGACCGTGGGCAGGCTGGCGTCGAACGGCTTGCCGCCCGTGTAGGCATAGGCCCCGTGCCTGCCGGTATCGCCAGCGACGTCGAGCTTCATGCCTTGGCAGCAGCCTTCAAGGCGCGCTTCAGGTCGTCTATCAGGTCGTCGGCGTCTTCCAGGCCGATCGAGAGGCGGATCGTGCCCGGGCCGATGCCTGCCCGGGCCAGCGCGGCGTCGTCCATGCGAAAGTGCGTGGTCGACGCGGGGTGGATGACGAGCGAGCGGCAGTCGCCGACGTTTGCCAGGTGCGAGAAGATCTTCAGCGTCTCGATGAAGGCCTGCCCCTGCGCTCGCGATCCCTTCAGGTCGAAGCTGAAGACGGCGCCCGCGCCGCGCGGCAGCAGCCGCTTGGCCAGCGCGTGGTCGGGGTGGCTCTCTAGCTCGGGGTAGCCGACACGGGCGACGCCGGGCTGCGCCGCGAGGAAGGCGACGACCGTCCGCGTGTTCTCGACGTGGCGCGCCATGCGCAGCGGCAGCGTCTCCAGCCCCTGCAGGATCAACCAGGCCGTGTGCGGGCTCATGCTGGCGCCGAAGTCGCGCAGGCCTTCGCGGCGCGCCCGGAGCAGGAACGCGCCGACGGTGCTCTCCTCGCTGAACACCATGCCGTGAAAGCCCTCGTAGGCGCGCGTCAGCTCGGTGAAGCGGCCCGAGCGCTCGGTGGCACGGTCCCAGTCGAAGTTGCCGCTGTCGACGAGCACGCCGCCGATCACCGTGCCGTGGCCGGAAAGGAACTTGGTCGCCGAGTGGTAGAGCAGGTCGGCGCCGTGCGCGAAGGGCTGCATCAGCCAGGGCGTGGTGAAAGTCGAGTCGACCAGCAGCGGCAGGTCGTGGTCGTGGGCCAGCGCGGCCAGGGTCGGTATGTCGAGCACGTCGAGGCCCGGGTTGCCGAGCGTCTCGCCGAACAGCACCTTCGTTTCCGGCCGGATCGCGGCGCGCCAGCCGTCGATGTCGCCCGGCCGCACGAATGTGGTGGCGACGCCGAAGCGGGCCAGCGTGTAGTGGAGCAGGTTGTGCGAGCCACCGTAGAGCGCGCTCGCGGCGACGACGTGCGAGCCGGCGCCAGCGAGCGTGGCGATGGCCAGGTGCAGGGCGGCCTGGCCGCTGGCCGTGGCGATGGCGCCGGCACCGCCTTCCAGCGCCGCCATGCGCTCCTCGAAGACGGCGTTGGTCGGGTTCGAGATCCGGCTGTAGACGTGGCCGGAGCGCTCCATGTTGAAGAGCGAGGCGGCGTGCTCGCTCGATTCGAAGACGAACGAGGTCGTGAGGTGGATCGGCACCGCGCGGGCGCCGGTGGCCGGATCGGGTGCGGCGCCGGCGTGCAGCGCCAGCGTGTCGAAGCCGGGATTCGAATAGCCGGGCATGTCTTCTTCCTCGCGAGGCGTCATTGTGGGCTATATTGATTCGCCAACGACTCTTCTGGAGGCGGCATGAAGGTCAGCGACATCCTGCGTGTCAAGGGCGGCACGCTGTTCACGGTGACGCCGAGCGAAGCCCTGGCTTCGGCGCTCGACGCGATGTCGCAGCAGGACATCGGCTCGCTCGTCGTCATGGAACGCGGCGAGCTGGTCGGCATGCTCACATTCCGCGAGGTCATCCAGGCCGTCGTCGGCAATGGCGGAACGCTCGGCCAGACGCTCGTCGAGGCGGTGATGGACAGGGATCCGCTCACCTGCACGCCGGCCACCGAGCTCGACGAGGTGCGCCGCATGATGCTCGGCCGCCATGCGCGCTACCTGCCGGTGGTCGACGAGCGCACGCTGATGGGCGTGATCTCCTTCTACGACGTCGCCAAGGCGGTGGTCGACAGCCAGGACTTCGAGAACCGCATGCTCAAGGCCTACATCCGCGACTGGCCGGTCGAAGGGCGAGACGAGCTGCCCTCGTCGAGCTCGGCGAACTAGCGAGCCAGGCGAGCAGGCGCTACGGTCGCGCGATGTCCGGGAGCACGTTCGGCACGCTCTTTCGCGTCACGACCTTCGGCGAGAGCCACGGGCCGGCGATCGGGTGCGTCGTCGACGGCTGCCCGCCGGGCATGGTGCTGGCGGAGGCCGATATCCAGCCCGAGCTCGACCGGCGCCGCCCCGGCACCTCGCGCCACGTGACGCAGCGCGCCGAGGCCGACCGCGTCGAGATCCTTTCCGGCACCTTCGAGGGCCGGACCACCGGCACGCCGATCTGCCTGCTGATCCGCAACACCGACCAGCGCAGCAAGGACTACGCGAACCTGCTCGACACCTTCCGCCCGGGCCACGCCGACTACACGTACCACCACAAGTACGGCCTGCGCGACCCGCGCGGCGGTGGCCGGGCCTCGGCCCGGCTCACCGCCCCCGCCGTCGCGGCCGGTGCGGTCGCTCGCAAGTGGCTGAACGAGCGGCACGGCACCACCTTCGTGGGCTACATGAGCCAGATCGGCACGATCGAGATCCCGTTCGAGGGACTCGAGCACGTCGGCTCGAACCCGTTCTTTGCCGCCAATGGCACCGACATCGCCCGCATCGAGGCCTACCTCGACGACCTGCGCAAGGCCGGCGACAGCTGCGGTGCGCGCATCGAGGTCGCGGCCCGCGGCGTCCCCGTCGGCCTCGGCGCGCCGATCTACGACAAGCTCGACGCCGACATCGCCTACGCGATGATGGGCATCAACGCCGTCAAGGGCGTCGAGATCGGCGCCGGCTTCGCCGCGGTGGCGCAGCGCGGCTCGAGCCACGGCGACGAGCTGACGCCGGAGGGCTTCTTGGGCAACAACGCCGGCGGCGTCCTGGGCGGCATCTCGACCGGCCAGGACCTGACCGTCTCGATCGCGATCAAGCCGACCAGCTCGATCCGCACGCCGCGGCGCTCGATCGACCTCGCCGGCGCCGCGACCACGGTCGAGACCTTCGGTCGCCACGACCCCTGCGTCGGCATACGGGCTACGCCGATTGCCGAGGCGATGCTGGCGCTGGTCGTCATGGACCATGCCCTCCTGCATCGCGCCCAGTGCAGCGACGTTCGCGTCGCCGTGCCGCCAATCCCGGGCCGCGCTCCCTGATCGGCGGCTGATCGCCGCCTGAGGAGGGCCCCGGTCTGCGAGCCGGCGGGCGCCCCCGGTCACGGCCCTCGCGATGCGTCCCGTCGCGGTGCGCTGCGCCTGGCGGGCGCCAATCGGCAGTCCATCGCAGCCGTCTCGTCGGCCGACGGGGTGCCGCCTACACTCGCGACCATGAAAAAACAGGTCGACGACCCGTTGCGGGCCCACAAGGCCGGCAGGCGGGTCAAGGTGGCAGGTGCGCTGGTCGCCCTCTTGGTCATCGGTGGCGTCGCCGCGGCGTACGCCGTCCGCGGCGGATTGGGCGCGCCGAAGCCGAAGGACAAGCCGCCGCCCACGGTGCTCGAGTTCACGCCGGCCGAGGTCGTGCAGCCGGCGCTGAGCCGGATGCCGCTGGCCGTCGAGTTCTCGGGGCCGCTGGTCGCGCCGCGCACGGCCATCGTGCGGGCCAAGGCCGCCGGCACGCTGCTCGCGCTCGGTGTGGCCGAGGGGAATCGCGTCAAGGCGGGTCAGGTGATCGGCCAGATCGACCTCGCCGACCTGCAGAGCCGCGTCGCAGAGCGCGCCGCGATGGTCGAGTCGGCGCAGGCGAGCCTGCTCGAGGCCGAGCGGCAGCACACGGCCAACGTCGACCTCGCGGCGCAGAACTTCATCTCGGCCACCGCCCTGCAGACGTCGCAGGCGCGCCTCGACGCGGCGCGGGCGCAGCTGAAATCGGTGCAGGCGCAGCTCTCGGCCTCGCGCATCAACGTTCGCGAGGCGACGCTGGCGGTGCCGATCTCGGGCATCGTCGGCAAGCGCCACGTCGTGCCGGGCGAGAAGGTGAGCGCCGAGCAGCCGATCGTCACGGTCGTCGACCTGTCGACGCTCGAGCTGGCGGGCACGGTCGGCACCAACGAGATTTCGCTGCTCGAGGCCGGCCAGAAGGTGGCGGTGCGGGTCGAGGGCAGCGACAAGGTGGTTGCCGGTCGGATCGACCGCATCGCGCCGGCGGCCGAGGCCGGCACCCGCGCGATCGGCGTCGTCGTCGTCCTCGCCAACCACGACGAGCGTTTTCGCGCCGGCCAGTACGCGCAGGCGCGCGTCGAGCTGGCCGACGCGACGCCGAGGCTGAACGTGCCGCAGACGGCCGTCGGCCAGGCTTCGGGGCAGGACTTCGTCTGGATGCTCGACCAGGGCGCGCTCGTTCGCCGCCTCGTCATCACCGGTCGGCGCGACCCGGAGTCCGGCCGCGTCGAGATCACCCGCGGTCTCGATCCGGCGAACCAGATCCTGGCGATGCGTTTCGACAACCTGAAGGAAGGCGCCGGCGCGCGGATCGTTGCCCGGCGCAGCGCCGCCGGCGCCTCGTCGGCGAGCGCCGCCACCGAGACCAAGGCGGCGGCCACGCCGCGGTCCTGAGTCTGCCCGGCACCTGCGCCATGTGGTTCACACGCGTCTCGATCAACAACCCGGTCTTCGCCACCATGGCGATGGCCGCGCTCTGCGTGCTCGGCCTCTTCTCGTACTCGCAACTGCGGGTCGAGAGGCTGCCGGACATCTCGCCGCCGATCGTCTTCGTCAGCGTCGCCTATCCCGGCGCGTCGCCCGATGCCGTTGAGACCGAGCTGACGCGCCCGCTCGAGCTGGCGCTGAACGGCATCGCCGGCATCAAGATGATCCGCTCGAACAGCCTCGAAGGGCGCAGCGAGACGGTGGTCGAGTTCCAGGTCAGCGCCGACATGAACCGCGCCGTGCAGGACGTCCGCGACAAGGTGGCGATCGTCCAGCCGGCGTTCCCGCGCGACGCCAAGACGCCCTACGTCTCGCGCTTCGACGGCGACAATGCCCAGCCTACTGTCTACCTGTCGCTGCTCGGCGCCAGCCGCAGCCCGCGCGAGCTGTCGATGCTCGCCGACCAGGTGGTGAGGAAGCGCCTCGAGCGCGCCTCGGGCGTCGCCCGCGTCGACGTCGGCGGCCTCACCGTTCGCCAGATCCGCATCGATCTCGACCCGCAGCGCCTGCGCGCGCTGCAGCTCACACCGGGCGACGTCGCCACGGCGCTGCAGCGCGCCAACGCCGACCTGCCGGTGGGCCTGCTCAGCGGCCGCCGCGAAGACGCCATCATCCGGGTCGAGGGGCGGATCCGCGACGCCAAGGCCTTCGCGGATGTCGTCGTCGCCAACCGCAACGGCAGCGTCGTTCGCCTGGCCGACCTCGGAACGCTGGTCGAGCGCGAGCGCGAGCCCGAGTCGCTGTCGCGGGTCGATGGCGTGCCGGCGATCTCGTTCCAGGTGTTCAAGCAGCAAGACGCCAACATCGTCGAGACCGGCAACGCGATCAAGGCAGCCACCGAGGAGCTGAGAACGGCGATGCCGCCCGGCGTCGAGCTGCGTCTGGTCTATGCCGACAGCGACTGGGTGGCGCGCTCGCTCGACGGCGTCAAGAACACCCTGATCGAAGGCGCATTGCTCACCGTGGCGATCGTCTTCCTGTTCCTGCACAGCTGGCGCAGCACCATCATCACCGGGCTGACGCTGCCGATCGCGGTGATCTCCTCGTTCATCGCCGTCTACGCCTTCGGCTTCACGCTGAACTTCATGACGATGATGGCGCTGTCGCTGTGCATCGGCCTCCTGATCGACGACGCCATCGTCGTGCGCGAGAACATCGTGCGCCACATCGGCATGGGCAAGAGCCATCGCGTCGCGGCCAGCGAAGGCACGGAGGAGATCGGCCTGGCGGTGATGGCGACGACGTTCGCGATCTGCGCGGTGTTCGTGCCGGTGGCCTTCATGAAGGGCATCGTCGGCAAGTTCTTCTACCCGTTCGGTGTCACGGTCGCCGTCGCCGTGCTGGTGTCGCTGTTCGTCAGCTTCACGCTCGACCCGATGCTCTCGAGCGTATGGCGGGATCCGCCGAAGAACCGGCTGCTCGGCTGGCCGGTGCTCGGCCATCTGATGCGCGGCGCCGACCGTCTGCTCGACGGCCTGCACGCCGTCTACGAACGGCTGATCCAATGGATCTTCTCGGGCCGCCGCTACCGCGTCCTGGTGCCGCCGCTGCCGGTGTGGGGCCGGCCGTTCGACGCCGAGGGGCGGCGCGACGCCGGCGCCGGCCGGCGGCTGCGCCTGGCGACGATCACGCCGCGCGCGGTCGTGCTCCTGTTCGGCCTCGCGAGCTTCGTGGGCGCGATCCTGATCGCCGTCTTCCTCGTCGGCACCGAGTTCATCCCCGACAGCGACCGCAGCTACATCGAGCTCAACGTGACGTTGCCGGTCGGCACCAGCCTGGCCCGCGGCAGCGACAAGCTGCTCCAGGTCGAGGAGGTGGTCCGCCGCCTGCCCGAGGTTCGGATGGTCTCGACGACCGTCGGCGACACCGGCAACGGTGCCCGCAACTACGGCAACCTCGCCCTGCAGCTCGTCAAGCCGCACGAGCGCAAGCGGACGCAGCGGCAGGTCGAGGAAGCGCTCCGCGTCGCCCTGAAGCCGATACCCGGAATCGAGGTCACGCTCGGCAACCAGCCGATCTACGTCGCGCTGCTCGGCCCCGACCCGCAGGTGCTCGAGACCGAGGTGCAGCGGCTCGCCGACAAGGTCGCCAAGGTGCCGGGCATCGCCGACCTGACGACTTCCGTGAAGCCGGGGTTGCCTGCCTACGCCGTGCGCCTGAAGCCCGACGCCGTGCGCGAGCTCGGCCTGACGACGACGCAGCTGGCCTCGAGCCGGCGCGCCTTCGTCAACGGCGACGTCGCGACCTGGTGGACGTCGCCCGACGGCGAGCAGGTCGACGTCGAGCTGCGCCTGCCGCAGGTCGATCGGCAGAACGTCTCCCAGCTCGACGACCTGCCGGTGGCGTATGCGAAGGACGGCACGCCGATCGCGCTGGCCAGCGTTGCCGACGTCGTGCCGGTGGTCAACCCCGTGGTCATCAAGCGGCAGGACCTGCAGCGCCGGCAGGCGATCTACGCCGGCACGCAGGGCCGGCCGAGCGGCGACGTCGGCGCCGACGTGCAGAAGATCGTCAAGGCGACGCAGCTGCCGCCCGGCTACCGCTTCGACGTCGGCGGCCAGACCAAGGAGCAGGAGGAGGCGTTCCAGGGCGTCCTGCTCGCCCTCGGCGCCGCGGTCATCTTCATCTACATCGTGCTCGCCTCGCAGTTCGGCAGCTTCCTGCAGCCGCTGGCGATCATGGCGTCGTTGCCGCTGGCGCTGATCGGCGTCATGCTGGCCCTGCTCGTCACCCGCTCGACGCTCAATCTCTTCTCGATGATCGGCCTGGTCATGCTGATGGGCCTGGTGACGAAGAACGCCATCCTGCTGGTCGACTTCGCCAACCACGGCCGGCGCGCCGGCCTGTCGGTGCCCGAGGCGCTGCTGCAGGCCGGGCTGGTGCGCATGCGGCCCATCATCATGACGACCGCGGCGATGGTCTTCGGCATGCTGCCGCTGGCGCTCGCGCTCAACGAAGGCGGCGAGATCCAGGCGCCGATGGGGCGGGCGATCATCGGCGGCGTCATCACCTCGACGTTGCTGACGCTGGTCGTGGTGCCGGTGCTGTACAGCTACCTGGTACGCGAGAAGAAGCCCGCGGCGAAAGCGGCGCAGACGTGGGCCACCGCGGGGGGCGCGCTCGGCGAAGGGATGCCGGCGGCCAAGGACTAGTCGTCGGCGTAGCTCGCCACGGGCGGGCACGAGCACGCGAGGTTGCGGTCGCCCCAGACGTTGTCGACACGGCCGACGGGTGGCCAGTACTTCGCCTGGCGCAGCCCGGGCAGGGGGTAGGCCGCGGTCTCTCGCGAGTAGGAATGCGGCCACTCGGCAGCGAGCAGCGCCGCGGCGGTGTGCGGCGCGTTCTTCAATGGGTTGTCGTCGACCGGCCAGGTGCCCGCCTCGATCTGCGCGATCTCGGCGCGGATGGCGATCATCGCGTCGCAGAAGCGGTCGAGCTCGGTGAGCGATTCGCTCTCGGTCGGCTCGACCATCAACGTGCCGGCGACCGGAAAGCTGAGGGTGGGCGCGTGAAAGCCGTAGTCGATCAGGCGCTTGGCGACGTCCTCGGCGGTGACGCCGCGGGCACCGCCGGTCGTCTCCTTGAATGGCCGCAGGTCGAGGATGCACTCGTGGGCGACGCCGCCGCCGCGGACGCCGTCGACGTTGCCGGTGAAGTGCAGCGGGTAGTGTTCGGCGAGGCGGGCGGCGATGTAGTTGGCCGAGAGGATTGCCGTCTCGGTCGCGGCGCGCAGGCCGTCGGCACCCATCATCCGCATGTACATCCAGCTGATCGGCAGCACCGAGGCATTGCCGAGCGGCGCCGCCGAGATCGCGCCGACACCCCCGGCGACGCCGCCGGTCCGGTGGCCCGGCAGGTAGGGCACGAGGTCCTCGACGACGCAGACCGGCCCGACCCCCGGCCCGCCGCCGCCGTGCGGAATGCAGAAGGTCTTGTGCAGGTTCAGGTGGCTGACGTCGCCGCCGAACTCGCCCGGCGCGGCAATGCCGACCAGCGCGTTCATGTTGGCGCCGTCGACGTAGACGCGGCCGCCATGGCGGTGCACGATGGCCGCCAGCTCGCCGACCCGGCGCTCGAAGACGCCGTAGGTCGAGGGGTAGGTGATCATCACCGCGGCGAGCGTGTCGCCATGCTCCTCGCACTTGAGCTGCAGCGCGGCGAGATCGACGTTTCCTTCGGCATCGCACTTCGTGACGACGACCCGCATTCCGGCCATCTGTGCGCTCGCCGGGTTGGTGCCATGCGCCGATTCGGGGATGAGGCAGACGTTGCGTCCGGGCTCGCCGCGTGACGCATGCCAGGCGCGGATGGCCAGCTGGCCCGCGTATTCGCCCTGCGAGCCGGCGTTGGGCTGCAGGCTGACTCCGGCATAGCCGGTCGCTTCGCAAAGCCAGCCCTCGAGCTGCGAGCGCAGCTCGTCGTAGCCGGCACGCTGTACGGCCGGCGCGAACGGATGGATCTGCGCGAACTCGGGCCAGGTGATCGGGATCATCTCGCTGGTCGCGTTCAGCTTCATCGTGCACGAGCCGAGGGGAATCATCGAGCGGTCGAGTGCCAGGTCCTTGTCGGCGAGGCTGCGCAGGTAGCGCAGCATCGACGTCTCCGAGCGATGCCGCTGGAACGTCGGATGGGTGAGGAAGGTCGACGTGCGACGGGCACGCGACGGAACGAGCGAGGCGGGTCCGCTCTCGAACCGGGCCCAGGCGCCGCCGTGTCCGCGCTCGTCGCCTCCCTCGTTGCCGAAAACGCCGAGCAGCGCATCGACATCGTCGCGCGTCGTCGTCTCGTCGAGGGTTACGCCGATGCGGATCGGCGAGGCGAGGCGCAGGTTCATGTCGCGTGCCTCGGCGGCGGCGATGATCGCGGACGTGCGCGCGCCGGTGTCGACCTCGAGCGTGTCGAAGGCTTCGCCGTGCGGACGCCGGAAGCCGAGCGCATCGAGCCCGGCGGCGAGCACGGCGGTGTAGGCGGCGACCCGGCGGGCGATCCGTGTCAGGCCGTCGGCACCGTGGTAGACGGCATACATGCCGGCGACGACGGCGGGCAGGACCTGCGCGGTGCAGATGTTGCTCGTCGCCTTTTCGCGCCGGATGTGCTGCTCGCGCGTCTGCAGGGCGAGCCGGTAGGCGGGCGCGCCGTGCGCGTCGATGCTGACGCCGACCAGCCGACCCGGCATCGAGCGCTTGAACTCCTCGCGGGTCGCCAGGTAGGCGGCGTGCGGGCCGCCATTGCCCATCGGCATGCCGAAGCGCTGCGTCGTGCCGACGCAGATGTCGGCACCGAGCTCGCCGGGCGGAACGAGCAGGGTGAGGGCGAGCAGGTCGGCCGCGACGATCGCGGCACCACCGCGCGCATGGACCGCGGCGATGATCGGGCCGAGGTCGGCGATGGCACCGCCGACGCCGGGGTACTGGAGGAGGACGGCGAACGCCTCGGCCTCACCGGCGGCGCTGGCGGGCCCGGTCTCGACCTCGATTCCGAGGGGTGCAGCGCGCGTGCGCACGACCTCGATCGTCTGCGGCAGCACGTCGTCGGCGACGTAGAAGCGAAGCGGCCCGGTCGCCTTGGCGGCGCCGGCGCGCAGGGCCAGGGTCATCGCCTCGGCGGCGGCCGTCGCCTCGTCGAGCATCGACGCGCCGGCGATCGCCATGCCGGTGAGGTGGCAAACCATGGTCTGGAAGTTGACGAGCGCCTCGAGCCGACCCTGCGAGATCTCCGCCTGGTAGGGCGTGTAGGCCGTGTACCAGGCCGGGTTCTCGAGCACGTTGCGCAGGATGACCCCCGGCGTGTGCGTGCCGTGGTAGCCCTGGCCGATGAAGCTCTTGCAGACGCGGTTCTTCGCCGCCAGCCGGCCCAGCTCGGCGAGCGCCTCGGCCTCCGGCACCGCCGGCGGCAGTTGCATGGGCGCCCGGCGGACGATGGCCTCGGGAACGATCGCCGCGATCAGCGCCTGGCGCGAGGCGACGCCGATGGCGGTCGCCATCCGTCGTTCGGCCGCGGCGTCGACCCCGATGTGGCGGGCGACGAACTCGCCGGCGTCTTCGAGCTCGGCGAGGGGGCGCGTCGTCGGCATGTCGCGCGCCTCAGGAAGCCTTGACGAGCGCGTCGTAGGCGCCCTGGTCGAGCAGCCCGGCGGTCTCGGTCGGCGTTGCCATGCGCACCTTGAAGAACCAGCCCGCCGCCTGCGGATCGGTGTTGGCGAGCGAGGGATCGGCGCGCAGCCGCTCGTTGACCTCGACGACCTCGCCGGCGACCGGCATGAAGAGATCGGCCGCGGCCTTCACCGATTCGACGACGCCGGCGACCGCGCCTTTCGCGAACGAGGTGCCGACGGCCGGCAGCTCGACGAAGACCACGTCGCCGAGGGCATCCTGGGCATGCTTCGTGATGCCGACGGTGGCGGCGCTGGCGTC
>JBBRFB010000065.1:0-18940 GCA_038225015.1 Burkholderiales bacterium
CTCGACGCCTACGGCCCGATCACCGACAACGCCGGCGGCATCGCCGAGATGGCCGAGCTGCCCGCCAGCGTGCGCGACGTCACCGACCCGCTCGACGCCGTCGGCAACACCACCAAGGCCGTCACCAAGGGCTATGCGATCGGCTCGGCCGGCCTCGCCGCCCTGGTGCTCTTCGCCGACTACACCCACTCGCTGGCCGGTCGCGGCATGAGCGTCACCTTCGACCTCAGCGACCCGCGCGTCATCGTCGGCCTCTTCATCGGCGGCCTCATTCCCTATCTCTTCGGCGCGATGGCGATGGAGGCCGTGGGCCGCGCCGCCGGCGCGGTAGTGGTCGAGGTGCGTCGCCAGTTCCGTGACATCAAGGGGATCATGGACGGCAGCGGCAAGCCGGAATACGGCAAGGCGGTCGACATGCTGACCACCGCGGCGATCAAGGAAATGATCGTGCCGTCGCTGTTGCCGGTGGTGGCGCCGATCCTGGTCGGCCTGCTGCTCGGCCCCGCCGCGCTCGGCGGCCTGCTCATGGGCACCATCGTCACGGGCCTCTTCGTCGCCATCTCCATGTGCACCGGCGGCGGTGCCTGGGACAACGCCAAGAAGTACATCGAAGACGGCCATCACGGCGGCAAGGGCAGCGAGGCGCACAAGGCCGCTGTCACCGGCGACACCGTCGGCGACCCCTACAAGGACACCGCCGGCCCGGCCGTCAACCCGCTGATCAAGATCATCAACATCGTCGCGCTGCTGATCGTGCCGCTGCTACCGATGTCGTCGGTGTCGGGCACCGACATGCCGCGCACGCTGCCCGCCGCCGCACAGATGGCGCCGACCACGACGCCGCCGGCCGCATCGGCCAGCGAGTCGGCGCCGGCTCCGGTCGCGACGCCGGCGTCCAGCGCCGCCTCCAACTGACCGGCGCGGGGCGCCGCGCTCGAGCGGGCCCCTCATTCGCGGGGTGGCCCGACCAACGGGCGCGACGCCGGCGCCTGACGCTCGATACTTCTGCCACGCCGCGCCCGAGTCCGGTCGCGCGAGCAAGTGGGAGACTCCATGATGATCAAGCAACTCGCATTCGCCGGCGTCCTGGCCGCTGCGGCCCTTCCGGCGTCCGCCGTCCAGTTCGACTTCTACAAGCTCGGCCGCGGCGCGTCCGATTTCCTGCCTGACAGCAGCGTGGTCTGCACCGGTGCCGACCGCTGCGGTTCCGACGTCGACCACGGTGTCTTCGGCGGCGACCTCCCGTTCACGTCGGGCGGCCTCACCGTGCACGCAACGTCGAACTTCACCGGCGGGCCGTCGACGGTGATCCAGGACCGCGAGCCCGGCTGGTCAGCCACCGTCGGCGCCGGCCTGGGCGTCTATCACACCACCGACCCGGTCGACACCAGCGACGACAACATCACCGCGGGCGAGATGCTGACGCTGACGTTCGACCAGGTCGTCACCCTGAGCGCGATCGGCCTGCGTGCCGACGGCCACAACTTCACCAACTGGGCCGACGGCTCGACCTTCCTCTTCAACGGCGTCTCGACCCTGCTGCCGAAGGGCACCGGCTTCATCGACGGCCTGAGCGTCACCGGCAGCGTCTTCACGTTTGCCTATGGCGGCCAGAAGCCCGACCAGTTCTACCTCAGCAGCCTCACGGTCGCTCCGGTGCCGGAACCGGAGACCTTCGCGCTGCTCGCCGCGGGTCTGGCGCTCACCGGCTTCATCGGCCGGCGCCGCCGCTCCGCAGTCTGAGACGCGTCCGCCCCTTAGCACGACGGCCCTTCGGGGCCGTTGTCATGTCGGGGCAAGCGAATGCGGTACTCGGCCTGCGGAGTTCGCTAACCTCGTGGTGCCGAACCGATCGGCGGCGCCGCCCGAGAGGTGCCGCCCCGCCCGCCATGTTCGATCGCCAAGCCACCGCCTTCATTCGCCCTGCCGTCGACCTCCTGGCCCGCGGCCTCGCACGCGCCGGCGTCGGTGCCGACGCACTCACCGTCGTCGGGCTGGCCGTGGGTTGGCTCGCGGCAGCTGCGATCGCCTGGCAAAGGCCCTGGCTCGGCGCCGCGGGCATCCTGGTGTCCCGGCTCTTCGACGCACTCGACGGTGCGGTCGCCAGGCAGACGACCCCCACCGACCGCGGCGGTTTTCTCGACATCAGCCTCGACTTCCTCTTCTATCCGGCCGTTCCGCTCGCGTTCGCGATCGCCGACCCGACGCGCAACGCGCTCGCCGCGGCGGTGCTGCTGGCGGCCTTCGTCGGCACCGGCACGAGCTTTCTTGCCTTCGCCGCACTGGCCGCCAAGCGCGGCCTCACGAGCACGGCCTACCCGGACAAGTCGTTCTACTTTCTCGGCGGCCTCACCGAGGCCGCCGAGACGCTCGCCTTCTTCCTCGCCATGTGCGCGTGGCCGCAGCACTTCGCCGTCCTCGCGTACGTCTTCGCGGCGATGTGCGCCGTGACGATCGCGATGCGACTGCACTGGGGCTGGCGGGCGCTGCGGCCCGATACTCCTTCGGGCCAGCCCTGAGCGGCGCGGCAACGCCACGCCGTGCCGCCCGGGAACCCGGTGTGCTAGCGTGCCTCGTGGCCGCAGACTCCGCTCCTGAACCGCAGACGCTTCAGCACAGCGAAGAGCGCTTCCGGCTGCTGGTCGAGAGTGTTCGCGACTACGCCATCTTCATGCTCGATCCGCAAGGCCACGTTCTCACCTGGAACGCCGGCGCGGAGCGATTCAAGGGTTATCGAGCCGGCGAGATCATCGGCCAGCACTTTTCGCGGTTCTACCCGCCCGATGCGCTTGCACGAGGCTTGCCTGCGCACGAGCTCAAGGTTGCCGAGGAGGTCGGCGCCTTCGAGGACGAGGGCTGGCGAGTTCGCCAGGACGGATCACTGTTCTGGGCCAACGTGGTCATCACTGCCCTGCGTGACGGCGAGGGTCGGCTCGTGGGGTTTGCAAAAGTCACGCGCGATCTCACGCAACGGCGCAACCATGAAGAGGAGATCCGGCAGAGCGAAGAACGATTTCGCCTCCTCGTGGAAGGCGTGGCCGACTACGCCATCTTCATGCTCGACGTCAACGGCAAGGTGGCGACCTGGAATACCGGGGCCGAGCGGATCAAGGGGTACAAGCCGAACGAGATCGTCGGCCGGCATTTCTCGATCTTCTATGGGTCCGACGCGCGTGAGAGCGGATGGCCCGACTACGAACTGCAGATGGCGACGGAAAAGGGCAGCTTCATCGACGAGGGCTGGCGCGTTCGCAAGGACGGCACGACATTCTGGGCCAACGTCACCATCACCGCCCTGCGCGACGACAGGAACCAGCTCATCGGCTTTGCGAAGCTGACCCGCGACCTGAGCGAGCGAAAGCGCGCCGAGGCGGTGGCGATCACGAGCCTGGACCGACAGGAAATCCTGGAAGCAGAGCGCAGCGCCCGCATGGCTGCGCAGCGGGCCACTCGAATCAAGGACGAGTTCCTGGCCACCCTCTCGCACGAGTTGAGGACACCGTTGAGTGCGATTCTCGGCTGGACACAGGTGCTCTTGCGGTCACCCGACGCGGGAGCCGGCGAGAAAACGAAGCGGGCCATCGAGGTGATCGACCGGAACGCTCGTGCGCAGGTTCAGCTCATCGACGACATGCTCGATCTGAGCAGGATGATGACCGGCAAGATTCGCCTCGATCTGAAGCAAATCCCGCTCCTGAGCGTCGTCGCGGCTGCCATCGACTCGGCCCGCCCCGCAGCCGACGCGAAGGAGATCCAGCTGCAGACCAGCCTCGATCCGGCACAGGCAACGCTCAGCGCCGACGGCGGTCGAATCGAGCAGGTGATCTGGAACCTGCTCGCCAACGCGATCAAGTTCACGCCGAGAGGCGGACAAGTACGGATCGTTCTGAGGCGAACGGGCTCGCGCGTCGAGCTGAGCGTCAGCGACAACGGAATGGGCATTCCGGCGACGTTCCTGCCTCATGTCTTCGACCGGTTTTCGCAAAGGGACAGTTCGACGACCCGGGCCTTCGGCGGGCTCGGGCTGGGCCTCGCGATCTCGAAGCAGCTCGTCGAATTGCACGGCGGGACCATCAGGGCCTCGAGTCCGGGAGAGGGTCACGGGTCGACCTTCGTGGTCGAACTGCCGCTTTCGCTCGCCAAGCACGAAGACGAAGTCGCGAAGCACGAGCAGGCGACCGCGCAGAATCATTCTCGCGAAGCGATCGCCCTGCCGAGACTCGACGGCGTGCAAGCATTCATCGTCGACGACGAACCGGATGCGCGAGACCTGCTGCAGCGCATCCTGCAGAACCAGGGCGCACAGGTCACCCCCTTCGGCTCGGCCGACGGTGCCCTGGCCATGCTGAAGACGACCCGGCCCTCGATCATCATCAGCGATATCGGCATGCCGGGGATGGACGGCTACCAGCTGATCCGGGCGCTGCGTGCCGCTGAGTCCCATGTCGACCGGATACCGGCACTGGCGCTCACGGCGTTCGCGCGTACCGAGGACCGAGAGCGCTCGTTGCTCGCTGGATACGAGGCGCATCTGGCAAAGCCCTTCGAGGTGGGCGAGCTGGTTCTGGTCGTTGCCGGCCTGGTCGGAAAGTAGGGGTCGCCGTCGCCGGGCGACGATCGTCGTCAAGCGCGGCCGGGTGCGGCGTTGGCGCCCGAGGCGACTGCAATTTCGCCAGGAAGAAGAACTGGCGCTGGCCACCGTTGGCGGGGCTGGCGATCGCCGTGATCGCCTTCTTCGCGCTCGGCATCGGCCGCTACCTGAGCCTCGACGCGATCAAGCGCGAGCAAGGCGAGCTCGAGTCGTGGCGACAGGCCCGGCCGCTCGTCGCGGCGTAAACCTTCTTCACGCTCTACGTCGCGGTGACGGCGCTGTCCATCCCGGGGTGCCGCAGTTCTCACGCTCGCCGCCGGGGCCCTATTCGGCGTCGTCGAAGGCAGGCTGATCGCCTCCTTCGCCCCGCCGTCGCCGCCTACCTCGCGGCCACCCTGAAGGCCAAGGCCACCCTGGTCGAGCGGGCGAGCATGGGCGGCGATTGCCTCAACACCGGTTGCGTGCCGTTGCAGGCGCTGATCCGTTCGGCGCGGCTCGTCGCCGACATCGCGCGCTCGCGATAGCTCGGCGTGCCAGGCGCTCTTGTCATATACCCATATCGCTCAATTTCTGCGCAAGTTCATTGAGGACGATGGCGATCCGAGGGTGCGAACCCTCGAACTGAAGAATCGATGCTGTCAGGCGTTCGCCAAGGTTCACAGGCGCTTCGACGCCCTCGGCGTTCCCGGAACTTCCGAGCTTCTTCTCGATGTCATCGGCCAGACTCCTGAGATGCCGAATCCGCTCGTCGTCGGTTTCAAATGCACCGATTTGCGAGCGGAGATCGCTGATCGACGCGTCGAGATGTTTCGCATTAGTCATGACTTGCTCCTGGCGAACGGCGTTTGCCGGTCTCCGATTCTGAACGCAGAGCGTTGCGCCCGCCCCAGGTCCAGTTGCGGATCTCCGGCATGTCCTGGCCGTGCCGGTCGATGTAGCGCTTGTGCTCGATCAGCTTGTCGCGCATCTGCTGGCTCAGATAGGCTCCTTTCGAGCCCAGGTGCGGCAGGCGATCGACGACGTCCATCACCAGGTGGAACCGGTCGAGGTCGTTCTGCACGCGCATGTCGAACGCGGTCGTGATCGTGCCTTCTTCCTTGTAGCCGCGCACGTGGAGCTTCCGGTTGGTTCGGCGATAGGTCAGCCGATGGATCAGCCACGGGTAGCCGTGAAAGCCGAAGACGACGTGCTTGTCCTGCGTGAAGAGCGAGTCGAAGGCCTTCTCGCTCAGGCCATGCGGATGCTCGCTCGCGGGCTGCAGCCGCATCAGGTCGACGACGTTGACGACACGGATCCTCAACTCGGGCAGGTGCGCGCGCAGGATCGACACGGCGGCAAGGATCTCGAGCGTCGGCGTGTCGCCGCAGCATGCCATCACGACGTCGGGCTCCGTTTCCTGGTCGTTGCTCGCCCACTGCCAGATGCCGATCCCTTCCGTGCAATGGGTGACGGCCGCCTCCATCGTCAGCCATTGCGGCAGCGCGTGCTTGCCGGCGACGATGACGTTGACGTAGTTGCGGCTGCGCAGGCAGTGGTCGGTGACGGAGAGGAGGCAGTTCGCGTCCGGCGGCAGATAGACGCGCACGATGTCGGCCTTCTTGTTGATCACGTGATCGAGAAAGCCCGGATCCTGGTGCGTGAAGCCGTTGTGGTCCTGCTGCCAGACGTGCGAGGCGAGCAGGTAGTTGAGCGAGGCGATCGGCCGGCGCCAGGGCAGCTCCTTGGTCACCTTGAGCCACTTTGCATGCTGGCTGAACATCGAGTCGACGATTCGAATGAAGGCCTCGTAGCTGTTGAAGAGGCCGTGGCGCCCGGTCAGCAGATAGCCTTCGAGCCAGCCCTCGCACTGGTGCTCGCTGAGCATCGAATCGAGCACGCGTCCGCTCGGCGCCAGGAACTCGTCGTTGTCCTGCCGGTGCGCGTCCCACTGCCTGTTGGTGATCTCGAACACCGCGCCCAGGAGGTTCGACAGCGTTTCGTCGGGGCCGAAGAGCCGGAAGTTGCGCTGCGCCTGGTTGAGGGCAATGACGTCGCGGAGAAACAGGCCGAGCACCATCGTGTCCTGGGCGGCGACGGCGCCCGGCGACGGCACCGCCACTGCGTGCGTGCGGAAGTCGGGCATGCGCAGATCGCGCAGCAGCAAACCACCGTTGGCATGCGCATTGGCGCCCATGCGCCGGCCGCCCACGGGCGCCAGCGCGGCCAGTTCGGGCCGCAGGCGCCCGTTCGCGTCGAACAGCTCCTCCGGCTTGTAGCTCTTCATCCAGCGCTCCAGCAGCGCGACGTGTCCGGGATGCTCGGTGTCGACCAGCAGCGGCACCTGGTGCGACCGGAACGTGCCCTCGATCTGCAGGCCGTCGACCCGCACCGGGCCGGTCCATCCCTTGGGTGATCTGAGAACGATCATCGGCCAGAGCGGCCGTGCGGTGTCGCCCTTCTCTCGGGCGTGTTTGCGGATGCGCTCGATGTCCGCCACCGCCTTGTCGAGCGTGCTGGCCATGAGCTCGTGCATCTGCGCCGGGTCGTCGCCCTGCACAAAGTAGGGCGTCCAGCCGCAGCCGCGAAGGAACTGGTCGAGCTCTTCGCCCTCGATGCGGGCGAGCAGCGTGGGGTTGCTGATCTTGTAGCCGTTGAGGTGCAGGATCGGCAGCACGGCGCCGTCGCTGACCGGGTCGAGCAGCTTGTTGGATTGCCAGGCCGTCGCCAGGGGTCCGGTCTCCGCTTCGCCGTCGCCGACAACGCAGGCGACGATGAGGCCGGGGTTGTCGAAGGCAGCGCCGAAGGCGTGGCTGAGCGAGTAGCCGAGTTCGCCGCCTTCGTGGATCGACCCGGGTGTGGTCGGCGCCACGTGGCTCGAGATGCCGCCCGGAAACGAGAACTGCTTGAACAGCTTCTTCAATCCCGCCTCGTCCTGGCTGACGTCCGGGTAGACCTCGCTCCAGGTGCCCTCGAGGTACACGTTGCCGACGATCGCGGGGCCGCCGTGGCCGGGACCTGCGATGTAGAACATGTCGAGGTCGTGCGCCTTGATGATCCGGTTCAGGTGCACGTAGATGAAGTTCTGCCCCGGCGTCGTACCCCAGTGGCTCACCACCAGCGGCTTCACGTGCGCGAGCGTCAGCGGCTCGCGCAGGAGCGGGTTGTCGTAGAGATACATCTGGCCGACGGCGACGTAGTTGGCGGCGCGCCAGTAGGCGTCCATGCGCGTCAGCAGGTCGGGCGCGAGGGTCTTGTGGGGGGTGGACATGGCGATTCTCTGGTTCAAGTTCGAGGCCGGGAATTCGAGTTCGCCTCTGCTCATCTGGCCAGCCGGTGGTCGGTCAAGCAGTCCGGCGTGAACTCGAACACGATGTCGCGGTCAGGCTGCACCAGTGCCTTCCGCTTGCCGGCGTAGTGCAGGCGGGACAGGATGTCCCGGATCAGGTTCAGCCGAGCGTGCCGCTTGCTGTCGGTGTGCACGACGAGCCACGGCGCTGCAGCCGTGTGCGAACCGAGCAGCATCGCGTCACGGGCGCGTGTGTAGGCATCCCAGCGCGCCACGGCCACGTCGTCGATCGGACTGCTCTTCCACTGTTTGAGTGGATCGCGCCGGCGCGACGCCAGGCGAGCCTTCTGCTCGTCCTTGGTGATATCGAGGTAGTACTTCAGCAGCGTGGTGCCGGAGTCGACGAGCATCTGCTCGAACCGGGGCACCGAGTGCATGAACTCCGCCAGCTGGCGCTTGGAGCAGAACCCCATGACGTGCTCGACACCCGCCCGGTTGTACCAGCTGCGATTGAAGAGGACGAGCTCTTCGCTCCTGGGCAGGTGGCCGACGTAGCGCTCGAAGTACCAGCTGCGCAGGTCGGCGTCCGAGGGCTTGCCGAGCGCGACGACGCGGGTGTCTCGTGGGCTGAGGTGGGCCACGATGCGCTTGATGCTGCCATCCTTGCCGGCCGAGTCGCGCCCTTCCAGGAGCACGAGGATCCGTTCGCCCTTGCGGATGAAGTGCCGTTGCAGCTTCACCAGCTCGACCTGGAGGTCGTGCAGCTGGGCGGCGTACCGCTTGCGCGACAGCTTCGTCGCATCGGGGCCCCCGCATTCTGTCGTCTCGGGGGTCGTCTCGCCGTCTTCAGTCGGCAGGGCCGCGGCGCTACGCCGCTCACCCTCTTTCCTTCTTCTCATCGATGTCCTCAGGCCCATCCGCTGGCGTCGCGACAGGACATCCTGTGCGAGCCGCCGACCCGAGCACGTCGCCAACTCTGTTCCGGTGGCGCGGTCGAGTCTGTCTGCTGGCGAACATAGCAACGGGACGGGACGGCAAAGGAGGACTCTTTCTCTCGGTGTACGCCAGCAGACAGACGGAACGAAACCCTCGGATCAGAGTCACTGCATAGAAGCCACAGGATCACATCATGCTGCGCAGCGCGAAGGAGATCGAAGGGTATGCCGTCGGCGCCACCGACGGTGTCATCGGCCACGTCAAGGATTTCTACCTTGACGACGAGGCGTGGGTGATCCGCTATCTGGTTGTCGATACCGGCGGGTGGCTGTCGAGCCGGAAGGTGCTGGTGTCGCCCATCGCCATCGGCACGCCGAACAAGGAGCAGAGGCTGCTGCCGGGTTCGATCAGCCGGGAGCAGGTCAGGAAAAGTCCTGACATCGATACCGACAAGCCCGTGTCCCGGCAGCACGAGATGACCTATTCGGGCTACTACGACTACCCGTACTACTGGGGCGGTGCCGGCTATTGGGGCGCGGGGATGTATCCGACCCTGATGATGCCGGGCGACGGCGGACTCGTCGGCTCCTATGCGGGCTCTGGCGACGGACAGCGCGAGACGGCGCGACGCGAATCGGCGCGCCACGAGGAGGTGGACCCGCACCTTCGCAGTTGCAATGCCGTCGTCGGGTATCACATCCACGCGGTCGACGGCGAAATCGGCCATGTTGCGGACATGCTGATCGACGAGCAGACGTGGGCCATCCGCTATCTCGTCGTCGACACGAGCAACTGGTGGCTCGGGCACCAGGTCCTGATCGCGCCGCAATGGATCAAGGCGGTGAACTGGTTCGACGAGACCGTCGCGGTCTCGATGACGCGCCAGGCCGTCAAGGACGCTCCCGCTTACGACCCGCAGGCGGCCCTGAGCCGCGAGGTTGAAGATCGACTCTACGAGCACTATGGGCACGCCAGCTACTGGGCCGATCATCCCGTCCGCGCGGACGAGATCTCCCGCGTCTAGGACCCGCAGCATGCTACGCAACGTCAACGATCTCTACGGCTTCTCGGTGGCTGCGAGCGACGGTCCGATCGGCGAAGTCAGGGACTGCTATTTCGACGACCAGGCCTGGACGATCCGCTTCTTCGTCGTCGAGACCGGCCCGTGGCTCGACGGCCGCAAGGTCTTGATCTCGCCCATCGCCATCGATGGTCTCGATTGGCCTGGAAAGGCGTTGTCGGCTTCGATCACGCGCGAAAAGGTGAAGAAGAGCCCGGACGTCGACACCAGCAAGCCCGTCTCGCGACAGCACGAAGTGGAGCAATTCGGCTACTACGGCTATCCGTACTACTGGGGCGAGGGAAACCTCTGGGGCGGCGGCGCACGACCCGGCACGAGCCTGGCAGGCTACGGAAGTTCGCGGCTACCCACGCGGGCGAAAGCGAAGTCCGATTTCGTCGGCACTCAGGTGAAGCTGCACCGGGACCGGGGCGATGACCCGCATCTGCGCAGTTGCCGTGCGATCGAGAGGTATCACATCCATGCGACCGACGGCGACATCGGTCATGTCGAGTCCCTGCTGCTGGACGACGAGTCGTGGGCGATCCGCTACCTCGTCGTCAACACCAGCGACTGGTGGCTCGGCCATCAGATGCTGGTCGCACCGCCATGGATCACCGATATCAGCTGGCTCAATGCCACCGTGTCGGTCGATCTGACACGCCACGCCGTCAAGGATGCGCCGGTCTACGACGGCAAGGCGCTGCCGAACCGTGAGCAGGAACGCGGCTTGTTCGACCACTACGGTCACCCCGACCACGCGAACGCGGCCGTCGGATCGTCCGCAGACTGACCCCTTCGCAGCCGCTCCCATCGAAAGATCCCATGTTCACAACCGAACTGCCATTGCCACAGCTGGCCCTGCTGGTAGGAACTCGAGGATTGCTCGGCGCGGGTCTCGGCCTGCTGCTTGCCGAACGAGTCAACGCGGATCAGCGGCGAGCCGTCGGCTGGGCCCTGGTGGCGATCGGCGTCGCCACCACGGTTCCACTGGCGCTGATGGTGTTCAACCGTCGAAAGAGTCTGTCGGCTTGATGGCGCGCGGGGTGTGGCGTGGGTCGTGCTTCTCGAACGCACTGGCCAGCGCGCGCTCGAGCTTGTGCAGGGCGCCGTGGATGGCCTGATGCGCCGTGCCGGCGCGCTCCTTGACAACGACCGGCTCGCGTCCGACCGGCCGCGCTTCGAGGGTGCAATGGATATCCTCGGGGCTGGCCTTCGTGGCGGCGTTGGCATCGGTCAGGTGGGCCTCGACGCGGGTGATCCGCTCGCCGTAATGGCCCAGTGCTTCTCTCACGACCGACTCCAGGTGCTCTGACATGGCCTGACGCCCATCGATGTGGGTGTCCGTGTTCAGCAGTACTTGCATTGCCGGCAGAGGTGTTGGTGGGGACGAGCGGTCGGGAAATATAGCCCACTCAACACGCACCCTTCAGATCCTTCCGCCCAGTGTTCTGGTGCCGGCCTTCGACTTCACCCTCCTCGGCCCTTTCCCTGGGCAGCTTTTCGTCTCGCAAGGCAACGGGAGGGACGTACCCGCGCTTGTGCAGCGTGCCTGCGATCCGCCCGGCCTTGGGTGCGGCTGTTGATTCGATCGTCATGAAGGTTCCATTGAAACTCGGGTGCAGCGACCTTAGCCGCTACGAGCTCGGGGTTCCGTTCGGTAGCCCACACCGGCGACTTCAATTTGTTTCCTGGGCGGGATCGGGCCGATCGGCAGGTCCATGAGCCGATGCACCCTCGTATCGAGCCGGTTCACGACGCTCTGTGCGCTCGCGCACAGACACCGGCCCCGGATTCCGATCGACTCCGCGGCGCGCCAGCTCGGAAGTTGGTGAGGAGAACCGAGTGAGCTTCCTTCACGCTGTGGCCCAGATCGATCATCACGCGGCCAAGATTTTCCAGTTCGATGCCGACGAATTCCAGCTGAGCAAGGTCACCGCGCATCGACACGACACGGGACAGCACGGCAGCGCCGTGCGCTCCGAGCACGAGTTCTTTGCCGAGGTATGCGAATCGCTCGAAGGCATGACATGGGTGCTGATTGCAGGCGGCCACGCGGCGCAGGCAGACTTTCGTCACTACGTCGACAAGCACCGCCCGGCATTGCTCGCGCTGGTCGCCGGCTGGGAAACGATCGACCATCCGACCGAGGGTCAGCTGCTGGCACTCGCTCGCAAACACTACGCCGCACAACACGACCGCCCCCCCACTCCTGCCATTGGCGCCTGAGGCCGCGCCGGCCCGGGCACACCGACCGGGAGCCGGTCCTGGCGGAACCTTCCCCTGGAACGATCCATGCCCTCTCCAACGAGCGAGGAGAAGGCCGGCGTCCATGCCGCTGGCACCGGCCGGTGCGAGACGCTGCGTGACGGCACGGCCGTGGCCGTGCGGCCGATTGGGGAAGATGACGTCGAACTCGAGCGACCTTCATCGAGGGACTGTCGCCCGCGTCGCGGTCGGCGACGTGTGGCAAGGCAAGGGACTCGGGAGGATCTTGATGAAGCGCCTCGTCGATGAAGCGCGAGCCCGCCGAATTCCGGCCATGCACGCCGTCAGCGCCTCGAACAACATCGCGATCCGACGGCTGGCGGACGCTATTGGCATGCGGCACGCGCGCGATCCGGACGACCCGACGCAAGTGATCTACCACGCCGCTCTGGAGCCGCAAGACAAGAGACCCGGTCGCGAGCTAGCGCCTCATATCGGGATTGTTTCGACGCTGCCCGGGTCGGGATGATTGAACCAGGGCCCCATGCATGACGCTGCCGCCGCCCTGGCGGCGGCGCGCGAAGCGAAATGTGTCGCCTTGTGCGCACCATCCCACTGATACCAGTCGGCGCAGACCTCCGAGAGATAGGTGAAGCGACCTCCGGCAGCGGTGATCGCGTCGGCGCCGACGACCCCCCGCGCAATGAAAGCGCTCAAGTGCTCTCCTTCAGCCAGTCCGAGCAGCGAGGCAGACCGATCGTGAAGACGCAGCCGCTTCCGGGGACATCCCGCACGCTCAAAGTGCCGGCGTCCGACTCGATGCTCTGGCGCGCGATCGAAAGGCCGAGACCCAGACCGGATGCGTCGTCGCCGCGTTGCGTGAAGGGAGTGAACATCCACTCGGTGCTTCCGGGTGGCAAGCCGCCGCAGTGGTCGGTGACGTCGATCAGGACAAGCTCGCCGAACGCGTATGCCCTCAATGTGACTGTGCTGTTCGCGCACGTGAACTTGAAGGCGTTTTGCAGCAGATTGCCCAATGCAGACAGGAGGAGCTCCCGGTTCCCGAAGACGGCCAGCGTCGGGTCCACGGGCGGCACCTTGAGCGCAGTTCCCGCAAGACGGGCCGCGAGTTCCCATGTGTCGTGGGCGTCGGCGACAAAGGACGCCAAGGAGAACGTCTCGCGCTTGCCCGGGGCGCCGTGTCGCACCTCGTCGAGGGTTTGAGCGATCAGGTTTCCCATGGCGATGAGGCTTCTCTTCAGTACCGATCCGGTGGCCGCGCTGACCGGCATCCCGGACGTTTCGAGCGCCCGCAATGCGATCGTCGCGGTTCCCAGGGCGTTTCGAAGCTCGTGGGCCAGGAACCCCGCGCGCTGGATGTCCTCTGCGCCCTGCTGCCTCGCGAGGTTCGATTCGCGTTGAAAGCCGAACTCGGTGACCGCGTCCGCAATGGCGTTGTCGAGGCAACGATTCAACGTCCGGAACTCGCCAATGGCGAACGGCGCATCCCGCTCGAACGCCAGTTCGGTGATGGCTTGGCAAAGGTCGTCGCCGTAGTCATGGACGACCTGATCGACCGAATAACCGAGGTCGAGAAGGTCTTTGCCGTGGGCGGCCGCGGTCACCCCCATTTCCGACAACGCCAGTGAGTCGCCACCCGACGGCCCGGAGATCCGCAGGCTTTCCGCGGGTTCGTCGGCCCCTTCGGCTCGGAGGGTCCTGGTCAGCTGGTCGAGAAACCTGGGGATGCCGTTTGCCAGCTGCTGGGAGGTGGCGGAGCGCCTGGGCCGCTGCGCCACTTTCAGTTTGCAACGTTCGATGAGTTCGTCGCGATTGTGAAGAAGGAAGTCGTGCATGTCGGGACCTTGTAGGCCTTCCGACGGGAGCCGTCTGTGCGCAGACGTACGGAACCAGAGAATGAGCGATGCGGGGCGCCGCATCGCCGAGTGGCAAGAGGAGGCAGGTGAATTTCCCGGGCAGGACACCTGGTTTCTGCGGCGAGCCGGTCCATGCGCAGGGCCACGACGACAATGCCCCGGATGACACGCAGATCGATCGCATGGGCCGCGGCCGCGGGGGTGCTGTTGCTGGCCGTGCTGGGATGGACGCTGGTCCGGCCACCGGCAGCGGCGTCGGTGCAGGTGCAGACCTCACCGCTGGTGCGCACGCTGCAGTTCAGCGGGCGGGTGACGACGCTGTCGCGGGTAGAGGTCGGCAGCACGGTCACGGGCCGCGTGGCCGCGGTGGTGGTGCGCGAAGGCGATGCGGTCAAGGCCGGCCAGGTGCTGCTGCGAATCGAGGACGACGAATGGCGCGCCGCGCTGGCCCAGGCCGAGGCCGGTGCGCGTCAGGCCGCCGCTCGCCTGGTCGGGCTGCGCGGCGGATCGCGCGACGCCGCCAGTGCCGGTGTGGCCCAGGCCGACGCACAGCTGCACGCTGCCGAGGCCGAGTTGCGCCGCACGCGCGACCTGGTGGCGCAAGGCTTCCTGGGTCAGGCGCGGCTGGACGAGGTCGAGCGCGCCGCGGCGGTGGCCCGTGCGCAACGCAGAGCGGCACAGGCGCAGCGCCAGGGGCTCGACAACACCGGCAGCGACATCGTGCAGGCACAGGCGCAGTTCGCACTGTCCGAGGCTGCCGCCGACGCCGCCCGCGTTCGGCTGTCGCAATCGGTGATCCGTTCACCTGCCGACGCGCGGGTGCTGGGCCGCGAGGTCGAGCCGGGGCAGATCGTGCAGCCCGGGCGAGCGTTGCTGACGCTGGCGCTGGCCGGCCCGCTGGAACTGGTGGCGCAGGTGGACGAGCGCTTTCTCGAAGAGCTGCGGCCCGGCCAGACGGCAGCGGTGCTGGCCGATGCCTTTCCAGCGCAGCGCTTCACGGCCACGCTCGCTCGAATTGCGCCACGCGTCGATGCCCAGCGCGGGTCGATCGAGTTGCGTTTCTCGGTGCCGACGGTGCCCGACTTCCTGCGCGAGGACATGACGCTATCTCTGGAGGTGACCACCGCCGAACGGCTGCATGCACGCGTGCTGCCGCTGGCCGCCCTGCGCAGCACCAGCACAGCAGGCCGAGCCGGTCGCGACGAGGTCTGGGTCGCGCACGACGGCCGCGTGCAGGCACGGCCGGTGCGGCTGGGCCTGCGCACGCTGTCGGCGGTGGAGGTGGTCGATGGCGTGGCCGACGGCGAGACCGTGCTGGTCGGCGCCAGTCCACCACCCGGCCGGCGCGTTCGGCCGCAGCCCTTCGACCCGGCCAGCGCGGCGAGCATCCGAGACGCGACCACCGGCGATGGCGGCGCAGCGCTGAGCAATGCAATGGGTCGCTGATGCAGGCGCCCCGCCGCCGCGATCGGTGCCGCCGGTGATCGGCCTGGGTTTCGAGCGCCGCGTCGCGCTGCGCTTCCTGGTCGAGGGGCGCATGCAGTCGCTGCTGATCATCGTCGGCGTGGCCGCCGGCGTGGCGGTGGTGACCTACATCTCGGCGCTGATCAGCGGCCTGCAGGCCAACACGCTGGAGAAGACGCTGGGCGCACAGGCGCACGTCACGATCAGCGCGCGCGACGACGCGGTGGTACCAGCCCGCCAGCGTGCAGCCAGCGAGTCGCTGTTCACGCGCGCGCAGCCGCGCGACCAGCGCCCGCGCTCGATCGCCGACTGGCCGGCGCTGATGGCCGAGCTGCAGACGCGGCCCGGGGTCGCCGCGGTGTCGCCGATGATCAGCGCCGGCGGGCTGGGGCTGCGCGGCGAGGCCAGCAAGGCGATCGCGCTGGTCGGCATCGACCTCGATCGCTACGACCGCATCGTGCAGCTGCGCAGCAAGGTGGTGAGCGGCACGGCGCGCCTGGGCCCGGGCGAGGCGATGCTGGGCACCGAACTGGCCGCCGACCTGGGCCTGGCCGTCGGCGACCGCTTCACCATCAGCACCGGCAGCGTCAGCGACGGCGCCCGTGTGACGGCGCTGGTCGACCTGGGCGTGCGCGAACTCAACCGCCGCACGGTTTACCTGCCGTTGCGCAGCGCGCAGAGCCTGGTCGGCCTGCCCGGCGGCGCCACCAGCCTGGACCTGCGGCTCGACAACGTGTGGGCCGCCGGCACGCTGGCCGCGGCGCTGCAAGCGCAGCTGCCGTACCGCGTGGAGAGCTGGCAGCAGGCCAATGCGCAGTTGGTGTCGGCGCTGAACGCGCAGAGCATCAGCACTGCGATCATCCGCGTCGTGGTGGCGGTGGTGGTGCTGCTGGGCATCGCCAGCGTGCTGGTGGTTTCGGTGGTGCAGAAGCGGCGCGAGATCGGCATCTTGCGCGCCATGGGCGCCACGCGAGCACAGGTGCAGCGCGTGTTCCTGCTGCAGGGGGCGGTGGTGGGTGCGCTCGGCTCGGTGCTGGGCGTCGGACTGGCGGCCGCGCTGATCGAAGGCTTCACGCGCTTTGCCCGCGGGAGCGACGGGCTGCCGCTCTTCTCCATTGCACTGCCGCCGACGCTGGCGCTGCAAGTGGCACTGGGCGCCACGGTCGCCGGTGTGCTGGCGGCGCTCGTGCCGGCCCGGAGCGCCGCGGCGCTGGACCCGGCGCAGGCGATTCGCCTATGAATGCGGTCGTGAAAGCCGCCCGGTGAACGCCGCCGCGGAGCTGATCGCGCTAAGCGGGCTGCGCAAGTCGTATAACCTGGGGCGACCGAACGAGGCCGAAGTGCTGCATGGCCTGGATCTGCACCTGGGGCGCGGTGAGTTCGTGGAGCTGATCGGCCCCTCGGGGTCGGGCAAGAGCACGCTGCTCAACATCCTGGGCCTGCTCGAGCAACCGACCGCCGGCAGCTACCGGCTGCTGGACCAGGAGACCAGCACGCTGGGTGACCAGGCGCTGACGCTGCGCCGGCGAGAGGCGCTGGGCTTCGTGTTCCAGTTCCACCATCTGCTGCCGGCCTTCAGCGCTCTGGAGAACGTGACGCTGCCGGCACTGATGCGCGACGGCCGCGTCAGCACCGGCGCACTGGCATCGGCCACCGCGATGCTCACTGCCGTGGGCCTGGCCGATGCGCTGCACAAACGGCCGGGCGAGTTGTCCGGCGGCATGCAGCAGCGCGTGGCGATCGCGCGCGCGCTCGTCAACGAGCCGCCGCTGGTGCTGGCCGACGAGCCCACCGGCAACCTCGACAGCGCCAGCTCCGACGAGGTCTTCCGCGTGATGCGGCGCATGCACGGCGAGCGCGGCACTGCCTTCCTGGTCGTCACGCACGACCCGCGGCTGGCCGACCGCTGCGACCGCGTGATCGAACTGGTGGACGGCCAGATCGAGAGCGACACGCGCCGGCCAGTCGCCACGTCCGCGGCGCCTCAGCTCGGCTGATCTGGGCCGCTGCTCACTTCGGAGATCAGGTGACCGGAACGGGTCGAGAGCTCCAGTTCACGGCCGGCGAGACCAGACGTCGGCTGTCCTCGATGAAGGCCGATTGCCGGTGCAGCCACCGTGAAGGATCGGTTTGGGAGTTGCAAAATCGCAGTGAGGAAGACAAGAACCCGCAACTTGCTGCTCGCATCCCATCGTCGATCATGCCCATAGCTCTCGATCACATCGGCTGTACGATGTCGCCGGCCTCGGCGGCTTCAGGCGCACCCTACGGGATTGGCCGAACAGCAGAATCCGATTGACGTGGCGATCGTGAGCATGCCGCCGCAGTTCGTTGACCCGTTGACATCGCCCCCGCAGCGGGTTGCTGGCCGGATCCGCCTGGGCATCCTGCTGACGCTACAGGCCATCATGGCGGTGGAACTTGCCGCCCTGCTCCTGCAAAAGTCGTGGGCCAGCGGCCTATGGCTGCTGGCGATCATGGGCGTCACCGGCGCTCCGATGCTGCTGGGCCCCAGACTTCCGGTGCGCATCCCGGCCGAGTACGAACTGATGGCGATCCTGTTCGTCTTCGCCTCGCTCTTTCTCGGCGAGTTCCACAGCTACTACCTGCGCTTCTGGTGGTGGGACATCGCACTGCACAGCACGTCCGGACTGCTGCTGGGCATCGTCGGCTTCCTGCTGGTGTACGTGCTGAACGAAAGCCGGCGCATCGACATCTACATGCGCCCCGGCTTCGTGGCCTTGTTCGCTTTCGCGTTCGCGGTGACCGTCGGCGCACTGTGGGAAATCTTCGAGTTCGCCGCCGATCAGCTCTTCGGCATGCAGATGCAAAAGCCGATGCTCGATGATCCTTCGGGGTTGACCGACACGATGTGGGACCTGATCGTCGACACGCTGGGTGCCGCCATCGTCAGCAGCTTCGGCTGGTGGCACATAAAACGCGACAGACGCTCGTTCATCGACGACTGGACAGACCGCTTCGTCGCCAAGAACCCCCGACTCTTTCGGCAATGAGGCTGGCGCAGCCTGCGTCGTCAGGCGCCCGCGGTCGACCTCGACATGACCGGCGGCCGCAAACGGCCCGAGGCCTTGTCCAAGGAGTGCGTCAAGGCGCTGTGGGCTCTTGCCTGCGAGAAGGCCACGCTCGGGCGTCGATTGCTTCCGTGATGTTCGCATGGCAGCCTTCGAGGGCCTCATCTGTACGAACAGTCATCCAGCGGCGTGCTTCAGATGCCGGCGCGCAGCCATGAAGCCGCATACAGGAGCAGATGAATCCGCTGTGCATCAGGGCGGCCGGCCAGACCCGGCCGCTTTGCTCGCGCGCCGCACCATAGACGAGAGAGACCGGAAAGACGGCTGTGGCCAGCGGCCAAGGATGGCGCCAGAGGTGAGCCGTCGCGAAGTGGATGCTTGTCGCGACATTGGCTGCTGTCAGCGGGCCGAGCGCCGAGCGTTCACCGAGGGTGCGTGCGAACCATGGCTGCAACGCACCGCCAAACAAGACTTCCTCGGCCACTGACCACGCGAGCGTTACGCGGT
>JBBRFB010000066.1:0-18513 GCA_038225015.1 Burkholderiales bacterium
GGCGACGCCGTTGCCGCCGAGCCGGTTCGCGCCATGCACGCCGCCGGTGTCTTCACCGGCCGCGAACAGGCCTTCGAGCGCCGTCGTGCAGTCGGCGTTGAAGACGACGCCACCCATCATGTAATGCGCAGTCGGCACGACTTCGACGAGGCCGCCCGCGAGGTCGAATCCGCAGTCGGCGCAGCGCTCGACCATGCCCTTGAACTGGCGCTTCACGTTGTCGACGCCGAGATGGCTCATCGAAAGATAGACGCCGCCGTTCGGCGATGTCCGCCCGGCGCGCATCTCGGCGAAGATGGAACGCGAGACGATGTCGCGCGTGGCCCGCTCCGCACGCTCGTCGTAGCGGCCCATGAAACGCTCGCGCTTGCCGTCGAGCAGATAGCCGCCGGCGCCGCGCAGGCCTTCCTCGAGCACCGTGCCGGTCATCCGCGTGCCGGTGCCGGCGAGCAACCCGGTCGGGTGGAACTGCACCATCTCCATGTCGCGCAGAGGTAGGCCGGCGCGCAGCGCCATCGCCATGCCGTCGCAGGTCTTGTCGCCCGAGGGCGTGTGGTACTTGTACATGGTCGGGCCGCCGCCGGTGGCGAGCAGCACCGCCTTGGCCTGTACGAACACATATTCGCCCGTGCGCATGTCGATCATCAGCACGCCGGCGATGGCGTCGCCTGCGGGCGTGCGGATCAGCTCGACCGCGCGATGTTCCTCGAGCCGGTGGATGCCACGCGACCAGACCTGCTCGGACAGCCGATTGATGATCTCGATGCCGGTGAGGTCACCCTTGTGCACGGTGCGGTCGAAGGTCTGGCCCGCGAAGGCCTTCTGGTGCACGGTGCCGTCGGGATTGCGGTCGAAGAAGCAGCCGAGCTCGTTCTCGAGCTCGTGGATGCGCACAACCGCCTGCGTGACGAGCGTCCAGGCGAGGTCCTGGTCGGCGAGCCACTTGCTGCCCTCGATCGTGTCCATGAAATGGCGCTCGACCGAGTCGCCTTCGGCGAGGGCGACGTTGTAGCCGCCCTGGACCATGCGGGTGCAGCCGCACTTGCCGAGCAGGCCCTTCACCGCGACGGTGATGTGCAGCCCCGGCGCGGCCTGGTGCGCGTGCAGCGCGGCGAAGAGGCCGGCGCCGCCGGAGCCGAGGATGAGGACGTCGGTCTGCAGGCGCCGCATCACTTGACGCCCAGGCCCGCCAGCACCGCGGCGCGGCGCGACTGGGCGTCCTGTTGCACCGCGCGATAGAGGCTGTCGCCATGGCTGTCCATGGCGACGAGCAGCGGCCCGAAGTCCCTGATGCGAAAGCGCCAGAGCGACTCCGGGTTGAGGTCGTCGAGGTCGACGTCCTCGATCTGCTCGATCCAGGTCGTCTCCAGCGCCGCGGTGCCGCCGACGATCGCCAGGTAGACGCCGCCGAGCTCGGCGAAGGCCTGCTGCGAGTCGTCGCGCAGGCCGCCCTTGCCGATGACGATGCGCACGCCGTACTGCGCCATCAGCGGCCGGGTGAAGCGCTCCATGCGGTCGGACGTGGTGGTGCCGATGCAGACCGGCGCATAGCCGGCCGGGTGTTCGGCGCTCTTCTCGACCTTCCTCACGTTCGGCGCGGTGTGGATGACGGCGTGGCCACGCAGGTCGAAGCGCGTCGTCCGGCCGCGGTCGAAGAGATGGATCTGGGTCGCGTCGCGGATGCCGAAGAGGGTGCGCTGCAGCGTCACCGTGTCGTCGACCCGCAACTGGCGGATCTGCGCCTCGTCGACCGGCGTGCTGAGCTCGTGGTGGGCCATGCGATTCGCTCCGTTCAGAAGCCGTAAGCCAGATCGCCCGGCGTGAACGTCGCGCGGGCGCGGCGCGCCGAGTGGCACTGCATGTTGACGGCGATCGGGTTCATCGTGATGTGGGTCGCGGCGAGCTCGATGTGGACGGCGAACGATGTCGAGTCGCCGCCGAGCCCCTGCGGTCCGACGCCGAGCTGGTTGACGGCCGCCGAAAGCTGCGCCTCGAGCGCGGCGCCGTCGGCATCGGCGCAGTGGCTTCCGAGCGGCCGGGTGGCCGCCCGCTTCGCCAGCGCGACCGCGAGGTCGGAGGTGCCGCCGAGGCCGACGCCGACGATCGTCGGCGGGCAGGTCTTGCCGCCGGCCGCCAGCACGCAATCGACGACGAAGGACTTGATCGCGTCGATGCCCTCGGCCGGCACCGCCATCTTCAGGAACGAGTTGTTCTCCGAGCCACTGCCCTTGGGCACCATCTCGATCTCCAGCCGATCCGGCGCGGCCATGAAATCGATATGGATCACCGGCACCTCGATGCCGCACGAGGTGTGCTCGTTCTTGCGGGTCAGCGGATGGACGACCGACGAGCGCAGCGGGTACTCCTTCGTGGCCCGCTCGCAGCCGCGCCGCAGGGCCTCCTTCAGGGCCTGGCCGTCGATCTCGACGCCGCTGCCGATCCAGACGTTGTAGATCGGCACGCCGGTGTCCTGGCAGAGCAGGTTGTCGGTGTCCTCGGCGACGCGGATGTTGGTGAGCATCGTGCCGAGCACGCGCTTGGCGGTCGGCGCGGTCTCGCTCGCCGCCAGGCGGTCGAAGCCCGCCTTGATGTCGGGCGGCAGCATCTTGAGGGCGCGGATGTACAGCTCCTTGGCCGCGTCTTCGATGTCCTTCAGGTCGGGCTTCATGGCAGTTCCGTCGTTCGGTGTTCGCGGCTCGTTCAGTTCGTCGACAGCTTGCGGTTCTTCACCACCTTTTCCCAGCGTACCGACTCGGTCTGCATCTGCGCCGCGAGTTGCGCCGACGTGCTGCCGACAGGCTCCATGCCGAGCACGTGCAGGCGGGCCTTGATCTGCGTGTCGGCGAGCGCAGCCGCCGTGTCGCGCTGGATCTTCGCCACGACCTCGGGCGGCGTGCCGGCCGGGGCGTAGAGGCCGAACCAGCCGGTGTTCTCGAAGCCGGGGAGGCCGCTCTCGGCGACGGTGGGCACGTCGGGCAGGAGCGCGGAGCGCTTCGTTCCGGTGACGGCGAGCGCGCGCAGCCGACCCGGCCCGAGCAATGCGGCGGCGGCGGCGATGTTGCCGACCATCAGCTGCGTCTGGCCGCTGATGAGGTCGGTGTAGGCGGGCGCCTCGCCCTTGTACGGCACGTGCTGCAGGTCGATGCCGGCGGCGTCGGCGAAGTTCTCGCCGGCCAGATGCACCTGGCTGCCGACCCCGGCCGAGCCGAAGCTCAGCGCTTTCGGCTGCGCCTTCGCCGCCGCGATCAGGTCCTTGATCGACCGGTACGGCGACTTCTCCTGGACGACGACGAGCATCGGACCGCTGGCGACGTTGGTGATCGGCACCAGGTCCTTCCAGGTGTCGAAGGGCATCTTGGCGTAGATGTGCGGGTTGATGGTGATGCTGCCCGAGGCCATCAGCAGCGTATAGCCGTCGGGCGACGACTTGGCGACGAGGTCGGTGCCGATGTTGCCGCCGGCGCCGGCTCGGTTCTCGACGACCACACTCTGGCCCCAGACCTCCGCGAGCCGCTGGCCGACCATGCGGGCGACGACATCGGTGCTGCCGCCAGGCGAGAACGGCACGATCATGCGCACCTGTTTGCTCGGCCACGCGGCCTGCGCGTGGGCCGCGCCGGCCCACGCCAAGGCGAGGGCACAGACAGCCGCCGCGAGCAGCCGGGTCGGGAGGGTACTTTTCGCGAGTGTCATTCAGAGATCTCCTTCGGATGGCGGTGAAGCAGCGGCGGGACGCATCATGAGATCAAGGCCAGTGCGAACGCCATCGAGGTGGCCACCGAGACGCCGACGGCGCCGGCGATCCAGTTCTTGCGTGGTCCTGTCCAGGGGCCGAACTCGATGAGCAGGAGGCGCACGCCGCCCATCATGTGCATGGAGAGGAGAGCCACCAGGCCCCACTCGGCGACGCGAATTAGCGGCTGGTCGGCCATCGCGATCCAGCTGTCGAACGCATGGGCGCCGCGCAGCGCCTGGGCCAGCACCCAGAAGTGCAGCGGCAGGAAGAGCGCCAGCAGGAGCCCCGAGACACGATGGACGGCGAACGCCCACCAGGCGGCGTGCGCGTGGGCGCGGGCATCGATGTCGCGGTTCATGCCGGCACCACCACCGCCCAGACGGCGCGCAGCCCGGCGATCAGGATGAGCACGCCGAACGCGCGGCCGAGGAGAAGGGCGCGGGCCGGGGGCCAGCGCAGCCACTCGGCGGCAATGTTCGTCAGGCCGGGCGGCACGTGCACCGCGCAGGCGACGACGAAGACGGCGTAGAAGGCGGCGAAGAGCCAGCTGCCCTGCGTGCGGGCGAGGATCTCGGCGCCGGTGAGGCCACCGCGCACGGCGTAGATCATCACCGCCAGATGCACCACGACGCACAGGGCCAGCACCATCGCGCTGACGCGCTGGCGGTACCAGCGTCGGGCCTGCGCGCCGACGTCGTTCACAGCTTTCCTCGCACGGCCGCACGCGCGACCTGCCGCTTCAGGCCGGCGATGCCCGCGGTGGGTGCGATCTGCTTCGGGCAGCGCAGCGTGCAGCTGCCCTGCGTGTGGCAGGCGTGGCAGCCGGCATCGCCGGCGACCGCACGCAGCCGCTCGCCCTGGGCGACGTCGCGCACGTCGTTGACCAGCGTCCAGGCGCGGTTCAAGGCCGCCGGGCCGAGGAACTCAGGCCGCCAGGCGACAACGTCGCACGACGCGTAGCAGACGCCGCAGCCGATGCACTCGATGCCGGCGTTCGCCGCGGCGCGCTCGGGCGACGCCGGCTCGACCCGCGCGAAGCCGTCGTGCCGCGTCGTCGCGCCACGAAAGGCGCCTTTGGCGCGCGCCCACTTGTCGAAGAAGGCGGTCATGTCTGCCGCGAGGTCCTTGATCACCGGCATGTTGGCGAGTGGCGCGATCTCGAGCGTGCCACCGGCATCGGTGACCTTGGCGACATGGGTGCGGCAGGTCCAGCGGGCGACGCCGTTCACCGTCATCGCGCACGACCCGCACATGCCGACACGGCAGGCGAAGCGATAGCTGAGGGTGGGCTCGAGATGACGCTGGATGTAGGTGACGACGTCAAGCACGGTCTGGCTCGCCTGCCGCGGCACCTCGTAGCGGCTGAAGCCGCCCGTGTCAGCGCCGCGCCAGACCGCCACCTTCAGCGTCTCGGTCGCGCCGCGGTCGTTCGTCGGGCCGGAATCCACGTGCCGATGATGGCCTCGACCGAGCCAAAGCAGAAGCGATAATTTGTTCGCTCCAGATAAAGCGATGCTTTCGCATTGACGACTCGTTCCGATGCCTTCGATTCGCAACCTCCGTACCTTTCTCGCGGTCGCCCGCCTCGGCAGCTTCGCCGCGGCGGCGAAGGACGTCGGCCTGACGTCGGCCGCGGTCGGCCAGCAGGTGCGTGCGCTCGAGGACGAGCTGCGCCAGGTGCTGTTCGATCGCGGCGGGCGGGCGATCGTCCTCAACACCGCCGGCCGCGCGCTCGTCGAGCCGGTCGAGGAACTGGTCGGCCGCTACCAGGCGCTCGCCCACGTGGCGCCGGCCAACGGCGGCCTCAGCGGCTCGGTCGTCGTCGGCGCGTTGGTATCGGCCCTGATGGGCGAGTTCGCCGATGCCTTGTGGACGCTCAAGCGCGAGCATCCGGCGCTCGAGGTTCGTCTCTTCGCGGGCCTCTCGAGCGACTTCGCGAAGCAGGTCGAGCGCGGCGAGCTCGACGCCGCGATCGTCACCGAGCCGCCGGGTCGCCTGGCCCCGCACCTTGTCTGGACGGCGCTTTACCGCGAGCCGATGGTGCTCGTCGTGCCGAAGCGGCCGCACTTCTCGCTGGCGACGGAGCCACTGACGATCCTGCGCCGCTCTCCCTTCATCCGCTTCGATCGTCACACCTGGACCGGCGCGCTCGTCGACCGGGCGATCGCGCAATGCGCGGTCGAGGTGCGCGACGAGCTCGAGCTGAACTCGGTCGAGGCGATCCTGGCCCTGGTGCGCCAGGGCTTCGGCATCTCGATCGTGCCGCAGCTGCGCAACGTCGACTTCTCGCGCGACCGCGGCCTGCGCATCGTCGCCCTCCCACGCATCGACGTTGCCCGAAATGTCGGCCTGCTCGAGCGGCGGCAGCACACGCGCACGCGCTTCACCGCGGCCATCAAGGCCTACTTCGCGTCACCGCGGCCGGCGCGCAGCCACCGCTTATGATGAATTTCACCCCGAGCGACACGACATGGCCGATCGCCCCCACATCGTCTTCATCGTCGCCGACGACCTCGGCTTTGCCGACCTCGGCTGCTACGGTGGCCGCGTTCCGGTCTCGCCCGTTCTCGACCGCCTTGCGGCCAACGGCCTGCGCCTGACCCAGGGCTACGCCAACTCGCCCGTCTGCTCGCCGACGCGCTTCGCGCTGATGACGGCGCGCTACCAATATCGCCTGCGCGGCGCCGCCGAGGAACCCATCAACAGCAAGAGCCGCGGCAGCACGACGCTCGGCCTGCCGCCGGGGCAGCCGACGCTGCCTTCGCTGCTGAAGGCGCAGGGATATCGCACCAGCCTGGTCGGCAAGTGGCATCTCGGCTACCCGCCGGCGTTCGGGCCGCTGCGCTCGGGCTACGACGAATTCTTCGGCCCGATGTCGGGCGGCGTCGACTACTTCACCCACTGTGACTCGCGCGGTACGCACGACCTCTGGCAGGGCGAGGCCGAGCATGCCGAGGAGGGCTACCTCACCGACCTCATCTCCGAGCGCGCGGTGGAAACGATCGGACGCCTCGTCGCGCCCGGCGGCCCGCCGCTCTTCCTGAGCGTGCATTACACCGCGCCGCACTGGCCGTGGGAAACGCGCGACGACGCGGCGCTGGCCGAAGAGGTGAAGGACAACCTCTTTCATCTGCACGGCGGCAACATCCACACCTACCGGCGGATGATCGAGCACATGGACGAGGGCATCGGCCGCATCATGGCGGCGCTCGAGGCCAAAGGCGCGGCGCGCGACACCCTCGCCGTCTTCACCAGCGACAACGGCGGCGAGCGCTTCTCCGACAACTGGCCGCTGGTCGGCGGCAAGATGGACCTGACCGAAGGGGGCATCCGCGTGCCGTGGATCGCGCACTGGCCGGCGGTCATCGCGCCCGGCGGCACGAGCGAGCAGCTCTGCATGACCATGGACTGGTCGGCAACGATGCTGGCGGCCGGCGGCGCCGCGCCTGACCCGGAGCATCCGCTCGATGGTGTCTCGCTGCTGCCGCTGCTGCGCGATGCGTCGCATGTCGTCGAGCGGCCGCTCTACTGGCGCATGAACCACCGCGGCCAGCGCGCGCTGCGCCGAGGCCGCTGGAAGTACCTGAAGGTCGACGAGCACGAGTACCTCTTCGACCTGTCGGCTGACGAGCGCGAGCGCGCCAACCACGGCCCGCGCGAGCCGGCGCGGCTCGAGGCGATGCGCGCCGACTGGCTGGCCTGGAACGCGACCATGCCGCCGATCCCGACCGACGCGACGGTGAGCCTCGGCTACGGCGCAAAGGACATGCCGCAGCGCTGACGGCGCGGCCGTGGACGATGGCGAGCGACGATCCGCACGACCTCGGCCGCTTCGTCGCGGCCCAGGCCCCGGTGATCGAGCGCGTGCACGCCGAGCTCGCCGGCGGCGACAAGCGGACGCACTGGATGTGGTTCGTCTTCCCGCAGCTGAAGGGCCTCGGCTCGAGCGCGATGGCCGAGCGCTACGGGCTGGCGTCGATCGAGGAAGCCCGCGCGTACCTGGCGCATCCGCTCCTCGGCGCCCGGCTGCGCGACTGCACGGCGCTCGTTCTGCACGTGCGCGACCGCAGCCTGCGGCAGATCTTCGGCCCGCCCGACGACCTGAAGTTCTGCTCGTCGATGACCCTGTTCGAACGTGCTGCCGGCAGCGACCTCGTCTTCCAGCGGGCGCTCGAGCGCTGCCCCGAGGGCCGCCGCGATGCGCGCACGCTGGCGCGGCTCGACGTCGCAAGCGGTCCGGCCGCGCACCACTGAGACGGCACGCGCCAGGACGAACCGACGGCCGTGGACGGTACGTCAGTGGTGCAGGTGACCGGCGCGACCCCGTCGCAACTCGGCGGCGAGGCCGCGGCGAGCGCTTCGTGCAACTCCGGAAAGTAGCGGTCGAGCGAGCGCAGGTCGCGGCTCTGGATCACCCCCTCGCCGCCCGACGAGCGACAGACGAGGGCCCGAAAGCCGTCCAGCGCCACCGGCCGCGCGGATCATGCGCTCGACGAGCAAGGAGCTTGGCCCTGCGTCGCCGGGGCAAGCGGCGCGCCTGGCCCCGTAGAGAGGCCCGCCGGCCGCCGTGGTGCAACATCGGGGGCCGGCCCGAAGGCGGGCGATCGTACACAGGAGCATCCAATGGCACAGGAAACAAGAGAGCTGGTCGTCCTCATGACGAAGGGCGCCGACCACGAGCTTTCATCGGTGGCATTCACGATCGCGTGCGGCGCGATCACCGCGGGCATGAAGACGTACGTCTTTCTCACCAGTGCCGCCGTCGATCTGGTTCGCCGTCGCGGCGTCGAACTGACCCACGTCGCGCCCCTCGACCCCCTGAAGGTCCTGATGCAGGATTTCATGGCCCGCGGCGGCACGGTGTGGGCTTGTCCGCCTTGTGTGAAGGCGCGCAGCTATGCGCAGGAAGACCTCATCGATGGCGTCACCATCATCGGCGCCAGCGCCATGCACGAGCGTCTGAAGGCGGGCGCGGCCGCGCTCAGTTTCTGAGAGGCGTTGGCGCGCCGGTCGCGCCGATCGCGCCGTCTTGAGGGGTGAAGGCAGCGCTTTTCCATGCCTGGGTCGCGCCGTCGATCGGGCGCTGCACGGTATCGCCGGCGCTCGACGCGGGGCGAGCCTGCCGCCGGACGCGCGCCCGCGGGAGCCGTGCTATGGCGTGGCCAGGCCGGCCGCCTTCGCCGTCTGCGTCCGCTGCTCGGTTTCGGCGACGATGCGCCGGCAGTGCGCGAAGGCGGCTTCGATCAGCCGCTCGCTCGCCTCCGGCGTGCGAAAGCCGGAGTGAGCCGACAGCGTGACGTTGGGCAGCGTCGTCAGCACGTGGCCGGCAGGTAGCGGCTCGACGTCAAACACGTCGAGGCCGGCATGCGCGAGCCGGCCCGAACGCAGCGCCTCGATCATCGCGGCTTCGTCGACGAGCGCGCCGCGCGCCGTGTTGACGAGGATCGCGCCGGGGCGCATCCGGGCAAGTCGCTCGCACGAGAGGAGGCCGCGCGTGTCGTCGTCGAGGAGCAGATGCAGCGAGACCGCGTCGCTTCGACCGAGCAGCTCGTCGAGATCGACGAACTCGACCCCCGGGTGCGACCGCGGCGAGCGGTTCCACGCCACGACCCGCATCCCGATGCCGAGAGCCATTCGCGCCACTTCGGCACCGATGCCGCCGAAGCCGACCAGGCCGAGCGTGCGTCCGCCGAGCTGGATGCCTTCACTGCGCAACCATTGGCCCTGGCGCATGGCGCCGTCCATTCGGGCGAAGCCGCGCGCCGAGGCAAAGAGCAGGCCGATCGCGCATTCCGCCACCGCCGTATCGCCATAGCCCTTGATGATGTGAACGGTGACGCCGATGCCGGCGAGCGCCTCCGGATCCATGTAGCTGCGCGCGCCCGTGCCGAGGAAGACGACGTCGGTGAGGCCGGCGCAGCGGCGGGCGACCTCGAGCGGCAGCGCGGTGTGGTCGACGACGGCGATCGGCGCGCCGGCGAGCAGATCAGGCAGCGCCTCGGGTGCGATGCCGGGCTGGCCGAACCCGATTTCCCATGGCGGCGACTCGTCGGCGTGGAGCCGGCGCGCAATGGCGTTGAGCGCGGGATTGGCATCGACGAAGACGGCACGCATCACCGCATTCTCACCGGCCCGGCCCGGCCCGGCCCGCGCTCGCCACGGCTCAGCGCCGGCGCCCGAGGCCGCCGATCCGGCCGAGCACCTCGGCGAACATCGCGCTGCCGATCTGGCCGCCGAGATCGAGCACATGGCTCGAGCGGTAGTAAGGACTGAGGTCGAGGCCGACGCCGATGCCGTGCAACTCGATCGTGCCGGCCCGCTCCAGCCGGCCGGCCACCTGGCGCAGGTGCTGGTCGAGGTAGTGCGTGTCGTTGGCAAGGTGGGTGGCGCCGTCCATCGGCGAGCCGTCGGACACGACGACCAGCACCCGCCGCGCGGCTTCGTGCTGCAGCAGCCGCGCCGCCGCCCAGTCGACCGCCTCGCCGTCAAGACCTTCCTTGAAGAGATCGCTCTTCAGCAGCGCGGCCACGCCGGCCCGGGCCCGGCGCCAGGGCACGTCGAACGGCTTGAAGACGAGGTGCATGCGCTCGTTCACGCGGCCGGGCGCCGCGGGCCGGCCGGCGGCCAGCCAGGCCCGCTGAGCGCGGCCACCATGCCAGGCGCCGGTGGTGAAGCCGAGGATCTCCGCCGTACCGCCGGCGAGCTCGAGGGCACGTGCGAACACGTCGACCAGCACGGCGACCGATTCGGCGTGCTGCTTCATCGAGCCCGAGCAGTCGATGAGGAAGGTGACCGCGCAATCGGCGAAGGGCTCGCGCCGTTCGCGGCGAAAGAGGCGTCGCTCGGAAGGCGTGGCGACCAGCCGGGCCAGGGCGCGGCCGTCGATGAGGCCTTCTTCCTGCGCACCATCCCAGCCGTCGTCGGCCGGCACCGCGAAGACGGCGCGGAGGTCGCGGGCGAGGCGGGCGACGTTGACGCCGTGCGCGGCGATGCGGGCGTCGAGGCGCTCGCGATGCGCCGCGAGCGCGTCCTGGCGTACCAGCGCGGCGGCGTTCTCCTCGCGGTCCCACGCCGTCGTGAAGACGCGGTAGCGGCCGGCGGCCTCGTCGAGGACGCGGCTGGCGCCGGAGACCGCCGTCGCGAAGCGCTCCGTGGCGGCGGCGTCGTCGTCCATGAGCAGGCCGAACACCGAGCGGGCGTCGTCGTCGGGGCGGTCGTCGGTGCCCTCCGCGGCATCCTCGCCGCGGCCGGCCTCGCGCAGCATCGCCGCCACGGTGGCGGCGATGGAGCGAGCCAGGGCACCGTAGCCGGCCTGATCGTGGCGGACGCGGCGCAGCGGCGCCAGCGCGTCGCCGATCCGCGGCGCCAGCGCGAAGCGCGTCGCCTCGATGAGATCCTCGGTCGCTTCGACCACCGGCTCGCCGCTCACCCGTGCCCGCGCCACCTGCGCCAGCGTGTAGAGCAGCAGGCCGCGCGCGCCGGCGGTGTGGCCGGCGTCGCGAAAGGCGAGTGACCAGGCCTCGTGGCGGTGGCGCAGATTGCGGGCGACGCCGGGCAGGCTCGGCGGCGCCAGCGCCTCGACGCGAAACTGCTCGAGCCAGTCGAAGAGAAGCCGCTCGACCGGATCAGCCGGCGCCAGCGAGCGATGCAGCGCCGGGTCGCTCAGCAGCAGGCGTAAGGAAAGCCCGTCGGCGGCGCCGCGGAAGGAGCCGAAATCGTCATGTTCGAGCGAGGGATGCAGGTGCGGCGCGAAGAGCGGCAGCGGCTGGTCGCCGCGGTGCAGCCTTCGGCCGCGAAAGCGCAGGTCGGGGTCGCCGGCGAGCGCTCGGATCGATGCGGCGCAGAGCTCCTCGATCCGTTCCTGCTGTCGCGCGGCGGCCTGCGCCTGGGTCACGCGTGCCTCCCCATAGCGCTAACAGGCCCTAGAGCGCGAGTTCGCGGTCGAACGAGCGCTGGAAGTACTCGGCCACCAGCGGCCGCTCGGCGTCGTCGCACTTGTTGACGAAGGTGAGCCGGAACGCGACGCCGACGTCGCCGAAGATGTCGAGGTTTTCCGCCCAGGTGATGACGGTGCGCGGCGACATCAGCGTCGAGAGGTCGCCGGCGGCGAAGCCGTTGCGCGTCAGCGCCGCCACCGCGACCATGCGCTCGACCAGGGCGCGGCCGGCGTCGTCGGCGAGTGCCGGCACGCGCGCCTGGACGATGGCGATCTCCTCGTCGGCCGGCAGGTAGTTGAGCGAGGCGACGATGTTCCAGCGGTCGATCTGCGCGTGATTCAGCCGTTGCGCGCCGTGGTACAGGCCGTTCAGGTTGCCGAGGCCGACCGTGTTCGCGGTGGCGAAGAGGCGAAAGAACGGGTGCGGTTCGAGGACGCGGTTCTGGTCCATCAGGGTGAAGCGGCCCTCGCGCTCGAGCACGCGCTGGATCACGAACATCACGTCGGGCCGGCCGGCGTCGTACTCGTCGAAGACCAGCGCCATCGGCCGCTGCAGCGCCCACGGCACGATGCCTTCCTGGAACTCGGTGACCTGCTGCCCCTCCTTCAGGACCACCGCGTCCTTGCCGACGAGGTCGAGCCGGCTGATGTGGCCGTCGAGGTTGACTCGGATGCACGGCCAGTTGAGGCGCGCCGCGACCTGCTCGATGTGGGTCGACTTGCCGGTGCCGTGCAGGCCCTGGACGAGAACTCGCCGGTCGCGTGCGAAGCCGGCGAGGATCGCCAGCGTCGTGTCGCGGTGGAAGCGGTACGCGGTGTCGATCTCCGGCACGTGCTCCTCGGGCTCGGCGAAGCCGGCGACGACGAGGTCGCTGTCGATACCGAAGGTGTCGCGCACGTTGAAGCGCCGTGGCGGCTGCGGCGCGGCACTGACGACCGCGGCGGCAGCGGCGCCGGCCTGAGGCACGGGCCGCAGGCTCATGCGCTGGCCGCCTTGCGCGCGGCCGCGGCATGCCGGCTGGCCGCGACGTCGGCGTCGATCTCGCCGAGTGCCGCTGCGGCGCGCTGCAGCGCCGGCAGCAGTTGCCGGGCTTTCGCGGGCGGCATGCGCATGATCGGCGCCTGCACGGCGACGCAGAGATTGGAGGGCCGGCCTTCGGCCGGCACCAACACCGCGAGGCAGAGCAGCCCAGGCAGGAATTCCTCGTCGTCGAGCGCGCAGCCCTCGCGCTGGACGCGCTTGATCTCGCGCTCGAGCCGGTCGAGGTCGGTCACCGTGTTGGGCGTGCAGCGCTCGAGCGGCGCGTGGGTGAGCAGGCGCCGACGCTGCTCGGGCGTCATCTGCGCCAGGAAGACCTTGCCGCTCGCCGAGCAGTGCACCGGCACGCGCGAGCCCGGGTGCAGGTAGAAGCGCAGCGGCGCCGCCGTCTCGACGCGATCCAGGTAGACGACCTCGCTGCCGGAAAGCGCGGTGAGGTTGCAGCTCTCGCCAACCTCGGCGACCAGATGTCGCAGCACGGCGTGCCGGGCGCCATGGTGGCCGTCGTTGAGGAGCAGGTTCTCGGCCAGGCGGCGCAGGCGAACGCCGGTGCTGTAGTGCCGGCCGTCGTTCTCGCGCTGCAGCAGGCCTGCGCCTTCGAGCTGCTGAAGCATGCGGTGCAAGGTCGGCTTGGGCAGGCCGCTGGCCTCGACGAGCGCCTGCAGCGAGAAGAGCTGGTCGCGCGAGGCGATGAGCTCGAGCAGGCCGAACAGCCGCATGGTCGGCGTGTCGCCCGCGAGCTCGGCCGGCTCGACATTCGAGGCAGGAACGATGCGCATGGCGGCATGATATGGCGTTCCGTTATTCAAGACAAGGCGTTTCGGATTTTGATATTTGACGTTGACCCGCCGGGGACGGAAGCCTATAGTCGTCGACAGTCAACGCGATCCCCCAGCTGCCGTGATCGTCGTGCGGAACGAACCCGCGACGAGCCCGGCACCGTCCCACCTGCTTCAGGAGAACCCATGAGCGCATCCACACCCACGGCCGACCGGTCTTCGTCGACGGAAATTCGCGACGCCCGCCGCGCCGACGCCCTGCCCGACGAGGGCAAGATGGGCACGCGGGCCGCACCGGCCGCACGCGGCGCGGTGCAAGGCGTGCAGAAGATGACGCCCTCCGAGGCCTTCGTCGAGACCATGGTCGCCAACAACGTGACCGACATCTTCGGCATCATGGGCTCGGCCTTCATGGACGCGATGGACATCTTCGCGCCGGCCGGCATCCGCCTCGTTCCCGTCGTCCACGAGCAGGGCGCCGGCCACATGGCCGACGGCTATGCGCGCGTGTCGGGCCGCCACGGCGTCGTCATCGGCCAGAACGGGCCCGGCATCAGCAACTGCGTCACCGCCATCGCCGCCGCCTACTGGGCGCACAGCCCGGTGGTGATGATCACGCCCGAGACCGGCACCATGGGCATGGGCCTGGGCGGCTTCCAGGAGGCCAACCAGCTGCCGATGTTCCAGGAGTTCACCCGATACCAGGGCCACGTCAACAACCCGAAGCGCATGGCCGAGTACACGGCGCGCTGCTTCGACCGCGCGATCTCCGAGATGGGCCCGACCCAGCTCAACATCCCGCGCGACTACTTCTACGGCGAGATCACCTGTGAGATCCCGAAGCCGATGCGCGTCGACCGCGGCGCCGGTGGCGAGAAAAGCCTCGACGAGGCGGTGGCGCTGCTCGCCAAGGCGAAGTTCCCGGTCGTCCTCGCCGGCGGCGGCGTCGTCATGGGCGACGCGGTCGAGGAGTGCAAGGCCCTGGCAGAACGCCTCGGCGCACCGGTCGTCGTCGGCTACCTGCGCAACGACGCTTTCCCGGCCAGCCATCCGCTCTGGTGCGGCCCGCTCGGCTACCAGGGCTCGAAGGCGGCGATGAAGCTGATCGCCCAGGCCGACGTCGTCGTCGCCCTCGGCTCGCGCATGGGGCCGTTCGGCACGCTGCCGCAGCACGGTCTCGACTACTGGCCGAAGGAGGCGAAGATCATCCAGGTCGAGGCCGACCACACCAACCTCGGCCTGGTGAAGAAGATCACCGTCGGCATCTGCGCCGACGCGAAGGCGGCCGCCGTCGCCCTGACGAAGCGCCTCGAGGGCAAGACGCTCGCCTGCGACGCCAGCAAGGCCGAGCGCGCGAAGAAGGTCGCCGACGAGAAGGCGGCCTGGGAGAAGGAGCTCTCCGGCTGGACGCACGAGAAGGACCAATACAGCCTCGACATGATCGAGGAGCAGAAGAAGGAGAAGGGCCACTGGCTGCATCCGCGCCAGGTGCTGCGCGAGCTCGAGAAGGCGATGCCGGCGCATGTCATGGTCTCGACCGACATCGGCAACATCAATTCGGTCGCCAACAGCTACCTGCGCTTCGAGGAGCCACGCTCCTTCTTCGCGCCGATGAGCTTCGGAAACTGCGGCTACGCACTGCCGACCATCATCGGCGCCAAGTGCGCGGCGCCGCATCGCCCGGCCGTGTCGTACGCCGGCGACGGCGCCTGGGGCATGAGCATGAGCGAGATCATGACCTGCGTGCGCCACGACATTCCGGTGACGGCGATCGTCTTCCACAACCGTCAGTGGGGGGCAGAGAAGAAAAACCAGGTCGACTTCTACGACCGCCGATTCGTCGCCGGCGAGCTCGAGAGCGAGAGCTTCGCGGGCATCGCCAAGGCGATGGGTGCCGAAGGCGTCGTGGTCGACAAGCTCGAGGACGTCGGCCCGGCCTTCAAGGCCGCCATCGACGCGCAGATGAAGCACGGCAAGACGACCGTCATCGAGATCATGTGCACGCGAGAGCTCGGCGACCCGTTCCGCCGCGACGCGCTCTCCAAGCCGGTGCGCTTCCTCGACAAGTACAAGGACTACGTCTGAGCGACGCCGACCCGCACCCGCGCCTCGGTGCGCTGATCGAGCGGGCGCGGGCCAGGGCGGCGGCGCACTCGCCGACGATCGGCATCGTCTACGCCTGCGACGCCCTGGCGCTCCAGGCGGCGGCGCAGATCGCCGGCGTCGGGATCGCCCGGCCGGTGCTGATCGGCCCGCGCGAGGCCATCGTGCGCGCCGCCAGCTCGGCCGGCGTCGATGCGGCGGGCTTCGAGATCGTCGCCACCGACGGCGGCCCGCACGAGGCCGCGGCGCGGGCCTGCGAGCTCGTCCACGGCGGCCGGGTCGCGGCGCTGATGAAGGGCTCGCTGCACACCGACGAGCTGATGTCGGCGGTGGTGCACAAGTCGACCGGACTGCGGGGCACGACCCGGATCAGCCACGCCTTCGTGTTCGACCTGCCGCGTTATCGGAAGCTGCTCGCGGTCGCCGACTGCGTCGTCAATATCGCACCGCACCTGCCGGCCAAGCGCGACATCCTCACCAATGCGATCGGGCTCCTGCAGCGTCTCGGCATCGCCGAACCGAAGGTCGGCATCGTCGCCGCCGTGGAGACCGTGAACGCGGCGATCCCGGCCACGGTCGATGCGCGTGCGCTGGTCGAGGAAAGCCGCGCCGGCGCCTGGCCTGGCGCCGTCGTCGAGGGCCCGCTCGGCTTCGACAACGCGATATCGGCCGAAGCCGCGCGCACCAAGGGCATCGAGTCGGTGGTCGCCGGCGATGCCGACCTCTTGCTCGTGCCCGACCTCAACGCCGGCAACATCCTCTACAAGAGCTTCGTCTACATCGGCGGCGGCGAATGCGCCGGACTCGTGCTCGGCGCGCGGGTGCCGATCGTGCTCACCTCGCGGGCCGATTCGCTCAGGGCGCGGATCGCCTCGGTGGCGCTGGCGACGCTGGTGGCGGCCGCCACCGACGCCGGCCGGGCCGGCTGACGCGCGGGCTCGTCCGCCGCCGCGACCGTGTCCGCGCCCCTCCCCGACGTCGCCGCGGCCCGGCGCACACGAGACCCCGAATCCGAGCGCATCCTCGCCGGCATCGGCCTCGTCGTCGTCGCGGTGGCCTGCTTCGCGACCCTGGACACCACCACCAAGCTGTCGACCGCCGGCGTGCCGATCCTGATGGGGGTCTGGTTCCGCTACGCCTTTCAGGCCGTGGCGACGACGCTGGTGCTGCTGCCGAAGTACGGCACAGCGCTGCTGCGCACCGAACATCCCCGCTACCAGCTGCTGCGCGGCGCGCTGCTGCTGGTGTCGAGCACGCTCGCCTTCTTCAGCCTGCGCTACATGCCGCTGGCCGAGTTCACGTCGGTCGTGCTGATCGCGCCGCTGGTCATCACGCTCCTCGCCGCCACGACGCTCAAGGAAGAGGTGTCGGCCCTGCGCTGGGTGCTGGTGGCGGGCGGCTTCGCCGGCACGCTGGTCATCCTGCGCCCGGGCGGCAGCGTCTTCAGCTGGGCCATGCTGTTGCCGATCACCCTCGTGTTCAGCAACGCCTGGTTCCAGGTGCTCACGAGCCGGCTGGCACGCACCGAGAACCCCCTGACCATGCACTTCTACACCGGCTGGATCGGCACCCTCATCGCGTCGCTGGCACTGCCCTTCGCATGGACGGCGCTGCCCGGCTGGCACTGGTGGGCGCTGCTCTGCCTGATGGGCTTCATGGGCACAGTCGGACACTTCATCCTGATACTCGCCTACCAGCGGGCACCGGCCTCGACGCTGACGCCGTACCTCTACTCGCAGATCGCCTTTGCCATGCTCGGCGGCTGGCTCATGTTCTCGCACGTGCCCGACCGGCCTTCGCTGGTCGGCATGGCGCTGATCGCCGTCTGCGGCGCGGCAGGTGCGTGGTTGACGGTGCGCGAGCGCCGGGTGCCGATCGAGCCGGCCGAGTCGTAGCCCAGCCCACGACGGGTCGCGTGACCCGAGCGCACCGGCGTTCGTCGGACGAGCCGTGGTTCAGCGCGCCCAGAGACGCGCCGTGCTCACCGCCGACGCGAACGCGGCGAACGCGGCGGCGAGGCCGAGCGCCCAGGTCGCGCCGGCGAGGCCCGCGAGCCCGAGGCAGAGCGCCACGAGAGCGGCGCCCGTGGTCTGCCCGAGCAGCCGCGCGATCGCGATCACGCCGCTGGCGCCGCCGCTGCGCTCGGGCGGCGCACTCGACATCAGCGCATGCAGGTTGGGCGACTGGAAGAAGCCGAAACCGGCACCGCAGACGGCCATGCGCACGGCGATGTCGGCCACCGAGGGGTCGGCCGGCAGCCAGGCGAGCGAGGCCAGGCCGGCACTGAGGACGGCGAGGCCGCCGCCGCCGAGCGCGCCCGCCGGGTAGCGGTCGGACAGGCGCCCGGCCACCGGTGCGATGAGGGCAACGACGATTGGCCATGGCGCGAGCAGAAAGCCTGTCTCGACCGGGTCGCGATGCAGCACGCCCTCGAAATAGAAGGGCAGGGCGACAAAGGCCATCCCCTGCGCCGCGAACGAGCCGGTCGCGGTGAGCGCCGACAGCGCGAACAGGGGTCGGCGCAGCAGGTCGACCGGGAGCATCGGCGCCGGGTCGCCGGCCTGGCGGCGCAGCAGCAGCGCCCCAGCGACGAGGGCGCCGGCCAATGACAGGGCCACCAGCGGCCACGGCTCGCGCTGCGCCGCGGCACTCAACGCAAAGATCAGCGACGCGAACGTGATGGCGGTGAGCAGCGCAGTGACCGGATCGAAGCGCTGGCCGCGCGCCATTGACGTCGGCAAGGCTTGCCAGGCGAGCGCGAACGCGAGCCCGCCGAGCGGTACGTTGATGGCGAAGAGCCACGGCCACGACGCCACCGCGAGCACCAGCGAGGCGATCGTCGGGCCGACCGAGAAGCCGACGCCGACCACCAGCGCATTCAGGCCGACGCCGCGACCGAGACGCTTCGCCGGATAGATCA
>JBBRFB010000067.1:0-18458 GCA_038225015.1 Burkholderiales bacterium
ACCGCGCGCGTTCGCCTCAACTGAGCGTCGCCTCGTCGGTCCGGGTGTCGCCGGAGTTGTCGGTCCAGGTCACGGTCACCTTGTCGCCCGGCTTGGCACCCTTGAAGCGAAACTGCAGATAGGGGTTCTGCGAGATCGCCGGGCCCCAGCGTGCGCTCAGCACGGTCTTGCCACCGCTGGTGGCCTTGACGTCGTCGATGTAGCGGGCCGGCACCGTCTTGCCCGAGCTGTCCTTGCGAAAGCCCGTCTCCATCGGATGCGCCATCAGCACCCGGACATCGGCCACGCCGTCTTTCACCTGCGCGCGAATGCGCATCGGATCACCCATGTTTGCTTCTCCTCAATTCGAATCTCGAAACGACAGACGGGCCGGCCTCAGCCGCCGCACCCGCCGAGCGTCACCTTGGTTTCCTTCGACGTCGTGTAGAGCTTCCCATCGGCTTTCACGACGGCATGCACGTTGGTGCTCTCGCCCATCTTCACGCGCGTGGACACGAACGCCTCGGTGCCCTCGGGAATGACGAAGCTCGCCGTCAGCGGGAACGGGTTCTTCTCGACCAAGATGTAGATCTCCTCGGTCTTCGGCAAGCTGCTCGTCACCGAGATCGGCACAACCGCACCGTTCTCGGCGATATCGGGCGAGGCGATCGTGATGTCCTTGCTCTCGACGACGGTGGCGCCGAGCGACTTCATGGCGTCGGCGAAGGTCTTGGCCTCGAAGCCCGGCGGATTGGCGGCGGCAGCCTCGCCACCCGCCAGCAGGCCGCAGCTCGCCAGGGCTGCCAGCACGCCTCCCTGTTTGAGGATGTCTCGTCTCGAATGTCGGCTCATGTTGGCCCTTTCATGGTTTGATAGAAATCGGTGGCGGCAACACCCGGATGATGCCGTCGGCTCGGATGCGTCCCGGGATCATGGTGCACCCTCGGCCAGCCATTGCGCGATGGCTCGCACGTCGCCGTCCTTGACGCCGGCCTGCGGCGGCATAGGAATCTGACCCCAGACGCCCTGCCCGCCCAGCCGGATCTTTCCGGCCAGATAGGCAATGGCGTCGCTGCGGCCGGCGTACTTCTTCGCCATGTCCTTAAAAGCGGGGCCGACGATCTTGTTGGCGAGACCGTGGCAGGCGGTACAGCCGTTCGCGTGGACGAGATCCCCGCCCCCCGGCACCGCCGTGGCGGACAACGTCGGAGTCGACGGGGGGGCCACGATGGCCGCTGCGACCGGCCGCGCAGCGGCCGGCAGGCCGACGCCGACCTTCTCGGTCCGGGGCGGCTGCGACGTGTCGGTGCCGCGCGCCGGCCCGAACGGCCGCACCTGCTCGGCGATGTTGCCGTTGGCGTTGCGCGCAGCCTCCGGCAGCGACGATTCGATCTTGCCCTCGACCGGGCAGTCCTTCATGCAGGCCGGGTTCTTCACGTCGCCCTGGCCGCGCTCGTTCCACATCGTCTCGAAGAAGATCTTGCCGTTGCGATTGGGCAGGCGCTTCTCGACCTCGGCGATGTTCTTGTTGCTGAGCGTGAAGTCGGCCGGGACGATTTCGCCAAGGTTGAGGATGTAGGCGACGAGCGAATAGACCTCGTCGGTGGCGAGCGATTTGGGCGCGTTCCACGGCATCGCGCGGTTGATGTAGTCCCACAGCGTCGACAGGTGCGACGCGCGCATGAGCGTCGTGCGGTGCGGGTAGCCGGGGTGCGACAGGTAGAACACGCGCCCCGCCTCGATGTCCTTCTTCGAGGTGCCGCCGACGATGGGCGTGAACACCTGGTTCGATTCGCCGAAGGCGCCATGACACGACGCGCATTTCTCGTCCCAGAGATCGGCACCCTTGGCGACCGTGCCAGACCCCGCCGGCAAGCCTTTGAAGTCGGCCCGGACATCGATGTCCCATGCCTTGACCTCGGCCGGCGTGGCAGCGCGGCCGATGGCCTCGGTGCCCACCGGTGCCGCTGCCGCCGAGGCCAGGGCCAAAGCGCCGAGAAGCGCGACCGCGGCCTGGCGCGTCGCGATCGCGGCGAGGCGGCTGGCCGATCGTCGGACGGGCAACGGAATGCGCATCAGAAAGCCTGCACGTTGCCGACGTCGCCGGTTTCGGAGACACGCCACGACTGGATGGCGTTGTTGTGATAGATCGAACGGGTGCCGCGAACGGCCCTGAGCTGGTTGATCTTGGGCTGGACGTAGCCGGTGTCGTCGATCGCGCGCGACTGCAGGATGGCGGGCGAGCCGTCCCAGACCCAGTCGATGTTGAAGCGGGTGAGGGCCTTGTCGAGCACGGGGCCTTCGAGCCGGGCCGTGCGCCAGTTGCGACCACCATCGACGCTCACGTCGACCCGCTTGACCTTGCCCCGGCCCGACCACGCCAGGCCGGTCACGTTGTAGAAGCCCTTGTCGAGCAGGGTCTGGGCGCCGGAAGGCGTGGTGATGACCGACTTGCATTCCTGGATCGACGTGAACTGCCGGTAGGTGCCATCGGGCATCAGGTCGATGTAGTGGAACTCCTCGTCCTTGGTGTAGTAGGGCTTGTCGCCGACCTCGAGGCGGCGCAGGTACTTGACCCAGCTGACGCCCTGCACGCCCGGAACCACCAGGCGCAGCGGGTAGCCGTTCTCGGGGCGCAGCATCTCGCCGTTCATGCCCCAGGCGACGATCGCATCGTCGAGCGCGTTGGCCATCGGGATCGTTCGCGTCATCGACGAGCCGTCGGCACCCTCGGCGAGCACGAACCGACCCCTGCGCGTGTCGGCGCCGCAGATGTCGAGCAGGGTCGACAGCTTGACGCCGGTGAACTCGGCGCACGAGAGCATGCCGTGCGTGTACTGCACGCTGGGCACGGCCGTGTTGCCCCATTCCATCGCGCTGTTCGCGCCGCACTCGATGAAGTGGATCCGCGAAATGGCCGGCAGCCGCATCAGGTCGTCCATCGTGAAGACGCGGGCCGCGCGCACGAGGCCGTTGACCATCAGACGGTGCTGCGTCGGGTCGATGTCCCACCAGCCCTGATGATGGCGCTCGAAGTGCAGTCCGCTCGGCGTGATGATGCCGAACAGCGACTGCAGCGGGCAGAACGACACCGAGGCCTGCGGCACCTGCGTCAGGCCGGGGCTCTGCCGGCGCTGGATGTTCTTTTCCCATACCGAAGGCGAGCCGTAGCCGGTCAGCGCCACCGGCTGGCCGAGGCCCTTCGAGTGCGCCGGCAGCTGCAGGATCGCCGGATCGCCGTCGCCGGCGGCCGCAGCGGCAGCAGCCGCCGCCGCGCCGGTGGTCGCGACGCCGGCACCCATTGCCAGAGCCTGCCCCATGAAGCGGCGCCGGGCCTTGCGTGCCTGTTCGGCGACGGCCGGCGGCAGGACACCTTCCGGTGCCTTGACAACCCGCCCCGACATCCGCGCTGCCGGATCCTGGGGGCGCGTAATCGAGGCGCCGCCATCGTTCGCGACCTCGGCAAGATCAGCGTCGTTCATCGACCTGCCCCTCGAAGCTCGTCGATCAGGCCGTTGACACTGCGCTTGAGCTGGTGGCTGCGCTCGAGCTCGGTCGAGACGCGGATGCAGACCGTGCGACACATGTCCGTGAGCGACGCGTCGGCCACCGAATAGATGATCGAGCTGCCCTCGCGCCGCCTCTTGACGACGCCGGTCTGATACATCAGGTTGAGATGACGCGACACGTTCGTCTGCGTCAGGCCGGCAGCGACCACGATCTCGCCGACCGACGATTCGCGGTGACAGAGCACGTGCAGGATGCGCAGGCGTGCCGGTTCCGACAGCATCGAAAAATACCGGGCCACCGACTCGAACACCTCGTCCACTTCACCCACACGCCACCTCGCGGCACCCGCACCATCGACTGCCATCGTATGCGCTGATGCGCATATCGCCATAGGTAATCCTCCGGGCTTGCGCGTCGAAAACGATGGGAATCCAATTCGTCGCGATGGCCTCTTCGCCGCTCCTGCCCGCCGTGCTCGCCTCCGAGCCGTTCAGCGTATCAGTCGTCCTTTTCTCGCAGCCCGCCTGTGAGTTCTGCGAGGAAGCCAGGGTCCACTATCTGCTGCCGCTGATCGCCTCTGGGCGAAGCCATGTCTTCGTCGGTGAAGTCCGGCTCGACGGCCGGCGCATCGTCACCGGGGCCGGCAGCGACAGCATGAGCGAAGCCGACTTCGCACGCCGCCACGACGTGCGTTTCGCCCCGACCCTCCTGTTTCTCGGCGCCCGGGGCGGAGAGCTCGCGCCGCGCATCGTCGGGTTGTCCCGCGACTACTTCGGCGCCTACCTCGACGCGCGCCTTGCCACGGCGCTCCTTGCCGCCGACCCGGCGCACCCCGACGCCACCACGGCGAGCCCGCCGCGAGCATCGGCCCGCACCGTGCCATGATCTTCCGTCAGCTGTTCGAGCCGCTCTCCAGCACCTACACGTATCTGGTCGGCTGCGAGGAGACGGGCGAGGCGCTGCTCATCGACCCGGTCGTCAATTCGATCGACCGCGACCTGGCGGCGATCGAAGAACGCGGCCTGAAGCTCGCCTGGACGCTCGACACCCACATCCACGCCGATCACATCACGGCGGCGCTGCACTTGCGCGAGCGCGTCGGCAGCCGGATCGCGGCGCCGGCCATCGACCGCCTGCCCTGCGCCGACCACGGCATCGTCGATGGCGAGCCCTTTCGCGTGGGCTCGCTGTCCTTCAGCTGCCTGCATACGCCCGGCCATACCGACGGCCACTTCGCCTACGCGCTAGCGGACCGGGTCTTCACCGGCGACGCCCTGCTGATCGACGGCTGCGGCCGCACCGACTTCCAGAACGGCGATGCTCAGACGCTCTACGACAGCGTGACGAAGAAGCTCTTCGCCCTGCCCGACGATCACTTCGTCTTTCCCGCCCACGACTACCAGGGTCGGCGCGTCTCCTCCATCGGCCAGGAAAAAGCCCGCAACCCACGCCTGGGCGCCGGCAAGACCGCCGAGGCGTTCAAGCGGATCATGGCCGGGCTCGAGCTTCCCTACCCGAAGTTCATCGACTACGCCGTGCCGGGCAATCGACGCTGCGGCGTCTGCCCGACCGATCTTCCCGATCACATGCAGGCCTACTGCGTCCGCATGACAGAGACCCCGCAGGGCTAGCCGATATCACCCCCGAAAGACCACTGCAAATGATGAACGCACAACGTCGCCGATTCGCTCTTCTCGCCATGAGCCTGGCGTCCGTCGCGCTGGTCCCGGGCCTCGCCTCGGCGCAGGCCGCCGGCGCCAAGGTCAAGAACCGGGTCGTCTTCCAGGTGAGCGACAGCGATCCGGCAAAGTGGGGTCTAGCCCTGAACAACATCCACAACGTGCAGACCGATCTCGGCGACGAGGGTGTCGAGCTCGAGCTCGTCGCCTACGGGCCGGGTATCGGCATGCTGAAGGGCGACTCGCCGATGGGCAAGCGGATCGCGGCTGCCCTGAAGAGCGGGGTCAAGGTCGTGGCGTGCGAGAACACGATGAAGGGGCAGAAGCTGGTATATGCCGACATGCTCCCGGACATCGGCTATGTGCCGGCCGGCGTGGTCGAGCTGATGCGCAAGCAGCAGGAAGGCTTCGCCTACATCCGGCCCTGAGCAGGGCCCCGGGCGGTCGCCTCAGCCCTTGGGAGGCTTGCCCGGCAAACCGGGAAAGAGTGATGCCGCCTGCTGGGCCATCTGATCCTGCATCTGCAGGAACATCTGACGAGACTGCTCGAGGTAGCTGCCCATCACGCCCTGCACGACGGGAGCCTGGCCGTCTAGGAATTGTGTCCACATCTCCGGGCTCTGGGTGGCGGGGTGGTAGAGGCCTTTCGACTGCTCCGCCAGGCGGCCCTGGATGTCGGTGAAGGTCTGCAGGTTCTTCTCGAGGTATGAGCCCATCATGCCCTGCATGGAGTGGCCGTAGAAGCGGATGATCTGCAACAGCATCGAAGTCGAGAAGATCGGCACGCCGCCGGTTTCCTCCTCGAGGATGATCTGCAGCAGGATGCTTCGCGTCAGGTCTTCGCCACTCTTCGCGTCGCGGACCTCGAAGTCGAGGCCCTGCAGAACCATCGCCTTCACTTCGGTGAGCGTGATGTAGCTCGAGACCTCGGTGTCGTAGAGACGCCGGTTCGGATACTTCTTGAGGATGCGCAGGCCCTTCGGCTTGGCCGCGGCGGGCTTGTTCGCGCCGGCGCGACGTGTCGTGGCCATGGGCTTCAGCGCTTCAGGGTGTGCGAGGAACGATCTTAGAAGGCCGTCGCGTCGCTTTCGAAGGGGTTTTCCCGCGCGCCCGGTTCCTGGCCAGCCTTCACACGGGCAGCTTGGCGACGAGGGTGAGGATGTCGTAGCTCGCGACGACATCCCCGCCCTGGTTGGTGACCTCGACGTCCCACGCGACGACGCCCTGTCCCCGGCCCTGGGCGTCCTTCTTCATGCGGTCGATCTTGCGCTTGCAGGTCAGCCGGGCTCGAATGGTGTCGCCGATCGCCACCGGCTTGACGAAGCGCAGGGTGTCGAGGCCGTAATTCGCCAGCACCGGCCCTTCGGCCGGCCAGACGAAGAGGCCGGCGGCGGCCGACAGGACGAAGTAGCCGTGGGCGATGCGCTGGCCGAACGTCGATTCGCGCGCCGCGATCTCGTCGAAGTGCATGTAGAAGTAGTCGCCCGAGACGCCGCCGAAATTGACGATGTCGGCCTCGCTCACCGTGCGCCGATGCGTCAGCAACGAGTCACCGATCGCGAGCTCCTCGAAGTGCTTGCGGAACGGATGCAGCGTGCTCTCCTGCACCGCGGCGCCGCGAACGTACTCACCCGTCACGGCAGCCAGCATCGTCGGCGAGCCCTGCACCGCCGCCCGCTGCAGGAAGTGCTTGACGGCGCGGATGCCGCCGAGCTCCTCGCCGCCACCGGCGCGACCCGGGCCGCCGTGCTTGAGCATCGGGAGCGGCGAGCCGTGGCCGGTCGACTCCTGGGCCGCTTCGCGGTCGAGGATGAGCAATCGGCCGTGCCACGCCGCCAACTGCGGAATGGCGTGGCCGGCGACCTTCGTGTCGTGAGTGACGAGGGTTGCCACCAGGCTGCCGCGGCCGCGCGCCGCCAGGGCGAGCGCCTCGTCGAGGTCGCCGTAGGGGATGAGCGTGCTCACGGGGCCGAATGCCTCGACGTCGTGCACCGAATCGTTCTTCGCCGGATCGCGGCAGACGATGAGCGTCGGTGAAAAGAACGAGCCGTTGCCGGTGCCCTCGCCCAGCGGCTTGAAGCCGGCGCCCGAGGTCGCGCCGAAGACGACCTCGTTGCCGCGTGCCAGCAGCTCGACCCGCGCGCCGACGTCGCGCTGCTGCGCCTTCGAGGCCAGCGCCCCCATCTTCACGCCCTCGACCGCAGGGTCGCCGACGCTCACCTTGCGGAGACGCTCGGCAAGCTTCTCCGCCACGGCATCGAGGTGCTTCGCAGGCACGATGGCGCGGCGGATGGCCGTGCACTTCTGCCCGGCCTTGGCCGTCATCTCGCGCGCCACTTCCTTGACGAAGAGATCGAACTCCTCGTCGTCGGGCGAGACGTCGGGGCCGAGGATGGCGGCGTTCAGCGAATCCGCCTCGGCATTGAACGGGACAGCGCGGGCGATCAGGTTGACGTTGCCGCGCAGCTTCGCCGCGGTGTCGGCCGAGCCGGTGAAGGTGACCGCGTCCTGGCCGTCGAGCCGGTCGAGCAGGTCGCCGGTGCTGCCGATGACGAGCTGAAGGCTGCCCGGCGGCAGCAGGCCCGACTCGACCATCAGCCGCACCAGCGCCTCGGTCAGGTAGCTCGTCGCCGTTGCCGGCTTGGCGATGCACGGCATGGCAGCGAGGAAGGACGGCGCGAACTTCTCGAGCAACCCCCAGACCGGAAAGTTGAACGCGTTGATGTGCACCACGACGCCGCCGCGCGGCACCAGGATATGGCTGCCGGAGAAGTGACCCTTCTTGCCGAGCGCCACCGCCGGGCCCTCGTGCACGACGTTGCCCGAAGGCAGCTCGTTGCCGGCCATCGACGCGTACGCGTAGAGCGTGCCCGTGCCGCCCTCGATGTCGACCCAGCTGTCGGTGCGAGTCGCGCCGGTATGTCGCGAGATCGCGTAGAGCGCTTCCTTGCGCTCGTTCACGTAGGCGGCGAGCGCCTTCAGGCGCGCGGCCCGCTGCTGGAAGTCGAGCGCCATCAGCGCCGGCACGCCGACGCCGCGCGCGTGCTGCAGCGCCTCGCCGAAGTCGATCGCCTCGGCGTGCGTGCGATGGATGGCTGTGCCGTCGATGGCGCTTTCGAGAACGACGCCGGGGCGGCTGCCGATCCAGCGGTCGGCAATCAGGCTCTGGAGAACGGCAGGGTCGGACATGGGACGGCTTTCTACTGCACGACCGCGGGGTCGTGCCGGGAGGAGAGGCGCTGGCGGGCGCGCGCGGAGGGTTCGGCGATCCTGACCGCGCCGAGACCACCAAAGAAGAGATCGGCGACGAGCGGCGCGACGTCGGCATGGGTGAGCGTGCCGCTCGGCCTCAGCCAGGTGAACATCCAGTTCATCATGCCGAACAGCAGCATGGTGAGCGGCTTGTCGAGCGCAGCGCCGCGCAGCGCCGGGCGCGCGGCGCCGATCGCCGCCGCGAAGGCAACGACCACCTTGCGCTCGCCATCGAGAATGCGGCGCCGGTCGGCAGGCTTGAGAAACTTCACGTCCTCGGTCAGCACGCGGTGCTCGGCCTGCGAGCTGGCGTAGACGGCGACAAAGGCGGCGATCAGGCGGCGTACGCGCGCCTCGGGCTCGAGCGTTTCGGCGCCGACCGCCTCGACGAGCCCGAGAAGGCGAGCGATGTGGTTCTCGGCGATCTCGACCAGCAACTGGTGCTTGTCCTGCACGTAGTGGTACAGCGACGGCTTGGAGATGCCGCACGCCTCGGCGACCTCGTTCATCGAGGTGGCCGTATAGCCGCGGCGCGCGAACAGCACAGCCGCCCGGACGAGGATCTGCTCGCGCTGCTCGTCGTACCCGCGCGCTCGTCCGCGAGCCATCTAGGGCCTGACGCTTTGCCGAGTCACGCGTGCCTCCCCATGGCGTTGGCAGGCCCTAGCGATCGTCGAAGGAGAGCACGACGCGCTCGGTCAGCGGACGCGACTGGCAGGTGAGGACGAAGCCGGCCGCGACCTCGTGCTTTTCCAGCGCGAAGTTGCGCTCCATCCGCACCTCGCCCTCGAGCAGGTGGGCTCGGCAGGTGCAGCAAACGCCCGACTTGCACGAGAACGGCACCTCGAGCCCGGCTGCAGCGGCGGCGTCGAGGATGTTGCCCTGATGGGCATGGAAGTCGATCTCGCTCTTGACGCCGTCGCGGATGATGGTGATGCGGGCATCGGCGGCGTCGCCCTCGCGGGCCACCGGCGCGGAGTCGCGCACCAGGCTGGCGTCGACCGGGATGCCGAAGCGCTCGATGTGGATCCGCTCGGCGGCGATACCGGCCGCGAGCAGCGCCGCCTCGGCCTCGTCGTTCATGCCCCATGGCCCGCAGACGAACACGTGGTCGAGTGCGGCCGCGTCGACGAGGCCACCGAGGCCGCCCAGGAACGCGGCCAGCCGCGCGCGGTCGAGCCGGCCGTTGTAGAGCGGCAGGTCGGTCGCTTCCTGCGAGAAGACGAGGTGCAGGGTGAGGCGCGACAGGTAGAGGTTCTTCAGGTCCTCGAGCTCTTCGAGGAACATCGTCGAGCGGATCCTGCGGTTCGCATAGATGAGGGTGAAGCGCGACGCCGGCTCGGCGGCCAGCACGGTCTTCATGATCGACAGGATCGGGGTGATGCCGCTGCCGCCTGCAATGCCCAGGTAGTGGCGCTGCGACGCCGGGTCGAGCGGGACGAAGAAGCGACCCTCCGGAGCCATCACCTGCAGCGTGTCGCCCGCCTTCAGGCCTTCGTTGATCCAGGTCGAGAAGCGCCCGCCCGGGACCTTGCGCACGCCGACGCGAAGCTCGCCATCGCCGGCGCCGGCGCAGATCGAATAGGAGCGGCGCTCGTCGCTGCCGTCGAGCATGCTGCGCAGCGTCAGGTGCTGACCTTGGGTGAAGCGGAAGGTGTCGGAGAGCTCGCCCGGCACGTCGAACGACACCACGACCGCCTCGTCGGTCTCGGGCATCACGCTGCGCACCTTGAGGGGATGGAAATGCAGGCTCGTCATCGCATCACAGCGGCTTGAAATGCTCGAACGGCTCGGCGCAGGCGCGGCAGCGCCAGAGCGCCTTGCAGGCGGTGGCGCCGAAGGCGGCGATGCGCTCGGTGTCGGTGCTGGCGCAGCGCGGGCAGGCGATCGCCACCGGCCGTGCCCGCGGCACGAAGCGCAGCGGCACGGCGGCGCCCGGCGCGACCAGGCCCGGTGGCGCGATGCCATAGGCGCGAAGCTTCTCCCTGCCGGCCTCGCTCATCCAGTCGGTGGTCCAGGCCGGCGCCCGGCGCATCTCGACCCGGACCGGACCCAGCCCGTCGGCAACGAGCGCGTCGACGATGCTCTGCTCGATCACCTCGGTGGCCGGACAGCCGGAATAGGTCGGCGTCACGACGACCGTCAAGCCACTGCCCTCGCCTCGGTCGACGACGTCGCGGACGATGCCGAGATCGCAGACGGAGATGACCGGCACTTCCGGGTCGAGCACGCCGGCGAGCACCGCCCAGGCGCGATCGACCCGCGACAGGGCGACGACTTCGCTCACCACACCCCGCCGGGAAACGAGCGATGCAGATGCTGCATCTCGGCCAGCATGTAGCCGAGGTGCTCGCTGTGCCGCCCGGCCTTGCCGGTGCTGCGAAAGGCGCGCCCGGCAGGCACGGCCAACCCGGCCTCCGCCAGCGCGGCGGCGAATTCCTCGTGCCAGGCCTCGCTCAGGTCGGCCCAGCGCGGGCCGAGGCCGGCGGCGGCCGCGGCCTCGTCGACCGCATCGCCGTCGAAGATCTCGGCGCAGTACGGCCAGAGACGGTCGAGCGCGGCCTGCAGGCGCGATCTCGACTCCGCGGTACCGTCGCCGAGGCGGACGACCCAGTCGGCGGCGTGCGCCTGGTGATAGCGCGCCTCCTTCAGCGCCTTGCCGGCGATGCCGGCGAGCTCGTCATCGCTCGACGTCTCGAGCCGCTGCCAGAGCAGCTTCAGGAAACTTGCCATCGCGAAGTTGCGCAGCACCGTGAGCGCGAAGTCGCCCCGCGGCAGCTCGACCAGCGTCAGGTTGCGAAAGTCGCGCTCGTCGCGCAGGAAGGCGAGCTGGTCCTCGTCGTGCGCGGGCCCGCCACGCTCGGCCTCGAGCTGGCCGGCGCGGGTGAGAACGGCGCGCGCCTGGCCGACGAGATCGAGCGCCATGTTCGAGAGGGCAATGTCTTCCTCGACGACCGGTGCGTGGCCGCACCACTCGGCCAGCCTCTGCGCCAGGATCAGACAGGTGTCGCCGATGCGCAGCAGGTACTGCACCGAGGGATCCGCTGAGACGGTGATGGAACCCTGGGTCACGGACAGGCCCTCACATGTGGTCGAGCGACTTCGGCAGCTCGTAGAAGGTCGGATGCCGATAGACCTTGTCGGCCATCGGATCGAAGTACATCGCCTTGTCGCCGGGGTCGCTGGCGACGATCTGGTCGGAGCGGACGACCCAGACGCTGGTGCCTTCCTGCCGGCGTGTGTAGACGTCGCGCGCCAGCTGGATCGCCATCGCCGGATCGGCCGCGTGGAGGCTTCCGCAGTGCTTGTGATCGAGGCCCGCCTTGCTGCGCACGAACACTTCCCAGAGTGGCCACTCGGCTTTCACGGGCGCCGCGCTCATGCCGCCTCCTTGAACGCGTGCTTTGCGGCGTAGGCCATCGCGGCGTCGCGAACCCAGGCGCCGTCGTCCCAGGCCTGGACGCGCGCGTCCAGGCGTTCGCGGTTGCAGGGGCCTTCGCCACCGACGACCTGCCAGAACTCCTGCCAGTCGATGGCGCCGAAGTCGTGGTGCTGGCGCGCCTCGTTCCAGCGCAGCTCGGGGTCGGGCAGTGTGACGCCGAGGATCTTCGCCTGCTCGGCGGCGGCGTCGATGAACTTCTGCCGCAGGTCGTCGTTGCTGATGCGCTTGATACCCCAGCGCATCGACTGCTCCGAGTTCGGCGAATCGGTGTCGGGCGGGCCGAACATCATGATGCTCGGCCACCACCAGCGGTCGACGGCGTCCTGAACCATCGCCTTCTGCGCCTCGGTGCCGTGCGTCATCATTGTCAGCAGGGCCTCGAAGCCCTGGCGCTGGTGGAACGATTCCTCGCGGCAGATACGCACCATGGCGCGTGCGTACGGTGCGTAGGAGCAGCGGCAGAGCGGCACCTGGTTCATGATCGCCGCGCCGTCGACGAGCCAGCCGATCGTTCCCACGTCGGCCCAGGTGAGCGTCGGGTAGTTGAAGATCGAGCTGTACTTGGCCTTGCCGGAATGCAGCGCCTCGTAAAGCTGGTCGCGCGAGGTGCCGAGCGTCTCGGCGGCCGCGTAGAGGTAGAGGCCGTGACCGGCCTCGTCCTGCACCTTGGCGAGGAGGATCGCCTTTCGCTTCAGCGTCGGCGCGCGGCTGATCCAGTTGCCTTCCGGCAGCATGCCAACGATCTCGGAGTGCGCATGCTGGCTGATCTGGCGCACGAGCGTCTTGCGGTAGTGCTCGGGCATCCAGTCCTTGGCCTCGATGAAGTCGCCGGCGTCGATGCGGGCGTCGAATGCCTCCTGCCGGCCCAGGTCGTCTGCCGAGCGCACCGCCTTCGCCGTGTCGTCCCGCTCCTTGCCCATCGTGTCCATCGCTTGCGTGTACATCGTCGGTCCCCGTTTCCTATTTCCTGCGCTGGTCGACGACCCGCCGCGCCTTGCCGACGAGCGTGCGCTCGAGCGTCTCGGGCAGGCCGACGTCGACGGTGGTGGTGATGCCGATCATGGTCTTGATGCGGTGGCGCAGCCAGTTCGCGATTTCGGCGCGGTCGTCGCCCGCGTGCGCCGGCAGCACCTCACAGCGCACCTCGACGGCGTCGAGGTTGCCCTCACGGGTGACGACGAGCTGGTACTGCCCCGAGAGCCGGCCGTGTCCGAGAACGATCTCCTCGACCTGGGTCGGAAAGCAGTTGACGCCGCGGATGATGAGCATGTCGTCGCTGCGGCCGACGATCTTGCCCATGCGGCGCATGCTGCGCGACGTCGGCGGCAGAAGACGCGTGAGGTCGCGGGTGCGGTAGCGGACCAGCGGCAGCGCTTCCTTGGTGAGCGTGGTGAATACGAGCTCGCCTTCCTCGCCGTCGGGCAGTACCTCGCCGCTGTCGGGATCGATGATCTCCGGGTAGAAATGATCTTCCCAGATCACCGGGCCGTCCTTGGTCTCGACGCATTCGCTGGCCACGCCCGGCCCCATGACTTCGGAGAGGCCGTAGATGTCGACGGCGTCGATGCCGGCGTTCGTCTCGATCTCCTTTCTCATCGCCTCGGTCCACGGCTCGGCGCCGAAGATGCCGACCTCGAGGCTGGTCGACGTCGGGTCGACGCCCTGTCGCACGAGCTCCTCGATCACGACCTGCATGTACGACGGCGTGATCATGATGATCTGCGGCTTCAGGTCGAGGATCAGCTGCACCTGCTTCTCGGTCTGCCCGCCCGACATCGGAATGACGGTGCAGCCGGCGCGCTCGGCGCCGTAGTGCGCGCCGAGGCCGCCGGTGAAGAGGCCGTAGCCGTAGGCGACGTGCACCATGTCGCCCGGCCGGCCGCCGGCGGCGCGGATCGAGCGGGCGACGAGGTCGGCCCAGATGTCGACGTCCTTCAGCGTGTAGCCGACGACGGTGGGCTTGCCGGTGGTGCCCGACGACGCATGCACGCGCGCCAGCCGCTCGCGCGGCACGGCCAGCATGCCGAACGGATAGTTGTCGCGCAGGTCGCTCTTGACGGTCAGAGGGAAGCGGGCGATGTCGGCCAGCGTCTTCAGGTCGCCGGGGTGCACGCCCTTCGCATCGAAAGCGCGCCGGTAGTGGGGCACCTTCTCGTAGGCGTGGCCGAGGCTCGAGCGCAGCCGCTCGAGCTGCAGCGACTGCAGCTCGTCGCGGCTGGCGCGCTCGATCGGTTCGAGCTCGCCGGGAAGAGATTGCCTTGTCGTCATGCGACCCCCTTCGCGCCGCCTTCATTTCCGGGCAACACGGTCTTGCCCCGGAGCGCGGCCGAGCGGCCGCGAACCATTGCCACGCGCGCGCCGGACTGGTTGGTGACGACCATGTCGTAGACCCCTGTGCGGCCGGACAGCCAGATCTCGCGAGCGTCGACGGTCAAGGTGTCGCCGCCGCGCACCGGGGCCAGGAATTCGACACTCAGGCCCGAGGCAACGGTGACATGGTTTCGTGAGTTGCAGGCGAAGGCGAAGGCGGAATCGGCGAACGTCGTGATGAAGCCGCCATGGCAGATGTCGTGGCTGTTGAGCATGTCGTCTCTCACCGTCATCGTCATCGTCGCGCTGCCTTCCCCGATCGCGACGAGCTTCATGCCGAGGCCGCGCGACGCGCGGTCGGCGGCAAACATGTGGGCACCGATGGTGGCGGGATCGGGCCGGGGTGAAGTAGCAGTCATCGAGCCTCTCAGCGGTCGCGAAAGACGGCCGGCCGCTTGGCAACGAACGCGGCGACGCCTTCCAGGTAGTCGGGAGCGGCGCCGAGCCGGCTCTGCACGCCGGCCTCGTGGCCGAGTGCCTCGTCGAACGACAGGTGCTGCGCGGCGTCGAAGGCGGCGCGGGTCTCGACCAGGGCCCGCGTCGGCATCGACGCCAGTCGGCGCGCGAGCGCGTCGACCTCGGCGACGAAGGCGTCGTCGTCGACGCACTTCCAGATGAGGCCGATCCGTTCGGCCTCGTCGGCGGCGAGCTTGTCGCCGAGCATGGCCAGGCCGAAGGCCCGGCCGCGGCCGACCAGTCTCGGAAGGAGCCAGGTGCCGCCGCAATCGGGCACGAGACCGATCCTGACGAAGGCCTGAACGAAGGCCGCCGACTTCGCGGCGACGACGATGTCGCAGCACAGGGCGAGGTTTGCTCCCGCACCGGCAGCGACGCCGTTCACCGCCGCGATCACCGGCACCGGCATCGACCGCACGCGCAAAGCGAGTGGCCGGTAGTAGCGCTCGATGGCGGCACCGACGTCGGTGGCCGGTGCGCCGGGTTCGAGGTTCGGCGCGACGATCGGATCGGAAAGATCCTGGCCGGCGCAAAAGCCCCGGCCGCTGCCCGTGAGCACAACGCAGCGGACGTCCGCGTCGGCTGCAGCCGCATCGAGCGCGGCAGCGAGCTCGTCGTGCATGGCCCCGGTGAAGCTGTTCAGCGCCTTCGGCCGGTTCAGCGCGAGCCGGCGCACGGCCCCATCCTGCGTGACGACGACGAGCGGTTCGTTCAACGTGTCTCCTTGTCGACGGTACGAACGCGCCGCCGCGGCGGTTCCGTCTTATTTTCGACCGACCGGTAGGTAGAGTATAGCGAGACGATGCCGCCCCCGCATCCCGCTCAGGCGGCGGCGAGAAACGCAAGCAGGCGGCGCTCGACGACCGTGAGACCGGCGCGCCGCGCGGCGACGAGGCCGGCCAGCACCGACTCGTCGGCGCCTGCACCGAGCGCCGCGAGCACGCGCGGATGCACGTACGACTTGCGACAGACCGCGACCGTGTTGCCGAGCCGGCGCGCCACGTCGGCAAGCAGTTCCTTGGCCGAGCGCCGTGCCGACGGAGCGGCGGAACACTCGGCCAGCCACAGGTCGAGCGCGTGGACCGTTCCGTGCCAGGTGCGAAAGTCCTTCGCCGTAAAGTCGGCGCCGGTGGCGTCGCGGAGGAAGTCGTTGACGTGCTGCGAGTCGACCGGATGGCGAACGCCGGCATCGTCGACGAACTGGAACAGCTCCTGCCCCGGCACTTCCTGGCAGCGGCGGACGATGCGGGCGATGCGGGGATCGTCGAGGGCGACCTCGTGCTCGATACCGCTCTTGCCGCGAAAGCGCAGGCACAACCGGCTGCCGCGCACGGCGGCATGGCGGCAGCGCAATGTCGTCAGCCCGAACGAGCGGTTGTCGCGCGCGTATTCGTCGTTGCCGACGCGAATCAGCGTCGTGTCGAGCAGGCGGACGATGGTCGCGAGCACGACCTCCCGGCCCGGTGCCGCGCCGAGCGGCGTCGCCAGCAGCTTCTTCACCCGGGCCCGCACGCGCGGCAGCGCGGCGCCGAAGGCAAGCATGTGCATGAACTTGTCGGCCTCGCGAGCGGCGCGAAATTCCGGGTGGTAGCGGTACTGCTTGCGGCCGCGGGCGTCGCGCCCGGTCGCCTGCAGGTGGCCGTTGGGGCGCGTGCAGATCCAGACATCCTCGTACGCGGGAGGCACCGCCAGTGCCCGGATCCGCTTCAGCTCGGAGGCCCTGCGGATCTTGCGGCCACCGGCGTCGCGGTAGAAGAACGCGTCGCCCTGGCGGTAGCGACGGATGCCAGGCGAACGATCGCTCACGTAGACGATGCCGCGCGGCACGGGCGCGGCGCCAGCCCCACCCGCGCCGCTCACGATCGGAGGGCGACCGCCGGCGGCGCTGGATTCGGAGGCTCGCGCACAGGTGGCGGCGATCCGGCCGGCTGCGGGTCATCGATCGGCGGCGGCACGCCCTGCGGGGCGTCCGGCGTCGGTGGCAGCGGTGGCACGCGTATCGGCTCCGGCGGCGGCCCCGAAGGCGGCAGCGGCGGCGTGGCCGGCGACGAGGGAACCGGCGAGCCCGGATCGGGCGGCGATAGCAGGGATGAGGAAGTCATGAACGGTCCGGGTGACCACAGCGCCCTAGCAACCCCTGTGCCGATCGCGGCGCACCTGCCGATCCGGGACGCTGGCGCGAGCCAGAGGTCGCTGCGCGTCGGCAACTGCTGCGCGACAGCGCCTCTCGCCACCCCGGTGCCGGGTCGAACGGCAAAAGTTACCGCAACGGATGCGCCCAGCGTTCCGTCTCTGCCCCGATTCCACGGCTGGCGAAAGACGGGCACCGGGCCAAGACGGCGCACCGGCCGGCATCTGGCCCGTGGCACAGGCTTTGCTCACGGGCTGCCCCGTACTCCAGTTCCGCGGCCGCTCTTTCACGGCGAAAGATCGAGTGCGCGGCCGTTGCTGCATCGATTGCGAAGGACACCTCTCTCCATGACCGCGGCCACCCTGCGAACCAGCCAGAGACAGCAGCATGTCGTGACGCCGCGTCTGCAGCACGCCGTTCGCCTGCTGCAGCTTTCCTCGCTCGATTTCGCCCAGGAAGTCCACGACGCGATGGGCCGCAACCCGTTCCTGGAGATCGAGGATTCACCGCCGCAAACGGACCGAGGCGAAGGTGATGTGCCTTTGATCCCTGCCGACCGGACGGTCGAAGCGTACGCCGGTCTCGCCGCCGCTGCCGACCTGCCGTACGAGCGAGAAAGCTGGCAGCCATCGACGTCGAGCGCGCGCATACGGGGCGGCGGCGGCGATGTCGGCATGCTCGACCTGATCGCCGCGGACGTGAGCCTGCACCAGCACCTGCGAACCCAGATCAACGTGCTGACTCTCTCGCAGCGCGACCATGCGCTCGCCTGCGCCATAGCGGAATCGCTCGACGACGATGGCTACCTGCGTACGCCACTCGAGGAACTGGCAGCCACCAGCGGCATGGTGCCGGCCGTCGAATCGGCCGAGATGCAGATCGCGCTGAAGCGCGTGCAGTCGCTCGATCCGGTCGGCGTCGGTGCGCGCAGCGTGTCGGAGTGCCTGCTGCTCCAGCTCCCGGGCATCGACGACGAGGCCCAGCGCGAGCTCGCCCGTCGCATCATCACCGAGCATCTCGACCGCCTCGCCCAGCATGACGTCAGCGGCCTCGCTCGCTCGCTGCAGGCCACGCCCAACGACGTCGGCGCGGCGTGCGAGCGCATCCGTCATCTCGACCCGCGGCCCGGCTGGCGGGTCGGCTCCTCGACCACGCAGTTCATCACGCCCGACGTGCTGGTCCGCAAGATCCGGGGCAAATGGACGGTGACGCTCAACCGCGCCGTGGTGCCGCGGGTCCGCCTCAACCAGACCTATGCGACGCTGTTCCAGGAGCATCGCAACGGCAAGCATGCGGAGCTGGCCCTGCATCTGCAGGAAGCGCGCTGGACCGTCCGCAACGTCGAGCAGCGCTTCTCGACCATTCTCCTCGTCGCCGAGGCGATCCTCAAGCGGCAGCAGCACTTCCTCGAGTTCGGGCCGATGGCGATGAAGCCGCTCGGCCTGCGCGAGATCGCGACCGAGCTCGGCCTGCACGAATCGACCGTCTCGCGCGTCACCAACAACAAGTACATGGCGACGCCGGTCGGCGTCTTCGAGCTGAAGTACTTCTTCTCCCGCGAGATGGCGACGGCCAGCGGCGGGACGTGCTCGGCGACCGCGATCCGCGGCGTCATCAAGGACATGATCGGCGCCGAGAA
>JBBRFB010000068.1:0-18354 GCA_038225015.1 Burkholderiales bacterium
GGCACGAGTGGAAAATTGACCAGGAAGATGCCGAAACCGATCGGCACCAGCAGCAGGGGTTCGTAATTCTTGGCCACCGCCAGGTAGAGAAAGACAAACGCGACCCCGAGCATGAAGACTTGCTTGAACACCAGATTCGGCAGTCCGGTCTGGGTGGTGAGGATGCTGATCAGCAGCTCGTAGACTTGGTCCCAGGACATGGCGCAGTCTCCTTATTTATAATGGAATGTTTCCGTGTTTCTTGGACGGGTTGGCATCGCGTTTGGTCCTCAGCATCTGGAGGGCCTGAATGATCTTTGGACGGGTGTCGGCCGGGTCGATGATCTCGTCGATATAGCCCAGTTCGGCGGCCTTGTAAGGGTTGGCGAATTTTTCGCGGTATTCCGCGACCAGCCGTTTGCGTTCCTGGCCCGGGTCCGCGGCGCTCTTTATTTCCGAGCGCTGGATGATGTTGACCGCCCCATCGGCGCCCATCACGGCGATTTCGGCCGTCGGGTAGGCCATGACCCAGTCGCCGCGGATGTGCCGGGAACTCATCACGCAGTAAGCCCCGCCGTAGGCCTTGCGGGTGATGATGGTGATGCGGGGCACGGTGGCCTCGCAGAAGGCGTAGATCAGTTTGGCGCCGTGCTTGATGATGCCGCCGTGTTCCTGTGCGGTGCCCGGCATGAAGCCGGGCACGTCGACGAAGGTGACGACCGGGATGTTGAAGGCGTCGCAGAAGCGGACGAAGCGCGCCGCCTTGATCGAGCTCTTGATGTCGAGGCAGCCGGCGAGCACCAGCGGCTGGTTGGCGACGATGCCGACCACCTGCGAGTCCATGCGGCCGAAGCCGATCACGATGTTCTTCGCATGCTCGGGCTGCAGCTCGAAGAAGTCGCCGTCGTCGACGGTCTTGGTGATCAGCTCCTTGATGTCGTAGGGCTTGTTCGGGTGGTCGGGCACCAGGGTGTCGAGCGAGAGGTCGATGCGATCGGGCGGGTCGTCGGACGGCCGCTGCGGCGCCTTCTCGCGGTTGTTGAGCGGCAGGTAGTTGAAGAAGCGCCGGACCATGGCGAGGGCGTCGACGTCGTTCTCGAAGGCGAGGTCGGCGACGCCGCTGCGCCCGGTGTGCGTGAGTGCGCCGCCGAGGTCTTCGGCGCTCACCTCCTCGTGCGTCACCGTCTTCACCACCTCGGGGCCGGTGACGAACATGTACGAGGTGTCCTTCACCATGAAGATGAAGTCGGTCATCGCCGGCGAATACACGGCGCCGCCGGCGCAGGGGCCCATGATGAGGCTGATCTGCGGCACCACGCCCGAGGCGACGACGTTTCTCTGGAATACCTCGGCATAGCCGCCGAGCGAGGCGACGCCCTCCTGGATGCGGGCGCCCCCGGAGTCGTTGAGCCCGATCACCGGCGCGCCGACCTTCATCGCCTGGTCCATCACCTTGCAGATCTTCTCTGCGTGCGCTTCGGAGAGCGCACCGCCGAAGACGGTGAAGTCCTGGCTGAAGACGAAGACGAGCCGGCCGTTGATCATGCCGTAGCCGGTGACGACGCCGTCGCCCGGCGGCCGGTTGGAGGCCATGCCGAAGTCGTGGCTGCGGTGCTCGACGAACATGTCCCATTCCTCGAACGTGCCGGCGTCGAGCAGGAGGTCGATGCGCTCGCGCGCAGTGAGCTTGCCCTTGGCGTGCTGGGCGTCGATGCGCGGCTGGCCGCCGCCGAGTCGGGCCCGCGCGCGCTTGGCCTCGAGCTGCTGGATGATGTCGTGCATGGGTCGCTTCGCTCCTGCGGATGGCGGTGCTACGTCGAGGCACGCGCCTGGCTGGCGCCGCTCGAGTGGAACAGATCGGCCAGCGCCCGCGCGCCGACCACTTCACGGCCCCAGGGCCGGCGCCCGCCCGGCAACAGGCGCAGCACCGCGAGGCGGCGCCCGGCCCGCTCGACCTCCTCCCGCACCGCCCGTCGCTCGCGGCCGAGCTGCTCGGCGACGATGGTGCGCAGCCGTTCGGCGGGTGCCCGCAGGAGCCAGAGGGTCGAGTGCAGGTAGGTCAGCCAGTCGCGCGCCTGCGCCTGGTCGAGGGTCATGACCTCGAGCGGGTCGTCTTCGAAGTCGATCATCACCAGGCTGCCGTCGGCAGCGACGAGGACGTTGCGCGCGAACGCCTGGCTCAGGTACGCCCCGCGCACATGCACATCGACGACCGCCGCGAGGCCGCGGGCCCACGGCTGAAGGTCCGCAGGCCGCGCCTGGATGACGTCGACCAGGCTCGGCCCGGCCACGTGCTCGAGGACGATGAAGTCGGGCTCGACGCGCAGGACGCGCGGCACCTTCACCCCGGCGGTTCGAAGACGGCCGAGCCGCTCCACCTCGATCGCCTGCGCCGCCGCGCCGCCGTGCGCGGGCACCGCCTGGAGCAGGCCGAGACCGAAGGTCCGCGCGAGAACGTTCACCGCGCGCCCGCGCCAGACGCTGCGCGCACGGCGCTGCGCCTTGACGACGACCGGTCCGGCGGCGGTCTCGACGACGGCGACGCGAAGGCCGCGCCCGGGGCCGCGCTCGCGCAGGTGGGCGATCTCGGCCGCCGTCATTCGTGGCCCGGCGCCGAGTCGCGCCGGTAATCGAAGGCATCCAGGAGTCGGCGCGCTGCCGTCGATGGCGAGAGCTGCCCATGATCGACGGCATCGAGCACCCCGGGCAACCGGCGCTGCACTTCCGCGTCGGCGCGAAAGGCGCGCTGCAGGCCGTCGTCGATGCGTTGCCAGAGCCACGTCCGGCCCTGGGCTCGCCGCCGCGCCGCGATGCCGTCGCCTGCCGCAGCGGCCGCTCGATAGGCCTCGATCGCCTGCCAGACCGCGTCGACCGCGACCGGGTCGAGCGCGCTAGTCGCCAGCACCTCGGCCGCCGGCGCGCTGCCGCCGTGCCGACCCGACGACGACACCGCGGAGCGCAGCTGCCCGACGGCCCGCGCCGCGGCGTCTGGGTCGAGGTCGGCTTTGTTGACGACGACGAGGTCGGCGAGCTCCATCACGCCCTTCTTGATCGCCTGCAACTCGTCGCCGGCGTTGGGCAGCTGCAGCAGCACGAAGACGTCGGTCATGGCGGCAACGGCCGCCTCGCTCTGGCCGACGCCGACCGTCTCGACCACGACGACGTCGTAGCCGGCTGCCTCGACGACGCGGATCGCCTCGCGCGTCGCCGCCGCGACGCCGCCGAGGGTGCCGCGGCTCGGGCTCGGGCGGACGAAGGCGTTCGGCTGCACGGAGAGCCGCTCCATTCGCGTCTTGTCGCCGAGGATGGAGCCGCCCGAGACGCTGGAGCTCGGGTCGACGGCGAGCACGGCGACGCGATGGCCGCGGCCCACCAGTTGCAGGCCGAGCGTCTCCACGAAGGTCGACTTGCCGACGCCGGGCACCCCCGAGACGCCGAGGCGCAGCGTCGGCCGCGCCGGCACGGGCAAGACGGCGAGCAGCGCCTCGGCCCGGGCCGCGTGCTCGGGGCGCGTCGACTCGATCAGCGTGATCGCCTTGGCGACGGCTCGACGCTGGCGCTCGCCGGCACCGCCCGTCAGCGCCTCGAACAGCTCCTGGTCGCCGGGCGGCAGCATCGAGAGGGCGGCGGCGGGCTCAGCGGGCCGCCCGGGCCCGGCGGATCTGCTCGAGCACGTCCTTCGCGCTCGCCGGGATCGGCGTCCCCGGGCCGTAGATGCCTTTGACGCCGGCGTCGTAGAGGAAGTCGTAGTCGCCCTTGGGCACGACGCCGCCGACGAAGACGACGATGTCGTCGGCGCCCTGCGCCTTCAGTGCCGCGATGATCGCCGGCACCAGCGTGCGGTGGCCGGCGGCGAGCGTCGAGACCCCGACGGCGTGGACGTCGTTCTCGATCGCCTGGCGGGCGCATTCCTCGGCGGTCTGGAAGAGGGGACCGATGTCGACGTCGAAGCCGAGGTCGGCGAAGGCGCTGGCGACGACCTTGGCGCCGCGGTCGTGGCCGTCCTGGCCGAGCTTGGCGATCATGACGCGCGGCCGTCGGCCCTCTTCCTCGGCGAAGGCAGCGATCTCGGCCTTGAGCTGGTCCCAGCCGGCGGCGCTGTCGTAGGCGGCGGCGTAGACGCCCGAGACCTTCTGGGTGTCGGCGCGGTGCCGGCCCCAGACCGCCTCGAGCGCGCCGCTCACCTCGCCGACGCTGGCCCGCGCCCGGACGGCACGGATGGAGAGCTCGAGCAGGTTGCCCTCGCCGCTCTTCGCCGCGGCCGTCAGGGCCGTCAGCGCGGCGTCGACGGCAGCACCGTCACGCGCGGCACGCACGGCCGCGAGACGGCGGATCTGGCTGTCGCGCACCGCGTGGTTGTCGATCTCGAGCGTGGCGATCGGTGCCTCGCTGTCGAGCCGGTACTTGTTGACGCCGACGATGACGTCGTGCCCGGAGTCGATGCGGGCCTGCTTCTCGGCGGCGCTCGCCTCGATGCGCAGCTTGGCCCAGCCGCTCTGCACGGCCCGGGTCATGCCGCCCATCGACTCGACCTCCTCGATGATCTTCCAGGCGGCATCGGCCATCTGCTGGGTGAGCGTTTCCATCGCGTAGCTGCCGGCCCACGGATCGATCACGCTGGTGATGTGGGTTTCTTCCTGGATGACGAGCTGGGTGTTGCGGGCGATCCGGGCGCTGAACTCGGTCGGCAAGGCGATCGCCTCGTCGAGCGCGTTGGTGTGCAGGCTCTGGGTGCCGCCGAACACCGCGGCCATCGCCTCGATGGTCGTGCGCACGACGTTGTTGTAGGGATCCTGCTCGGTCAGCGACCAGCCCGAGGTCTGGCAGTGGGTGCGCAGCATCGAGCTCTTCGCCGCCTTCGGCTGGAACTCTTCCATGATCCGGAACCAGAGACCGCGCGCTGCCCGCAGCTTGGCGACCTCGAGGTAGAAGTTCATGCCGATGCCGAAGAAAAAGCTCAGCCGGCCGGCGAAGGCATCGACGTCGAGGCCCTTGGCGATCGCCGTGCGCACGTACTCGCGGCCGTCGGCCAGGGTGAGCGCGAGCTCGAGCGCCTGGTTCGCCCCGGCCTCCTGGATGTGATAGCCCGAGATCGAGATCGAGTTGAACTTCGGCATCCGCCGCGCCGTGTACTCGATGATGTCGCCCACGATCCGCATGCTTTCAGGCGGCGGATAGATGTAGGTGTTGCGGACCATGAACTCCTTGAGGATGTCGTTCTGGATGGTCCCCGACAGGCGCTCCTCGGCGACGCCCTGCTCCTCGGCGGCGACGATGTAGCCGGCGAGCACTGGAAGCACCGCGCCGTTCATGGTCATCGACACGCTCACCTTGTCGAGCGGGATCGCATCGAACAGGATCTTCATGTCCTCGACGGTGTCGATGGCGACGCCGGCCTTGCCGACGTCGCCGACGACGCGTTCGTGGTCGCTGTCGTAGCCGCGGTGGGTGGCCAGGTCGAAGGCGACGCTGATGCCCTGGGCGCCGCCGGCCAGCGCCTTGCGATAGAAGTCGTTCGACGCCTCGGCGGTCGAGAAGCCCGCGTACTGGCGGATCGTCCACGGCCGCACGGCGTACATCGTCGCCTGCGGCCCGCGGGTGTAGGGCGGCAAGCCGGGCAGCGTGTCGGTGGCGGGCAGGCCGGCGAGGTCGGCGGCGGTGTAGAGCGGCTTGACGACGATGCCTTCGGGCGTCGTCCAGTCGAGCGCGCCGAGATCGCCGCCCGGCGCCGAGCGGGCGGCGGCGGCTCGCCAGGCGTCGAGGCGGTCGGCCCCGCCGGCAGCCGGAGAGGAGATGCCGGCAGAGCGTCGTCGCGCGGAAGAGTCGTTCATGGAAGGCGGGGCGGCCCGAGGGCCTTGCCGGGCGATTATCGGTGCCGCAGCGACAATCCCGGCCATGCCCCGCCCGCTCGTCGTTCTCGTCGCCGCCGTCGCTCGCCACGGCGGCATCGGCCACAGCGGCGGCCTGCTGGTGCGCCTGCCCGACGACCTGCGTCGCTTCAAGCGCCTGACGCTCGGCCACCCGGTCGTCATGGGCCGGCGGACCTGGGACTCGATCGGCCGCCCCCTGCCGGGCCGGCAGAACATCGTCGTCAGCCGGCAGCCGGCGTGGCACGCCGAAGGCGCCGTTGCCGCGCCATCGCTCGACGAGGCCCTCGCGCTCGCCGGCGACGCGGAGAAGGTCTTCGTCATCGGTGGTGCCGAGATCTACGCTCTCGCGATGCCGCGCGCCGACGTGCTCGAACTGACCGAGATCGACGCCGAGCCGCCGGCCGACACTTTCTTTCCGCCGTGGGACCGCGCCGATTTCAGGCAGACTGCGCGCCAGTCTCAGGCGACGTTCGAAGGGCTGCCGTTCGCCTTCGCGACCTACGAGAGACGCAAGCCGGGAGAGTGAGATGGCGGGGCACGGTTTTCATGCGCATGGTCCGCACGACCACGAACTCGAGCATCAGTCGCAGGCCGAGCCGCACGGCATGGCCGGGCGTCTCGCGGTCGCGACGGCCCTGATCGCGACCGTCGGCGCCATCTTCTCGTACATGGGCGGCCTGGCGCAGCTGAACGCCGGCCTCTACAAGAACGAGTCGGCCATCAAGAAGACCGAGGCGGCGAACCAGTGGGCGTTCTACCAGGCCAAGAACAACCGGCAGAACCTGTCCGAGCTTGCAGTCGAGCTGGTGCCCGAGGGCCGCCGCGAGTACTACCGCGGCGAGGCGGCGCGCTACAAGTCGGAGAAGGTCGAGATCCAGAAGAAGGCGCAGGAGCTCGAGAAGGAGTCGCTCGAGTGGGGCGAGCGGACGGAGCACCAGATCCACGAGGAGCACCGCTGGCAGCAGGCGACGACCGCGCTGCAGATCGCGATCGCGCTGGCGGCGATCGCGCTCCTGACCCGCAGCCGGCGCCTGCAGTACGGTGTCTACGGCGTCACCGCGATCGGAATCGTCCTCGGTGTGTTCGCCGCCATGCACCTCTGACGTCGAAGCGCGCCAAGCGCGCCGTCACTTGTCGTCGAGGCCGAGTTCCTGGATCTTGCGGGTGATCGTGTTGCGCCCGATGCCGAGCTTTTGCGCTGCCTCGATGCGCCGGCCGCGGGTCAGCTCGAGCGCGGCCTCGATGAGGCAGGCCTCGAACCGGCGCGTCAGCTGCTCCCAGACCATCGGCTGGCCGTCGCGCAGCAGCTCGCGCGCTGCGCCGTGGAGGCCGGCGACCCAGTCGGGCTCGGCGGCCGCAGGCGCGGTGGCGACATCGGCCGGCGCGACCGCGGCGATGGCGCGGCCGTCGGATGGTTCGCTGACCGCAACCGCGGGCGCTTCGCCCGGCCCCGGGGTGACCGCCATTGCCGGCGGCGCCGGCCGGGCGGCGGCGTGGGGTTGCAGTTCGGGTGGCAGGTCGTCGGCATCGACGAGTTGCGCCGGCGCCATCACGGTCAGCCAGTGGCAGATGTTCTCGAGCTGGCGCACGTTGCCCGGGAAGGCGAACCGGGTCAACCGTGCCAGCGCGGCCTCGGTGATGCGCTTGCCCTCGACACCGAGCTCCCGGGCGCTCTTCTGTAGGAAGAACCGCGTCAGCGGCGCGATGTCCTCGGTTCGCTCGCGCAGGGCCGGCAGGCGCAGCCGGATCACGTTCAGGCGGTGGAACAGGTCTTCGCGAAAGGAGCCCGCCTTGACCCGTGCGTCGAGGTCCTGGTGAGTGGCGGCGATCACGCGGACGTTGCTCTTCATCGGGTTGTGGCCGCCGACACGATAGAACTGGCCGTCGGAGAGAACGCGCAGGAGCCGGGTCTGCAGGTCGAACGGCATGTCGCCGATCTCGTCGAGAAATAGCGTGCCGCCGTCGGCCTGCTCGAAGCGGCCGCGCCGCGTCGTCTGGGCGCCGGTGAAGGCGCCGCGTTCGTGGCCGAAGAGCTCCGATTCGAGCAGGTCTTTCGGGATGGCGGCGGTGTTGATGGCGACGAAGGGTCCGTTCGATCGCAGGCTGTGCTTGTGCAGCGCATTCGCGACGAGCTCCTTGCCCGAGCCGGACTCGCCAGTGATGAGCACGGTGACGATGCTCTGGCTCAGGCGGCCGATCGCGCGAAAGACGTCCTGCATCGCCGGCGCCTGGCCGAGGATCTCGGGCACCTGGGCAGCGGGTGACTCGCCCTGCCCTTCGTGCAGGCTTTCCTCGACGGCGCGGCGGATGAGGTCGACCGCCTTGGGCACGTCGAACGGCTTCGGCAGGTAATCGAACGCCCCGCCCTGGAAGGCGCTGACGGCGCTGTCGAGGTCGGAATACGCCGTCTTGATGATGACCGGCAGGTCGCGGTGCCTGGCCTTGATCTTGTTCAGCAGCTCGATGCCCGAGCCGCCGGGCATGCGGATGTCCGACACCAGCACCTGCGGCGACTCGTCGTCGTCGAGCGCCGCGAGGACGTCGCGCGCGTTCGTGAAGCTGCGGACCGCGAACTCCTCGCGCGTCAGCGCCTTCTCGAGCACGAAACGGATCGATTGGTCGTCGTCGACGATCCAGATGGGCTTCATGCGGCGGGCAGCGGGCACGGGGAGCCGGAAGGCCTCGTCATGCGAGGGGAATCAGGATGCCGAACACGGTGCGACCGGGTTCGCTTTCGAAGTCGACGATGCCATGGTGCTGCTGGATGAAGTTCTGTGCGAGTGTCAGGCCGAGTCCGGAGCCGCCCTCGCGGCCCGACACCAGGGGAAAGAAGATCCGGTCGCGCACGGCCTCGGGAATCCCGGGGCCGTTGTCCTCGATATGCAATTCCAGTGCCAGACGATGACGCTGCTTGCCGAGAGTAACCTGACGAACCACGCGCGTGCGCAGGAGGATGCGCGCGTCGCCGGACTCGATGCGTTCGGCGAGCGCTTGCACCGCATTGCGGGTGATGTTGAGGGTGGCCTGGATCAGTTGCTCGCGGTCGCCGTTGAATTCGGGGATCGAGGTGTCGTAGTCGCGCTCGAACTCGAGCCCTTTCGGGAACTCGGCGACGATGAGGGCGCGAACCCGCTCGCAGACCTCGTGGATGTTGACCGTGCCGACGACGTGGGGTTTTCTGTGCGGCTCGAGCAGGCGGTCGACAAGCTCCTGCAGCCGGTCCGCCTCCTTGATGATCACCTGCGTGTACTCGGTGAGCGAGCGCGACTCGATCTCCATCTCGAGCAGCTGGGCCGCGCCTCGGATGCCGCCGAGCGGGTTCTTGATCTCGTGCGCCAGGTTCCTGATCAGCTCCTTGGTCGCCTGCGCCTGCTCGAGCGCGCGCTCCTCGCGCTCCTGTCGCGCCTGCTGCTCGATCTCGACCATCTCGACGACGACGTTTTCCGAGCCGTCGATCCGGTTGACGATGATCCGCACCGGCAGAGTCTCGCCATGGGTGGCGCCCGGCCGCCGGAGCTGCGCTTCGAGACGGCTGGTGGAAAAGGCGTTCCTGCTCACTGCGTCGACCGTGTCGCGAACCGTCTCGGAATCGATGAACCAGTCAAAGGCCGAGCCGCGCGCCAGGCTGCGCCGGGACATGCCGAGGAGGTCTTCGAAGGCGGAGTTGGCGAAGATGCACTCGCCTGCCGGCGTGACCACGGCCACCATCGTCGCCAGCAGGTCGAGCGCCGCGAGAGCGCCCGGCGCATCGACGGAAAGCGGCGACGCCTCGCCCCCTCGCGGCGCGATCACAGGGTCGGCGGCGGCGGCCCCGGCGGCAGCTTCTGTAGCTCGCGGCGCAAGGCGGTGATGTCGCCCTCCTTGCGCGCGATCGCGGCGCTCAGCTCGCCCACGCGATCGACGTACTTCTGGTAGTTCTGCTCGTTGCCCTGGCGCTCGGGCTGGCCGTTGTTGTAGGTCTTCTTCATCACCGCCAGCCGCTCTTCCTCGCTGCGCAGTTCGGCTTCGAGGATGCGCCGCGCGTCGCTGTCGCGCGAGCGCTGCGCCGCCGGGTCGACGCGGTTGCCCGACGCACCGCCGGCCGCCGGCGGCGGCGCCGTCCCCGTCGGGCGCGGCTTGACGGTCTGGATGATCGTGAGCGGCGCACCCTCGATCTTGCGGCAGCCGAGCTTTTCGGCTTCCTTGGCGGTGATCGTGTTCTTGTAGTCGTTGCCCGGGCAGCGGTACATGACGCTGGCGTCGGGGCTCTCCGGGGCGGCAGTGCCGGCGGCGACGGCAGCACCCGTCGGCAGGGCGAGCGCCAGCATCAGGGTGGCGGGGCGGCAGATCTGTGGGCGTCTCATGACTCGGTCTCCAGGCTCCGTGACGGGCCGCGCTGACGGGGCGCAGGCAGCCGGGTCGATTGTCTCGCACGAGCGCCGTCTCTCGTCGACGCAACCGCACCGAGCGCGCAGTATTGGCGCGCCGGGACGAAAAAGGGACGGCCATGCCGTCCCTCGCCTACCCCTCGCCTCGCTGTGCCGGCCCTCGCGGGCACCCGCCAAGGCGACTCAGAGGCTGTAGTACATGTCGAACTCAACCGGGTGCGTGGTCATGCGAAAGCGCGTCACTTCCTGCATCTTCAGGTCAATGTAGGCGTCGAGGTAGCTGTCGGTGAAGACGCCCCCCTTGGTCAGGAACGCGCGGCCCTTGTCGAGGTACTCGAGCGCCTGCTCGAGACTCGAGCACACGGTCGGGATCTTGGCGTCTTCTTCCGGCGGCAGGTGGTAGAGGTCCTTGCTCGCCGCCTCGCCCGGGTGGATCTTGTTCTCGACGCCATCGAGGCCGGCCATCAGCAGGGCCGTGAAAGCGAGGTACGGGTTGGCCAGAGGGTCCGGGAAGCGCGCCTCGATGCGCCGGCCCTTCGGGTTGGCCACGTAGGGGATGCGGATCGATGCCGAGCGGTTCTTGGCGCTGTAGGCCAGCTTGACCGGCGCCTCGAAGCCCGGCACCAGACGCTTGTAGCTGTTCGTGCCGGGATTGGTGATCGCGTTGAGCGAGCGCGCGTGCTTGATGATGCCGCCGATGTAGAACAGCGCGAACTCCGAAAGGCCCGCGTAGCCGTCGCCTGCGAACAGGTTCTTGCCGCCCTTCCAGACCGACTGGTGCACGTGCATGCCCGAGCCGTTGTCGCCGACGATCGGCTTCGGCATGAAGGTCGCGGTCTTGCCGTAGCTGTGGGCGACGTTCTGGATCACGTACTTCTGCAGCTGCAGCCAGTCGGCGCGTTGCACGAGCGAGGAGAACCTGGTGCCGATCTCCATCTGCGCCTGCGCCACTTCGTGGTGGTGCACCTCGACCGGAATGCCGAGCGATTCGAGGATCAGGCACATCTCCGAGCGCATGTCCTGCATCGAGTCGATCGGCGGGGTCGGGAAGTAGCCGCCCTTCACGGTGGGCCGGTAGCCGGAATTGCCGTGCTCGTATTCCTTGCCCGTGTTCCAGGACGCTTCCTCGGATTCGATCTTGCAGAAGCAGCCCGACATGTCGACCTGCCAGCGAACGCTGTCGAAGATGAAGAACTCGGGCTCGGGGCCGAAGTAGGCGGCGTCGCCCAGGCCGGAGGCCTTCATGTAGGCCTCGGCGCGCTTGGCGAGCGAGCGCGGGTCGCGCTCGTAGGGCTTGCCGTCGCCGGGCTCGACGACGTCGCAGGTCATGAAGAGCGTGGGCTCTTCGAAGAACGGGTCGATGTTCGCCGTGTCGGGGTCGGGCATGAGCTGCATGTCCGAGGCCTCGATGCCCTTCCAGCCGGCGATCGAGGAACCGTCGAAGGCGTGACCGTCGGTGAACTTGCCTTCGCTGAAGGCCGAGATCGGAACGGTGACGTGCTGCTCCTTTCCGCGGGTGTCGGTGAAGCGGAAGTCGACGAACTTGACTTCGCTCTCCTTCACCATGTTCATCACGTCGGCGACGGTCTTGGCCATCAGTAAACCTCCTGGCGGGGTGCCCGCTTTGATTGATTTGGGGGGCGCGGGCAGGCGAAGCCAGCACCAAATTGCGCACCGGAATCTAGCAGAATCCATGCCGCGGCTTGCGCTCGGGCGGCTCGCCCGCCGCCCCGCGACGGCATGTTTTCCGGGGCAGCCGCGCATCGCGGCACGATCCTGCCTTCCGGGCAGAGTCCGCGATGGTGCGGCGCCCCGCACCGTATCGGACGCTATCGCACCAGCTCGGGGCCCAGGCTCGAGCCGTGCCTGCGCAGCCCCTTGAGCAGGTGGGTATAGGCGTCGTCGAGCGACGCCGGCACCCCCTTCACACCGAGCTCGAGGTGGCGGCCCCAGGTCGGATGGTCGACACTCGGCAGGCTGAAGACCTTGATGCCGGGGAAGGTCGATTCGACCTCTTCCATCAGCGGCGTCAGGGCCGCCTCGATCGCCCCGAACACGATCACCGAGCGCTCGCGCGTATGCGCAGACACGTGCAGATGCCGGTAGAGCGAGTCGAGCACCCAGGCGATCATCGGCCAGGCCATCACCGGAAAGCCGGGCACGAAATGCACCCCGCCTGCGCCGCTGCGGACGCTGAAGCCGGCGATCTTGTTGTAGGGATTCGGGATGATCTCGGCGCCTTGCGGGAACATCGCCATGTTGAGGCGATGCCGGTTGTCGTCGCGGCCCGGATCGAACTGCGTCCCCTGCTCCCGGGCGACGTCGCGCATGCGTTCGAGCACGAGGTCGCGCGCTTCGGGTTGCAGCACCAGCGGCACGCCGAGCGCGGCGGCGGCGCACTGGCGCGTGTGGTCGTCGGGCGTGGCGCCGATGCCGCCGCAGGAAAAGACGATGTCGCCGCTGGCGAACGCGCGAGCCAGCTCGGCGGTGATTTGGTCGGGATCGTCGCCGACGTAGCGCGCCCAGGCCAGGCCCAGGCCTCGCTCTGCCAGGAGCTCGATCACCTTCGGCAGGTGCTTGTCGGCGCGCTTGCCGGAGAGGATCTCGTCACCGATGATGATGAGTCCGAGGGTCATGCGAATCCTTGCGTCCGGTCGGGAAGCGCCGGTCCGGCGCGCCGCCTGCCGTCGGGCTGCTCGACGATCGCGACCTCGTCGGCGCGGCGCAGCGCCTCGAGCTCGGCGAGCAGATAGTGTGCGAACCAGAGCGCCGCGAAGGCGAAGACGAGGGTGTAGATCCAGATCGAGACGAGCACCAGGACCGGCGCGAACACGATCGCCATCGCGCCGACGGCCCAGAGCAGCGTCGGGGCCGCGCCGAGGTAGCCCGCGACGACACCGATCCCGAGCAGCGGCCAGCGGTGCTCGCGCAGGAGCTGCAGGCGCTCGTCGCGGCTGGCGTGGTCGGCCAGGACGTCGAACGCGAACACGCGGTAGGTGAGCCAGCCCCAGATCAGCGGTGGAACGACGAGCACGAACGGCGGCACGAACCAGAGCGGGATGCTGACGACCAGGGCCAGCAAGGCGGCCAGCGTGCAGCCGAGCGACCAGGCCAGGCCCAGCCAGAGGCTGCCGCCGTGGCGGCGCGCCAGGGTCGGGAAGCGACGGCCGGCGACGAGGCGCACGATCGCCGGTGTCATGAGAAGGGCGACGAAGAGCAGCGATGCGACGACGAACGCCGGCACCGCGAGCATGACGACGACGAGTGGCGCCAGGAGGCCGCGCAGGCCGTCGAAGCCGACCGCTTCGAGCCAGCCCGACACCGTGGCCATGAACACCCAGTGATCGATGACCGATCGCACGGCGGCCACGCTCGGGTGCCAGAGCAGCCAGCCGAACAGCGCGGCCAGGGCGACGGCGACGATCAACGGTGCGAACGAGAGGGCGATGACCCGGGGATGGACGCAATAGGCGAGCGCCCGCCAGAACGAATCGACGAGCGCGTGCCTCATGCGCCAGCCATGCGGCGAAGACCCAGCCATTGCTGACGCCAGAAGCCGCGGCCGTAGTCGCGGCCACCGGCCTCGGCGAGTTGGTCGCGGATCCCGGTCGGCTCGTAGCCGCGATCGAAGCGGGCGCTGCCGAAGACGATGTCCCAGATCGGAAAGAGGACCGCGAAGTTGTGCCCGCCGAGCGATCCGGCGTCGTCGGACTCGTGACCGACGCCCATGGCATGGTGCAGGCGATGAAAGCGCGGGCTGACCAGCGCGCGCTCGAGCCACGGCCCGAAACCGAGACGGACGTTGGCGTGGGCCAGGCTTTCGAGCAGCTGCGTGCAGACGACGACAGCGACGAACTGCCCCGGGGCGATGCCGATGGCGTGGGCGACGACGACGATCAGGGTGTCGCGGATCAGGTCGTCGAGCAGGTGGTTGCGGTTGTCGCTCCACATCGTCATCTGGCGCTGGCTGTGGTGCAGCGAGTGCAGGCCCCACCACCATCTGAGGCCGTGCTGGCCGCGATGGATCCAGTAGTCGACGAAGTCGAACACCAGAAGGTAGGCAAACAAGGCGAACCACGCCGAGTCGCTGACGCCGGGCCACGCGGGCGCGAGCCACTGGTCGAGCTGCCAGGTCGACAGGCCCTGCAGCCGCAGGGCGCCGAAGGCGTCGTCCCACCACGGTTCGACGGCGAAGAAGATGGCCAGGCGGACCAGGCCGAGCCGGTGGATCAGCGTGTAGACGATGTCGAGGCGGACGGCGGCGCGATCGGTCACCGCCTCGACCGGCCGCCAGCGCTCGAGCGCGCCGATGACGACGACCAGGATCGCGATCTCGAGCAGGCCGGCCAGCACCCAGCCGCAGCCGGCGTAGGCGTCCTCGAGATAGTTGGCCAGGCCGAGGGCGTAGCCGATCGGCTCGACGAGCTTCTCGAACAGAAGCTGCTGGGTTGCCGAGAACGCATCGGCGAACGAGGCAATGGCGCGGTCGATCATCTCGGCGGGGCTGAGGCAGGGTGGGAAGCGTCGCGATCCGGTGCGCGATCGGGACGATTTTCGCCCAGCGTCGCGAAGCAGAAGCCCTTTTCCTTCAGGCCGACGATCAGCGGTTCGAGATCGGCCGGCGCCCAGGGATCCTTGCGCGACCAGATGCCGAGGTGGGCGAGCAGCACGTCGCCCGGCCGGATGTCGCGCAGCGCGCGCTCGAGCAGCAGGCGGTTCGGGAAGCGCTCGCTCGACAGCTCGTCACCCAGGAAGCCTGCCGGGCTCCAGCCGACGTGGCGCCAGCCGCAGCGGCGGGCCGCCGCGAGGAGCGCCGGCGACGTCTTGCCGCCGGGCGCGCGAAAGATCGGCTGCATCGTCGCGCCGGCCATCGCCTTCAGCCGTGCGGCCGGGCGCGCCAGCTCGGCGCAGTACTCGGCGGCGCTCCAGCGGCGCGTCTTGCCCGCAACTGGCCCGGCGCTCGGCCGCATTCGAAAGCCGCCTGCCTCGTCGGCGAGCCAGTAGACGTGGTCCCAGGTGTGCGAGCCGAAGGCGTGGCCTTCGGCGGCACGCGCCTTCCACCAGGGCGCCCAGACATCGTCGAGGCTGCTGCCGCCGTCCCGGGTCTTCTCGTCGGCGAGAAAGAACGTGGCGAGCACGTGCTGGCGCGCCAGCACCTCGGCGACGAGCGGCGCGACGCCCATGTGCCCGGTATCGAACGTAAGGTACACCGGCCGGTCGCCGGCGGTGTCGCCGCAGGCCGCGGCGGCCGAGAACGTGGCTGCGACTGCCAGCGCGGCGATGAACTCAGCGGCGCGGCGCATGGTCGAGCGTCCAGACGCCGTGCGGCGACCGGCCCACCGCGACCTGGCGCACGACGGACTGGCGCACGGTGTCGATGACGGTGAGACGCTTCGCCCAGCGCGACGTCACGAGCAGGGTGCGGCCGTCGGCGAGGAAGTCCATGCAGTCGGGGCCGCCCGGCGCGGGGTAGGTCGCCACCACGTCGAGCCTGTCGAGATCGATCAGGCTGATCGTGTTGGCGACCCGGTTGCTGACGAAGACCTGGTGGCCGTCGCCGTGCGAACGAAACGCGTGCGCCCCGGCCGCGGTGTGGATCCGCTTGACGAGACGAGGCATCGACCCGCTCACGTCGTAGACCTCGACGTACTCGTCGCCGGTGAGTGCCACCAGCAGCGTGCGGTCGTCGGCCGTGAGGAAGACATCGGCCGGGAGCTTGCCGACCGGGACCTTCCATCGTGGCTTCTGGGTCGCGAGATCGACGGCGATCAGCTCGTCGCTGTCCTGAAGAGACGCGTAGACGACGCTGCTGGCGCTGTCGATCGCCAGATGGCTGGGGGTGCGCGCCGCCGGCACGCGCGCGACCAGCTTCAGCGGCTGCACCAGGTCGCCAGGCACCCAGCGGTAGATGTCGATGCGGTTCAGGCGGTTCGCAGCGGCGACGAACCATTTCATGTCCGGCGAGAAGCGCAGCTGGTAGGGGTCGGGAATCCCGGTCACGATGCGCTGGATCTCGCCGCGCACGGGGTCGATGAAGGTGAGCGAGTCGGCCAGCGCGTTGGCGACGATGAGCGACTTCTCGTCAGGCGTCAGGTAGAGATGGTGCGGTTCCTTGCCGGTCGGCAGGCGGCGCAACTCGACGTACGTCGTCGGGTCGATGACGCTGATCGACGCATCGAGGGAGTTGAGCACGAAGATCGGGTGCTGCGTGGCCGCGGGAGTCGGCGCCGCCTCGGCATCTGCGCATTCGCTGGCGAGAAGGAAAGCCGGAGCTATCAGGCCGGCGAGGACGCGGCGAACGCACGAACGGAACGAGCTCAAGACCGCTGCCAAAGACCAAACCCAGAGTGTACGGGCGCCGAAGTGGGCCACGAGACGGTGGCGCGGGCACGGGCCGGCGCGGACGGCATGCCAATTTCTAACGGATTCGCGGCGCACGGCGCTGCGGCGGCGTCGATGGTCCCCACGCCGGCCGGGGCGCTGCCTAGAATTTCGCCGTGCACGATCACCTGTCTACGTTCCTGTTTGCCCTGGCCGGCGTTCTCTTCATCGCCAGCGCCGCGGCCACCTCCCTCAGCTTTCGCCAGCGCTCGCGCCGCGGCGCTTCCTGGTGGCTGGCGGCCAACGGCATGCTCGTCGCGGCGATCGTGGTCGAAGGCCTCGTCGACAGCTTCTCCACCGCCGTGCCGCTGGCAGCGCTACTGGCCGTTCAGTGGCCGGTCATGACGCTGGCCGGCCTGCGTCATTTCTTCGCCCGCGGCGGCAGCGCCGTGCCGCCCTGGGCCGACTGGGCGGCACTGACGCTCGCCGCCGTCGCCATCATCGGCACCTGGGTCGCTCCGCTCGACCTGGCAACGCCCGAGCAGGTGCTCGCGCTGGCGAGCCTGGCCCTGACGGTCTACGCTGCGGTCGCGATTCACCGGCTCGACGACGTCACGTCAACGGTCGCCCTGAAGACGCTGGTGGCCGCCCTCGCCGCGAGCGCGCTGGCGCAGGCGGCCTGGCTGGCTGCGGCGCTCGGCGGCCTGGCCGAGGTCGCGGCGACCCATGTCGCGCTCGGCGCGCTCGGCGCCACGACGGCGCTCGCTCTCCTCATGACGCAGCTCGCCCTCGTGATGCACCACGAGCGCAACGTCGCTCATCTCCGGGCCTCGCACCGCAAGCTGCGCCATCTCGTCGACGTCGATCCGCTCACGCGGCTGCCGAACCGCCGCCATTTCCACGAGCTCGCGGAGCGCGCGATCAAGCCGGCGCCGACGGCGGCGACGGTGCTGGTGTTCGACGTCGAGCGCCTGGCCCACATCAACGAAGTCCTCGGTCACGCCACCGGCGACGAAGCCTTGCGCCAGATCGGCAACGTCCTGCGCGAAACGCTGCGCCGTCGCGACGTCGCCGGCCGCCTCGGTGGCGACGAATTCGCCGTCGTCCTGCCGCGGACCCGCCGCGAAGACGCCGCGGCCGCCATCGACCGCATCAACGCCCGCCTCGACGACCGCCAGGTGGCGCCGCGCATCGCCCGCATCAGGCTGCAGGTCGGCTCGGCCCAGGTTCAGGAAGGCGAAGGCATCGCCGACGCGCTGCGGCGCGCCGAGCTCGCGCTGGCTGCATCACGCCGCGAGCCACCCGTCTCCGAAGGCGAGCGCACGCAGCCCTTGCCCAGGCCAGCGCCCGCGGTGCGCACGCCAGAGCCCGAGCCGGCCAGGATCTCGGCGTTCGGCGACATCCCCGTCGGCGAAGTCACGCTCGCCTCCGTCCCGGGCTGACGCGCGCAACGGCGCGCTCAGCGCCGGGCGACCAGCGCGCGGTCAGCGCGCCAGGCGAAGGATCGGCCAGCCCCGTCGCCCGGCCTCGGCGCGCAGCCGCTCGTCGGGATCGACGACGATCGCCCGGCCGACTGCCGCGAGCAACGGCAGATCGTTCATCGAGTCGCTGTAGAAGCTCGCCTCGGCCAGCGCCTCGGGCGGCATCGCCTGCCCCGCCAGCCACTCGTCCAACCGCTCGCGCTTGCCCTCCCTCATGTTGAGGACGCCGCGGTTGCGGCCGGTGAAGACGCCGGCCTCGAGTTCGAGCTCGGTGGCGATCAGGTCGGGGATGCCGAGCAGATCGGCGACAGGCTCGGTCAGGAAGCGATTGGTTGC
>JBBRFB010000069.1:0-18002 GCA_038225015.1 Burkholderiales bacterium
AGGCATTCCCATCCTCGACTGTTTGGTGCCCAAGGCCTTCCTGCACGAGGGCGGCAAGCTGGCCGGCATGAGCTTCGACAAGGTACGCGCGGTGCGCGACGCGAAAGGCCGGCGGCAGCTGGTGTCGACCGGCGAGCCGGAACACGTGTTCGAGTGCGACGACGTCCTCGTCGCCGTCGGGCAGGAGAACGCCTTCCCCTGGATTGAGCGCGATACCGGCGTCGACTTCGACGAATGGGGCATGCCGGTGCTCGACCCGACCACCCTGCAGTCGAGCCTGCCCCGGGTCTTCTTCGGCGGCGACGCCGCCCTCGGGCCGAAGAACATCATCTGGGCCGTCGCGCAGGGCCACGCGGCGGCGATCTCGATCGACAAGTTCCTGAACGGCGAGGACGTGAAGCAGCGCCCGCCGCCGGGCGTCACCCTGGTCTCGCAGAAGATGGGCATCCACGAGTGGAGCTACGACAACGCGGTCACGCCCGACCTTCGCAACAAGGTACCGTGGCGCGACATCAACCAGGCGCTCGGCAGCATCAAGATCGAGGTCGAGCTCGGCTTCGACGCGGCGACGGCCTGGAAGGAGGCGCAACGCTGCCTCAACTGCGACGTGCAGACCGTCTTCACGACTGGCCAGTGCATCGAGTGCGACGCCTGCGTCGACGTCTGCCCGACCGACTGCATCACCTTCACCGGCAACGGCGACGAGGCCGACCTGCGCACCCGACTGCGTGCGCCGGCCCGCCACCTCGACCAGGCACTCTACGTCTCCGGCACGCTCAAGACCGGCCGCGTCATGGTCAAGGACGAAGACGTCTGCCTGCACTGCGGCCTGTGCGCCGAGCGATGTCCGACAGGAGCCTGGGACATGCAGAAGTTCCTCGTCACGCCGCCGGTCGCCGGTCGTGCCTGCCGGACCCAGGGCAGCGCGACAGGCGGCAACCTGCGCACCCAGGCGGCCCGGCGATGAACGCCGCCGCGAAGGCCAAGACGCCCCGGATCGACGCCGTCAACGATTTCGTCGTCAAGTTCGCCAATGTCAACGGCTCGGGGTCGGCCTCGGCCAATGAGCTGTTCGCGCGCAGCCTCTTGCGCATGGGCGTGCCGGTCAGCCCGCGCAACATCTTTCCGTCGAACATCCAGGGCCTGCCGACCTGGTACGAGGTGCGCGTCTGCGAAAAGGGTTACCTGGCGCGGCGCGGCGGCGTCGATCTCATGGTGGCGATGAATCCGCAGACGTGGGACAACGATCTCGCCGAGATCGAGCCCGGAGGCTATCTCCTCTACGACAGCTCGAAGCCGATGCCGGCGTCGCGGCTGCGCGACGACATCAGCGTTCTCGGCGTGCCTCTGGCCGACCTCTGCGCCAGCCGCTACAGCGACCCGCGCGAGCGCCAGCTGCTGAAGAACATCGTCTACGTCGGCGTGCTGGCGGCGACGCTTGGCGTCGATGCCGACGTCATCGCCACCCTGCTCGGCGAGCAGTACCGCGGCAAGACCAAGCTGCTCGAGCCCAACCTCGACGCCTTCATGATGGGGCTGCACCACGGCCGCGAATACCTCGACGACCTCCTCGGCCTGAAGGTCGAACGGCGCGACGTCGTCGGCAAGCGCATCTTCCTCGAGGGCAACGCCGCGGCTGCGCTTGGCTGCGTCTACGGTGGCGCCACCGTCTGTGCGTGGTACCCGATCACGCCGAGCTCTTCGCTCGCCGAGGCCTTCCAGAAGTACTGCGCCAAGCTGCGCGTCGACAAGCCGAGCGGGCGGAACAAGTACGCCATCGTCCAGGCCGAAGACGAGATCGCGTCGATCGGCATCGTCACCGGCGCCGGCTGGAACGGCGCCCGCGCCTTCACCGCCACGTCTGGCCCGGGCGTCTCCCTCATGACCGAGTTCATCGGACTGGCCTACTTCGCCGAGATCCCGGTCACGATCATCAACGTGCAGCGCGGCGGCCCCTCGACCGGCATGCCGACGCGCACCCAGCAGGCCGACCTGCTCGCCTGCGCCTATGCCTCGCACGGCGACACCAAGCACGTGCTGCTCTTTCCCGAGGACCCGAGGGAATGCTTCGAGTTCGCGGCCCGGTCGCTCGACCTCGCCGACCGGCTGCAGACACCGGTGTTCCTGATGAGCGATCTCGACATCGGCATGAACCACCGTCTCTGCGAGCCGCTCGAGTGGGACGACGCCCGCCGTTACGACCGCGGCAAGGTCATGCGGCGCGAAGACCTCGACGCCGGCGTCGACTTCGGCCGCTACCTCGACGTTGACGGCGACGGCATCCCCTTTCGCACCTACCCCGGCACGCATCCGTCTAAGGGCGCCTACTTCACCCGCGGCACGACGCGCGATGCCTATGCCCGCTATTCCGAGGCCGGCCCCGACTACGTCGCCAACGTCGAGCGGCTGCTGAAGAAATTCGAGACGGCGAAGGAACTCGTGCCGGAACCCATTGCCCGGCCGGCCGCGCGCGAGACGCGATTCGGCGTCATCTACTTCGGCTCGACCAGCCCGGCCATGGACGAGGCGTTCGAGCGGCTGCAGGACGCCCATGTCCACGTCGACGCCCTGCGCATCCGCGCCTTCCCGTTCAGCGCCGCGGTCGATCGCTTCATCGACGCGCACGAGACCGTCTTCGTCGTCGAGCAGAACCGCGATGCCCAGATGCGCATGATGATCGTCAACGAGCTCGAGGTCGATCCGGCCCGGTTGCTGCCCGTGCTCCACTACGACGGCACGCCCATCACGGCGCGCTTCATCGTCGAGGCGATCACCGCGCATGTCCGAGCGGCCAGCGTCGTCGAGCCGATCAGCCACGGCAAGGCCGCCTGAGGACGCCACCCGCCATGACCTACATCGCCAAGCCGCGCCTGCATCACCCCACCCTGCCCGCCAACGCCCTGGGCTTCACCCGGCGTGACTACGAAGGCAAGATCTCGACCCTGTGCGCCGGCTGCGGCCACGACTCGATCTCGGCGGCGCTGGTCCAGGCCTGCTGGGAACTCGACATCGAGCCGCACCGTGTCGCCAAGCTGTCGGGTATCGGCTGCTCGTCGAAGACGCCCGACTACTTCCTCGGCGCCTCGCACGGCTTCAACACCGTGCACGGCCGCATGCCCTCGGTGCTCACCGGCGCCAACCTGGCGAACCGGGAGCTGCTCTACCTCGGCGTCAGCGGCGACGGCGACTCGGCTTCGATCGGTCTCGGCCAGTTCGCGCACGCCATGCGGCGTGGCGTCAACATGACCTACATCGTCGAGAACAACGGCGTCTACGGGCTCACGAAAGGACAGTTCTCGGCCACGGCCGATGCCGGCAGCAAGAGCAAGCGCGGCGTTGCCAACACCGACACCGCGATCGATCTCGTCGCCCTTGCCCTGCAGCTTGGCGCCAGCTACGTCGCGCGGAGCTTTTCCGGCGACAAGGAGCAGCTGGTGCCCCTGATCAAGGGTGCTCTCACCCACCGCGGCGCGGCGCTGATCGACGTCATCAGCCCGTGCGTGGCGTTCAACAACCACGCCGGCAGCACCAAGAGCTACGACTACGTGCGCGCCCACAACGAGGCAGTGAATCGTCTCGACTTCATGCCGCGCCGCGAGCCGATCACCGCCGCCTACCCGCCCGGCGAAGTGATCGAGGTGACCCAGCACGACGGCAGCGTGTTGCGCCTGAGAAAGCTCGACGCCGGCTACGACGCCGGCGATCGCCTGGCGGCGATGAGCCACATCGCGACCCACGATGCGCGCGGCGAGATCCTGACCGGCCTGCTCTACGTGCGTGCCGGCGCCGAGGACCTGCACGAGCACCTGAACACCGTCGAGGCGCCGCTCAACGCCCTCGACGAGGCGTCACTCTGCCCCGGTGCAGCGGCGCTCGCCGCAATCAACGCAGAGCTCGTCTAGGTTCACCCGTCGGGTCGGCGAGCCGCCCGTGCCTGTCGAGGGCATCGGGTGGCCGGCGGAGCGAAGTAAAGGGGGAGGAACGGGGTGAAACCCCGTTCCGGAGGACATGAGCGCAGGCGGCCACCCGATGCCCTCGACAGGCGGCACCAACGAGGGCCTCCACCCGCGCCGCCCGCAGCCTACTCTCGCGCCGCCCTCTTCCGCTCGTGCTCCTTCAGGTGGCGCTTCCTGATCCGGATCGACTTCGGCGTGATCTCGACCAGCTCGTCGTCGGCGATGAACTCGACCGCGTACTCGAGCGTCAGCTGGATCGGCGGCGTGATCTTGATCGCGTCTTCCTTGCCGGAGACGCGGAAGTTCGTGAGCTGCTTGCCGCGCACCGCGTTGACAACGAGGTCGTTGTCGCGGCTGTGGATGCCGATGATCATGCCCTCGTAAAGCGGGTCACCCGCCTTCACGAACATGCGGCCGCGGTCGTCGAGCTTGCCGAGCGAATAGGTCACCGCCTCGCCGTCGTCCTGGCTGATCAGGACGCCGTTCTTGCGGCCTTCGATCTCGCCCTTGTAGGCCTCGTAGCTGTCGAAGATGTTGCTGATGAGGCCGGTGCCGCGGGTCAGGTTCAGGAACTCGTTCTGGAAGCCGATCAGGCCGCGCGCCGGAATCTTGTAGTCGAGCCGGACCCGCCCGCGGCCGTCGGACTCCATGTTGACGAGGTCGGCGCGGCGCTCGCCGAGCGCCTGCATCACCGCGCCCTGGTGCTGGTCCTCCACGTCTGCGGTGACGAACTCGATCGGCTCGAGCCGCTCGCCGCCTTCCTCGTGGAAGACGACGCGCGGCTTCGAAACAGCCAGCTCGTAGCCTTCCCGGCGCATGTTCTCGAGCAGGATCGTGAGGTGCAGCTCGCCGCGGCCCGAGACCTCGAAGATGCCATCCTCGTCGGTGTCGCGCACCTTCAGGGCGACGTTCGACTGCAGCTCGCGGTCGAGCCGGTCGCGGATCTGCCGGCTGGTCACGAACTTGCCCTCGCGCCCGGCCAGCGGCGAGTTGTTGACGCAGAAGTTCATCGTCAGCGTCGGCTCGTCGACCTGCAGCATGGGCAGCGGCAGCGGCCGCTCGAGATCGGTCAGCGTCACGCCGATGCCGATGCCTTCGATGCCGTTGATGAGCACGATATCGCCGGGGCCAGCCTCCGTCGCCTGCTGCCGCTCGAGCCCTTCGAACTTCAGCACCTGGTTGACGCGCGCCTTGATCGGCGTCGAGTCCGGGCCGGAATACAGGGCCACGTCCTGCATCGGCTTCAGCGTGCCCTGGTTGACCCGGCCGATCCCGATACGGCCGACGTAGGTTGAATAGTCGAGCGAGCAGATCTGCAGCTGCAGCGGGTCGGTGGGCGAGCCCTCGTGCGCCGGCACGTGCTCGAGGATGGCGTCGAAGAGCGGCGCCAGGTCGGTGCCGGTCTCACCCTTGGTGAGCGTGGCCCAGCCGTTCAGTCCGGAGGCGTAGATGACAGGAAAGTCGAGCTGTGCCTCGCTGGCACCGAGCTTGTCGAAGAGATCGAAGGTGGCGTTGACGACGTAGTCCTCTCGTGCGCCCGGCCGATCTACCTTGTTGACGACGACGATAGGCTTCAGGCCGAGGGCCAGCGCCTTTCGGGTGACGAATCGCGTCTGCGGCATCGGGCCCTCGACGGCGTCGACCAGGAGCAGCACCGAGTCCACCATCGACAGCACGCGCTCGACCTCGCCGCCGAAGTCGGCGTGGCCCGGCGTGTCGACGATGTTGACGTGCGTGCCTTTCCATTCCACGGCACAGTTCTTGGCCAGGATGGTGATGCCGCGCTCCTTTTCGAGGTCGTTCGAGTCCATGACCCGTTCGGCCACCTTCTCGTTGGCGCGGAAGGTGCCGCTCTGGCGCAGCAGCTGGTCGACGAGCGTCGTCTTGCCATGGTCGACGTGGGCGATGATGGCGATGTTGCGGATCTGGCGCGTCATGAAATCAGGCTTTCGGGTTCTTCGATGCAGGGGCGAAGCGGAACCGCCAGCGAGGCGATTTCCGCCGGGCTCAGCAAACGCGTCGGAATCAGTTCGCCGGCCGTCACATGGGCGCTGCCCAGCAACGATCGGCCGGGGCCGTAGATGCGCACGAGCGGCGCGTCGGCAAGCGGCAGGCGGCGGCGCAGGCCGGTGAGGAAACGCCCGGCGTCGTCGGCCGAGAGCGTGACGGCCGGGCACTCGCCGAGGAGCACGTCAGGCGCGCGCAGGTGGCGGTCACGCGCCACCTCGTCGAGGGACTCGAGCTCGGCCAGGCTCACCGCCTCACGCAGGGCGAGGCCGCCGCTGGCGGTGCGCCGCAGCGCCGCGAGGTGGGCGCCGCAGCCGAGCGCCTCGCCGATATCGGCTGCGAGCGTGCGGATGTAGGTGCCCTTGCTGCAGCGCACGTCGATCGTCCAGCGCTCGCCTTCGCCCTCGACCACGTCGATCGCATGCACGGTGACGACGCGCGTATCGCGCTCGACCTCGACGCCGGCCCGTGCATAGGCGTAGAGCGGCTTTCCGTCGTGCTTCAGCGCCGAATGCATGGGCGGGAGCTGTTCGATCCTGCCGACGAAGCGCGCACACGCCGCCTCGACGTCGGCCCGGGTCGCGTGCACGTCGCGGCGGCGCACGACCTCGCCTTCGAGGTCGGCGGTCGTCGTTGTCGCGCCGAGACTGAGCGTCGCGAGATAGCGTTTGTCGGCGTCGAGGCTAGCCTGCGCGAACTTGGTGGCGGCACCGAAACAGAGCGGCAGCAGACCCGTGGCCAGCGGGTCGAGCGTCCCGGTGTGACCCGCCTTCTCGGCGCGAAAGAGGCGCTTGGCGTGCTGTAGGGCGGCATTGCTCGAGACGCCCGCGCCCTTGTCGAGCAGGAGCACGCCATGCACCGGGCGGCGCACGATGCGCGTGCGCGGGACGTTCATGCCTCAGTCGTCCAGGGCACGGGTCGCGTTGGCCTTGGCGATCAGCGCCGTCAGCTCGGCGGCGCGCTCGGTCGTGCGGTCGAACCTGAAGTGCAGGGTCGGCACGGTGTGGATCTGCAGCCGCTTGAAGAGCCCGTTGCGCAGGAACCCGGCCGCCTCGTTCAGCGCCGTCTCGCACTCGCCGGCGTCGCCGACGAGGACCGAGAAGAAGACCGTCGCGTGGGCATAGTCGGCCGTGACCTCGACGGCGTGCAGGGTGACCATGCCGACGCGCGGATCCTTCAGCTCGCGGATCAACTCGGCCAGCTCACGCTGGATCTGGTCGGCAATACGTAAGCCGCGGTTCGGGATCGATCGCTTGTGTCGCATGGGTGCCTCGCAAACAAGAACCCCGCCGTCTGGTGGAGGGCGGGGTTCGGTGGGGGCCGCTTTCCGCCTAAAGGGTTCGCGCGATTTCCTTGACCTCGAAGAATTCGAGCAGGTCGCCTTCCTTGATGTCGTTGTAGTTCTTCAGCTTGATGCCGCATTCAAACCCCGCCGCCACCTCGCGCACATCGTCCTTGATGCGCCGCACCGACTCGACCTCCCCGGTGTAGACGACGACGTTCTCGCGCAGCAGGCGGAAACGCGCGCCGCGTCGAACCAGGCCTGCCGTGACCATCGAGCCGGCGACAGTGCCGATCTTCGAGGCGACGAACACGGTGCGGATCTCTGCGGTGCCGATCGTCTCTTCGCGCTGCTCGGGCGCCAGCATCCCCGTCATGGCCGCCTTGATCTCGTCGACCGCGTCGTAGATGATGTTGTAGTAGCGGATGTCGACGCCGTTGCCCTCGGCGAGCTTCCTCGAGCCAGCGTCCGCGCGCACGTTGAAGCCGATGATCACGGCCTTCGAGGCAATGGCGAGGTTGATGTCGCTCTCGCTGATGCCGCCGACCGCGGCGTGCACGATCTGCACCTTCACCTCGTCGGTCGACAGCTTGAGCAGCGACTGGGCGAGCGCTTCCTGCGAGCCCTGCACATCGGACTTGATGATGAGCGGCAGCACCTGCTTGGCGCCCTGCCCCATCTGATCCATCATGCTCTCGAGGTTCGCCGCCTGGCGCCTCGCCAGCTTCACGTCGCGGTACTTGCCCTGGCGGAAGGTCGCGATCTCGCGCGCACGGCGCTCGTCGCCGAGCACCATGAACTCGTCGCCGGCCTGGGGCACCTCGGTGAGGCCCTGGATCTCGACCGGGATCGACGGGCCCGCTTCGATGATGGCCTTGCCGTCCTCGTCGAGCATGGCGCGCACGCGGCCGAAGCTCGAGCCGGCGAGCACGATGTCGCCGCGCTTGAGCGTGCCGCTCTGCACCAGCACGGTCGCGACCGGGCCGCGGCCCTTGTCGAGTTGCGCTTCGATCACGAGGCCCTTGGCCATCGACTCCTTCGGTGCCTTCAGTTCGAGCACCTCGGCCTGCAGCAGCACCTGCTCGAGCAGCGTGTCGATGCCCTGCCCCGTCTTTGCCGACACGGCGACGAACGGCGAATCGCCGCCGAAGTCTTCCGGCACGACCTGCTCGGCCACGAGCTCCGACTTCAGACGCTCGACGTTCGCCTCGGGCTTGTCGATCTTGTTCATCGCCACGACGATCGGAACACCCGCCGCCTTAGCGTGGGCGATGGCTTCCTTGGTCTGCGGCATGACGCCGTCGTCGGCCGCGACGACCAGGATGACGATGTCGGTGGCTTTCGCGCCGCGCGCACGCATGGCCGTGAAGGCCGCGTGGCCCGGCGTGTCGAGGAAGGTGATCATCCCGCCCGGCGTGTTGACGTGATAGGCGCCGATGTGCTGCGTGATGCCGCCCGCCTCACCGGCGGCGACGCGGCTCGTGCGGATGTAGTCGAGCAACGAGGTCTTGCCGTGGTCGACGTGGCCCATGACGGTGACCACCGGCGCGCGCGATTCCGAAGCGTGCTCGCTCTCGACCTCGTCTTCCTCGAGGAAGGCCTCCGGATCGTCGAGTTTGGCGGCGAGCGCCGTGTGGCCCATTTCCTCGACGACGATCATCGCCGTCTCCTGGTCGAGCTGCTGGTTGATGGTGACCATCTGGCCGAGCTTCATCAGCTGCTTGATGACTTCCGACGCCTTCACCGACATCTTGTGCGCGAGATCGGCGACGCTGATGGTCTCCGGGATGTGCACTTCCTGGGCCTGGAATTCCGCCGGCGCCACGAACGTGCTCGGTGCGCCGTCGTTGCGGTCGCCGCGGCGGCCGGCTCGCGGCGCCCGCCAGCCGGCGCGGCCGGCGCCCGGTGCACCCCGGGGCGCCGCCTTGAGGGCGCGCTTCTTCGCGGCATCGTCGGCCCAGCTCGACGAGAGCTTTTCCGACTTGATCGACTTCTTGTCGCCGGGCTTGGCCACGCCGGGCGCGGCCGCGCCAGGCGCACCGACCTTCTTGTGGATCGTGCCCTTGATGCCGTCCTTGTTGACCGCTTCGGCCGGCTTCGCCTCTTCCGGCTTCTTCGCGACCATCACCTTCTTCGGCGCCGACATCATGTTGCGGATGGCGGCCGCTTCGTCTTCCGCTGCCTTGCGCCGCTTGGCCAGGTCGGCCGCGCGCTGCTTTTCCTCGTTCTCGATCGTGCCCGCCTTGACGACCCGCAGGGCCGGCTTCGCCGGCTCGGCCGGCGCCGCCGCGACCACCGGTGCAGCGACCGCTTCCTTCGCCGAACCCTTCGCACCGGCGGCCTTGGGCGGCGCAGCCTGTGCCGCGGCCGCAGCCTCGGCGGCGCTCGCCGCCTCGGCGACGACCCGGGCCGCCTCGCGCGATCGCGCCTCGGCCTCGCGCTCGGCGCGCTCCTTTTCCTCGCGAAGGCGCTGCTGCTCCTTCAGCTCTTCTTCCTGGCGGCGCAGCTGCTCGGCTTCGGCGTGCGCTTCTTCCTCGCGCCGGAGCAGGTCGGCCTCGTGCGACGCGGCCTCTGCGACCTCGTCAACTGGCGCAACCACGTCGTCGCGCTTGATGAAGGTGCGCTTCTTGCGAACCTCTACCTGGATCGTGCGCGCCTTGCCGCTCGAATCGGCCTGCTTGATCTCGCTGGTCGACTTGCGCGTGAGCGTGATCTTCTTGCGCTCGCTGCTGGCGGCGGTGCCGTGCGAGGACCTCAGATGATCGAGCAGGCGCGCCTTGTCGCCCTCGGTGACGGAATCGTCGGTCGACGCCTTGCTGACGCCGGCCGACTTCAGCTGCTCGAGCAGCGCCGCGGGCGGGCGATTGAGCTCGGCGGCGAGTTGGGCGACGGTTGTCGAAGCCATGTGTTTCTATCCTTGCTTGGTCTTGCCGGTTGCCGGCCGCTGGGCTCGGTTCACGCCTGCGGCGCCTCCGAGGTCTCGGCCTCGGTCTCGCCCGCTGCTTGCTCTTCGGTGAACCAGTGCTCACGGGCCTTCATGATGATCGTCTTGGCGGTTTCCTCGTCGACGCCGGACATTTCCGTCAGCTCGTCGACGGCGAGGTCGGCAAGCTCGTCTCGGCTGTGAACGCCACCGGCCTCCAGCTTGCCGATCAGCTCCGGCGTGAGACCGTCGAAGTCGTTCAGATCCTGCGAGACCTCGCCCGATTCTTCCTCGCGGGCGATGTCCATCGTGAGCAGTGCGTCCTTGGCACGCGTGCGCAGCTCGTTCACGGTGTCCTCGTCGAAGCTGGGGATCTCGAGCATCTCCTGCATCGGCACGTAGGCGACTTCCTCGAGGCTCGAGAACCCCTCGGCGATGAGGATGTCGGCCACCTCGACGTCGACGTCGAGCTTGTCGACGAAGAGCTTTCTCACCGAGTCCGACTCTTCGGCCTGCTTCGATGCCGACTCTTCGGCCGACATGATGTTGATTCGCCAGCCGGTCATCTCGGAGGCGAGGCGAACGTTCTGGCCGCCGCGGCCGATGGCGATGGCGAGGTTTTCCTCGTCGACAACGACGTCCATCGCGTGCCGCTCCTCGTCGACGACGATGGATTGCACGTTGGCCGGCGCCAGCGCGCCGATGACGAACTGCGCCGGGTCTTCCGACCAGAGCACGATGTCGACGCGCTCGCCGGCCAGCTCGTTCGTCACCGCGTTCACGCGCGAGCCGCGAACACCGACACAGGTGCCGATCGGGTCGACGCGGCGGTCGTGCGAGACGACCGCGATCTTCGCCCGCGAGCCGGGGTCTCGCGCGCACGACTTGATCTCGAGCAGGCCCTGGTCCATCTCGGGGACTTCCTGCTTGAAGAGCTCCATCATGAAGCCGGGCGACGAGCGCGAGAGAATGATCTGCGGGCCGCGCAGCGTCGGATCGACCTCGGCGATGTAGGCGCGCACGCGGTCGCCGGTGCGCAGGTTTTCCTTCGGAATCATTTCCGAGCGACGCAGTCGCCCCTCGATCCGCCCCGATTCGACGACGATGTCGCCCTTGTCGAGACGCTTGACGGTGCCGACGAAGATCTTCTCGCCGCGGGCGAGGAAGTCGTTCAGGAGCTGCTCGCGCTCGGCGTCGCGGATCTTCTGCAGGATGACCTGCTTGGCCGCCTGCGCGCCGATCCGGCCGATCGAGACGGACTCGATCTGCTCCTCGATGTAGTCGTCGACCTCGATATCGGCAATCTGCTCCACTGCCTCGAAGTGCAGGACCTCGGAGTCGGGGAGCTGCAGGCCGGCCTCGTTCGGCACGACGTGCCAGCGTCGGAAGGTCTCGTACTCGCCGGTCTCGCGGTCGACCGACACCCGGATGTCGACCTCGCCGCCCTGCAGCTTCTTCGACGCCGACGCAAGCGCAGCCTCGACCGCCTGGAAGACGATCTCGAGGTCGACGCTCTTCTCGCGCGAGATCGCGTCCACCAGCATCAACAGTTCTCGGTTCATTGAATGCGATCTCCGTCTACGTCCTCGCGCGAGCTGCCGTCGAGGGCCCCATCGCCGTCCTGCGGGGTCGCCCTTCGCCCCTTGAAATCGATGACCGGCACCAGCCGGGCTTCGCGTACCTCGTCGAGCGAAAAATCGAGCGCCTCGTCGGCTTCCGGCCCGGACGGCCCGGCTGTCACTTTCGCAGCGCTCCGGCTGCCCTGCCTGCCGCGGCCGACGCTCTCGGCCCGATCGGCGAGAACGACACGCCAGCCCTCGCCGTTAGACTGAAGCTCGCCGCGATAGCGCTTGCGGCCCCGGAACGGGGTCTTCAGCGTCACTTCCACCTGCTCGCCGGCGAACCGGGCGAAGTCGGCCGCCTTCTTCAAGGGCCGGTCGAGACCAGGCGACGACACCTCGAGCCGCTCGTAGGCCAGCCCTTCCACCTCGAGCACGTGCTGCAGCTGGCGGGTGACGCGCTCGCAGTCGTCAACCGTGACGGCCCGTGCCGGCTGGCGCGTCGCAGGATCGGCCGGGATGTCGATCGTGACGCGCAGGAGCCCCCCCGGCGCGCGCTCGACATCGACCAGCTCATAGCCGAGCCCGCCGACGGTGAGATCGATGGCGCTGTGCTGGCTCATGACGAAAGACGCTGCAAGTGGAGGTTGCAAGACGTTTTGATGGATGGCGCGAATCAAGTGAGGACGAGGATCTGGGTCAAGCGGTCGCTGTTCGGTGCAAGTGGCGTGGCGAATACGGTCGGCGGGAGTCGGTCGATGAAAATCAATCGGGCAAAAAAAATGGGCCGGAAAAACCGCCCATCTGGTAGCGCCCCGCTTGACGTTTTTCGGCAAACCGGAATTGTATCCGTTCGCGCGGATAGCGGCAAGCCGCGGGGCTGTCAAGACCCGTCGGGGCCGCGGCTAGAACGTCCGGACCTGCGTGACAGGCGCGCTGCGCGGCAGGCGATGAGCGCGTGCCAGAATGGATCGCTCCGCTCCCGAATACGCGCTCATCATGGGTTTTCTCGCAGGCAAGCGCCTTCTCGTCACCGGCGTGCTGTCAAACCGGTCCATCGCGTACGGCATCGCTCACGCCTGTCGCCGCGAAGGCGCCGAGCTGGCCCTCAGCTACCAGGGCGAGCGCTTTCGCGAGCGCGTCGCCGAGTTCGCGCACGAACTCGGTTCCGAACTCGTCTTCGACTGCGACGTCGCCGACGACGCGCAGATCGATGCCATGTTCAGCGGCCTGGCGCAGGCCTGGCCCACCTTCGACGGCTTCGTCCACTCGATCGGCTTCGCCCCGCGCGAGGCCATCGCTGGCGACTTCCTCGAAGGCCTGTCGAGAGAAGGCTTCCGGATCGCCCACGACATCTCGAGCTACAGCTTCCCGGCCCTGGCCAAGGCCGCGGCGCCACACCTGAACCTCGGCTCCGCGCTGCTCACCCTCACCTACCTGGGGTCACTGCGCAGCGTTCCCAACTACAACACCATGGGCCTGGCCAAGGCATCGCTCGAGGCCTCGGTGCGCTACCTCGCCGCGACGCTGGGGCCGCGCGGCGTCCGCGTCAACGCCATTTCGGCCGGCCCGATCAAGACACTGGCGGCTTCAGCGATCAAGGGCTTCGGCAAGATCCTCGAGGTGGTCGAGCAGAACGCGCCGCTGCGCCGCAACGTGACGATCGACGACGTGGGCAACGCCGCCGCGTTCCTGCTTTCCGACCTTGCCGCGGGCGTCACCTCGGAGATTGTCTTCGTCGACGGCGGCTTTTCCCACACGATGTCCGGGGCAGCCTGACGGGCGCCCACTGCGCCAGCCGCTACCTCACGCAGTCGACGTAGTAGCGCCCCTCGGCGACGCCCATGCCCTCGGCCATCAGCCCGTGCACGTCGGTGTCGAAGCCCGGAAAGGCCTTGTTGAACTCGCGCGTGAAGCGCAGGAAGTCGACGATCTTCTTGTTGAAGCGCTCACCCGGAATGAGCAGCGGGATCCCCGGCGGATAGGGCGTCAGGAGCGTCGTCGAGACGCGGCCCTCGAGCTTGTCGATCTCGACCCGCTCGGTCTTGCGGTGGGCGATGCAGGCGAAGGCGTCGCTCGGCTTCATCTCCGGCTGGATGTCCGAGAGGTACATCTCGGTCGTGAGCCGCGCGATGTCGTCCTTGGCGTAGAGCTCGTGGATGCTCTGCGACAGGTCGCGCAGGCCGATGCGCTCGTAGCGCGGGTTGGCGGCGCAGAATTCCGGCATGATCTTCCACATCGGCTGGTTGCGGTCGATGTCGTCCTTGAACTGCTGCAGCGCCGTGACCAGCGTGTTCCAGCGGCCCTTGGTGATGCCGATCGTGAACATGATGAAGAACGAGTAGAGGCCGGTCTTCTCGACAACCACCCCGTGCTCGACCAGGAACTTGGTGACGATCGCCGCCGGAATCCCGGTCTTGGCGAACTTGCCGGAGACGTCGAGCCCCGGCGTGATGATGGTGCACTTGATCGGGTCGAGCAGGTTGAAGTCTTCGGCCAGGGCGCCGAACCCGTGCCACTTGGCATTGGTCTTGAGCATCCAGTCGGCGCTCGTGCCAATGCCGTCGGTGGCGAGCTTCTCGGGGCCCCAGACCTTGAACCACCAGTCCTTGCCGTACTCGCCGTCGACCTTGCGCATCGCCCGGCGAAAATCGAGCGATTCGGCGATGCTTTCTTCGACCAGCGCGCGCCCGCCCGGCGCTTCCATCATCGCCGCCGAGACGTCGCACGACGCGATGATCGCGTACTGTGGGCTCGTCGAGCTGTGCATCAAGTAGGCCTCGTTGAAGAGGTGCGGGTCGAGCTTGCGCAGCTTCGAGTCCTGCACCAGCACCTGCGACGCCTGGCTGATGCCGGCGAGCAGCTTGTGCGTCGACTGCGTCGCGAAGACGAGCTGGTCGTTCGGCCGGGGGCGGTTCTTCCCCATCGCGTGATAGGTGCCGTAGAACTTGTGGAAGGCGGCGTGCGGCAGCCACGCCTCGTCGAAATGCAGGGTGTCGATGTAGCCGTCGAGCGCGTGCTTGATGGTCTCGGTGTTGTAGAGCACGCCGTCGTAGGTGCTCTGGGTGAGGGTCAGGATGCGCGGCTTGACGGTCGCCGCGTCGACGCCCTTGAGCAGCGGATGGGCGGCGATCTTGGCGCGGATCGAGGCCGGCATGAACTCGCTCCGCGCGAGCGGGCCGATGATCCCGTAATGGTTGCGCGTCGGCCGCAGGAACACCGGGATCGAGCCCGTCATGATGATCGCGTGCAGGATCGACTTGTGGCAGTTGCGGTCGACCACGACCACGTCGCCCGGCGCCACCGTGTGGTGCCAGACCATCTTGTTGCTGGTGCTCGTGCCGTTGGTGACGAAGAAGCAGTGGTCGGCATTGAAGATGCGCGCGGCGTTGCGTTCGCTCTGCGCGATCGGGCCGGTGTGGTCGAGCAGCTGGCCGAGCTCGTCGACGGAGTTGCAGACGTCTGCGCGCAGCATGTTCTCGCCAAAGAACTGGTGGAACATGCGCCCGACCGGGCTCTTCAGAAAGGCGACACCGCCCGAGTGGCCGGGGCAGTGCCATGAGTACGAGCCGTCCTGCGCGTAGTCGACCAGCGCCTTGAAGAACGGCGGCGCGACGCCGTCGAGGTAGGCCTTGGCCTCGCGGATGATGTGGCGCGCCACGAACTCCGGCGTGTCCTCGAACATGTGGATGAAGCCGTGGAGCTCCCGCAGCACGTCGTTCGGCAGGTGCTGCGAAGTGCGCGTCTCGCCGTACAGGTAGATCGGGATGTCGGCGTTCTTGAAGCGGATCTCGGTGATGAACTTTCGCAGGTTCAGCACCGCCGGCCCGATCTCGGGGCCCTCGGTGATCTCTTCGTCGTCGATCGAAAGGATGAAGGCGCTGGCCCGGCTCTGCTGCTGCGCGAACTGCGAGAGATCGCCGTAGCTGGTAGCACCCAGAATCTCGAAGCCTTCCTTCTCGATCGCCGCGGCGAGGGCACGGATACCCAGGCCCGAGGCGTTTTCGGAGCGGAAGTCCTCGTCGATGATGACGATGGGGAACTGGAAGCGCAGCATCGGCGGCCTCGGAGAGAAAGCGTAGGCCGGCAGTGTAGGGTCGCCGCTTCGCCGCTGCTCTGGCGCGACCGCCTACACTCGGGCGACGCCTTGGCAAACGGAGAACCCGATGGACATTTCGGCTTCGACCGGTTGGTGGGTGGCGGCCGGCCTGGCGGTCGCCGCCGAGCTCGGCACCGGCACCTTCTACCTCCTGATGATTGCCCTCGGCATGGCGGTGGCGGCGCTGTCGGCGCACCTCGGCGCGACGCTGCCGGCTCAGATCGTCGTCGCCGCACTCGTCGGCGGTGGCGCCACAGGTTTCTGGCACTGGCGCCGACGTTCGCACGCCGGGCTCGAGACGCCGGTACCCGAGAACCGCGACGTCAACCTCGACGTCGGCGAACGCGTCAGCGTGGTCGCCTGGACGGCCGACCGGACGGCCCGCGTGAACTACCGCGGCACGACCTGGAGCGCCCGGCTGCTGCCGGGCGCCATGGCCGCTTCCGGCCCCCACCACGTGGCCGCCGTCGAAGGCAACTGGCTCGTCCTCGCGCCCGACGCGCCGCTCTGATCCACCGTTTCGCAGGAGATTGCCCATGCAGATCGCCATCGTCATCGCCGTCATCGCGGCCATCTTCATCTTCCAGACCTTCAAGATCGTGCCGCAGCAGCACGCCTGGGTCGTCGAGCGCCTCGGCAAGTTCGATCGCACGCTGACGCCGGGGCTCAGCTTCGTGCTGCCGTTCATCGACCGCGTCGCCTACAAGCATTCGCTGAAGGAAGTGCCGCTCGACGTGCCGAGCCAGGTCTGCATCACCCGCGACAACACCCAGCTCCAGGTCGACGGGATCATCTATTACCAGGTGACCGACCCGATGCGGGCGAGCTACGGTTCGTCGAACTATGTCTTCGCGATCACCCAGCTGGCGCAGACGCTGCTGCGCTCGGTGATCGGCAAGATGGAGCTCGACCGCACGTTCGAGGAGCGCGACCAGATCAATGCCGCCGTCGTCAACGCACTCGACGAGGCGGCGACGAACTGGGGCGTCAAGGTGCTGCGCTACGAGATCAAGGACCTGACGCCGCCGGCCGAGATCCTGCGCGCGATGCAGGCGCAGATCACCGCCGAGCGGGAGAAGCGCGCGCTGATCGCCGCCTCCGAGGGCAGGAAGCAGGAGCAGATCAACATCGCCACCGGCGAGCGCGAAGCCTTCATCGCCCGCTCCGAAGGCCAGCGCCAGGCCGAGATCAACAAGGCCCAGGGCGAGGCGGCAGCGATCGTCGCCGTGGCCGAAGCTACCGCCGACGCGCTGCGCAAGGTCGGCGAGGCGATCCAGATGCCGGGCGGCGAGCAGGCCGTGCAGCTCAAGGTGGCACAGCAGGCGGTGGAAGCCTTTGCCCAGCTCGCACAGAAGAACAACACCATGATCATTCCCGGCAACATGAGCGAGGTGGCCGGGCTGATCGGCACCGCCATGGCGCTGGTGAAAGGCCCGGTGCCGCGACCGGGCTGAGCGCCTGCGACCCTCGGCTAAGATTCGTGCCCACCGGAGAGGTGGATGAGCGGTTTAAGTCGCACGCCTGGAAAGCGTGTGAGGGCTAAACACCCTCCGCGGGTTCGAATCCCGCCCTCTCCGCCAAATGGCCCTCTGAGAGGCCTTCCAAACCGACCCGTTTCTCCCTCTCGTACGAGGTAAAATTCGTCCGACAAGGTCCCTTGACGTCCACTGTCATCCGGCAGGTTCTGGGGGTCCAAATCAGGAGAAATTCCCCCAAAATCGTGGGGGAACGAGATTTGGAGGGCTCTGAGCATGCCTCTCACCGACGTAGCTTGCCGCAACGCCACCTGCCCTGAAGGAAAGCCTAGGGAGCGGTACTCAGACGGCCTGGGCATGTACCTCGAGGTGACGCCGACAGGCGGCAAGTACTGGAGGCTGAAGTACCGCTTCGGGCCGAAGGAAAAGCGCCTGGCGCTCGGCATCTACCCGGCGGTCACGCTGGCTGCGGCCCGCCGGGAACGCGACAAGGCGCGCGAGCTTCTTGGTGAGGGCCGGGACCCGGTCGCGCCGCGCAAGGAAGCAAAGCTCATTCGCCAGGCTGCGGCTGAGAACACGTTCGAGGCGATCGCACGTGCCTGGCATGAGCAGTGGAGTTCATCCCGGACCGATCACCACACTGAATACGTGATCCGCAGGCTGGCCGCCGACGTCTTTCCGGTCCTGGGGCACCTGCCTAT
>JBBRFB010000070.1:0-17644 GCA_038225015.1 Burkholderiales bacterium
GTTGCGGCTCGCGTACTGACCGGAGTTGAAGTCGGCGAAGCGATAGATCGGCTGGTCGTACTGCGCCGGATAGTCGAGCAGGTGGGCGATCCCGAAGTACAGGCCGCCACGGCGCGAGAAGACCTCGTCGCGGATCGATCCGGCCACTCGATACGGATAGCCGCGGATCTTGACGTGCGTTTCTGCAAACCCGACGCTCACCTGCATGGGCCCACCGGTGCGCACCGGGTTGTAGCCGGCGAAGAAGCGCTGACCCAGCGGCACCTGGCTGATGAAGTCCTCGAACAGATCGCTCAACTCCTTCTCGCTGCGCGCGGCGTTGATCCGCTCGCTCCATGTGCGGCTGTCCGGCGAGCGTCGTTGGAGGGCGGCCTGCACCAGCACCTGCGGCACGCCGGCGCGCTCGGCGCGGCGATCGATCTCTTCGCGCGCGATCCTGCCGAGGCCGGGCACCAGGGGGTCAGCGCGATAGGTCGACTCTTGCTCGGCGACGGCAAGCACCGCGCAGACGTTTTCGGGACTTGCCTCAATGCGCAGGGCGTCGAATGCCGAGTAGATGTCGATCGCCCAACCGGGACGATCGACAACGCTCCGCGGCAACAGCTCGGCGATGCGCGCGCGGACATCCTCGGGACGTGCTGGCGCCGACGGCGGCGCCGTGCTGCAGCCAGCGACGACGAGGCTCGAGGCGGCGAGGGACAAGATCAGAGAGCGCAGGACTCGCATGACGACGAGGGTAACTCGACCTGGGTCGTCGCGCCGGCGGCACGAGTCACGCATTCCTGGATGAACGGGTCGGCATCGAGCTATCCCGACCAGGAAGCCGGGACGCCACGGCCGGGTCCCATGACAACCCATCGTCGGTGACCGCTCCAGGACCGGGAGAAATGGATCGGGCCTGTCCTGATTCGCCCGCCGCCCGCGTACTTCCTGGCAAGGGCCTGCCGTCCAGGCCCGTCACCGGGGAGACGCGACATGGACAGCTTGGCCACCTTTCCGATCTATGTTGCCGTCGGCGCCGCCGCCGGCCTGATGTCGGGCCTGTTCGGCATCGGTGGCGGACTGGTCATGGTGCCGGCGCTGCTCGGCTGCTTCGCGCTGGCCGGCATGCCGGCGGAACATATCCCGGGTCTCGCACTTGGCACGTCGTTGAGCGTCATCTGCCTGACCAGCGCGCTGGCCAGCCGCGAGCATTGGCGCATCGGCAACCTGGTGCAGCCCTTCTCGGCTCCGATGCTTCGACTGGCGGCCATGCTGGGCCTGGGCGTGGTGGCCGGTGCCGCGGTCTCCACGCGGTTGCCGAAGGAGGTGGTGCTGCTTTCGATCGCGGCGTTCCAGATCACCGTGGCGATCTTCATGGCGCGCAAGTCCTTCAGGCCAGCCCGACCTTCGATCGCGAGCGTCACGCCGGCTCGACCGCAAGAGCCGCCCCAGCGGCAGCTGCACGCGGCGCGGGCGAGCGTCTTCCTCGTCGTGACCGGCGCGGTGTCGTCGATCGGCGGGATCGGCGGTGCGACGCTGATGATTCCCTACTTCTCGCGGGCCGGCATCGACTACCCGAAGGCGGCCGCGTTGTCGACGTTCTTCGGCTGTGTGATCGGTGCCTTCGGTTGCCTGTCCTATGCCTTCCTCGCGCAGCCACCGTCGGCGATTCCGCTGGCCGTCGGCTATGTCAGCCTGCCCGCCTTCGCCAGCATGGCACTCGGCAGCCTGCTGTGCGTTCGCCTCGGCGCCCGGCTGTCGATGCGCCTGTCGAAGGCGACGCTGACGCGCGGCTTCTGCTGCTTCCTCTTCGCCAGCGGCGGCAAGGTCCTGCTGCCTTTGGCCATGACCACCCTCTTCAGAGGCTGAAAACTCATGAGTGCGCACCACATCTACAGCTTCGACGGCCACTCGCCGCGCATCCACCCCGGCGCCTACGTGCACCCCAGCGCCTGCCTGATCGGCGACGTGCAGGTCGGCGAGGGTTGCTTTGTCGGCCCGCAGGCGACGCTGCGTGCCGACCACGGTCCGATCCGCCTCGAGGCCATGAGCAACGTGCAGGACAACTGCGTGCTGCATGCCCGCCCCGGTGGCGCAGTCGTGCTGCACCGCTTCGCCCAGGCCGGCCACGGCGCGGTGCTGCACGGATGCACGCTGCTGGAGAACTGCCTGGTGGGCATCCACGCCACCGTGCTCGACGGGGCCGTGCTCGGCCCCGACAGCCTGCTGGCCGCGCAGGCGCTGGTCACAGCAGGCGTTCGAACCGAGGCGGGGAGCCTGTACGCCGGCAGCCCGTCGCGCTTCGTGAGAAACCTGTCGCGCGACGCGATCGCGGCGCAGCGCGAGGGCGCGCTGCGCTATGCGCGAACCGCAGCCGAATACCGAACGGCGCTCAGACCCGTCGCAGACGAGACCATGACGCTGCGCGCGGTGGCCTGACGGATGCCGGCCGTCGCGTCCGTGTCCGACCCGCGCCCCGCCAAGCGGCATAGACAAAGCGCCAATGCGGCCCGCCACCTGTCCGCTTTCCCGCAGCGGCCGCGTACTTCCGGTTGAGGGCCATCGAAGGTGGCACTCGCCCACCACCTGGAGAACCACCATGTCTCACGCCACAACGATCCCGGAGCTTCCCACCGTTCGCGCGGCGACCCCGCTGCGCGTGTTGTCGCCCCTCGCCGCCATGTCCGCGATCGTCGGCCTGATGGCGGTCGGCGGCCTGCTCGCGGTCGGCGCGCTCGATCGCGGAATAGGCGGTGCCGGTCCTACCACCCTCGGTGCCGAGGCGAGCGCTGCGCAATTCCGGGCCGCTGCCCCGCCTGCGGTCCAGGGGCCTTTTCGCGACTCCAGCGTGCCCGATGCGCGCGCGGCGCTGGCGGGCCGCGAACTGCCGATTGAAGAACCGGCGCCGACATTCTGAAACCGCGCTGCGGCCAGGTCCCCAGGAACAGGCCGCCGAGCCGGCCCTGCAATGTCTGTCCCCGCTGCTTGAACCAGGAAGGAATCATCATGAATCTGAATCACTTCGAACGGGTCTTCCGCCAGAGCCTCGCTTGCGCTGCCATGGGCTGCGCCCTGGCGGTCGGGACGGCAGGCGCTCAGACGCTCGCCGTCCCGGCCGACGAGACGGCATTCGCTGCCGCGCAAGCGGCTTACGAGGCCAGCCACTGGGCCGAGGCACATGCCGCGTTTGCGGCGCTCGCCGACCAGGGCGACGCCGAGTCGGCACGCATCGCGCTGCAGATGTGGCGGCACGGGCCGGCGCTGTACGGCCGGGGCTTCGAGGTCACGCCCGAGCAGGCGCGGCGCTGGCGGCTGCTGCTGGACTGCCACGCCGAGGACGCCCGAGCCGGCTGCGTGCTGGCCCCGCGCAAGCCCTGACGCCGGCCCTCGGGCGCAGCTGCGGAGTCAGTCCTCCTCGATCCCGGCGCTGTCACCCGTGAGGTGCGCCACCACAGCGTCTATGCGGCTCGTGTTCCATGCCAGCACGGTGTCGTCGAAGTCGTAGCGAAGGTCGTGCCTTGCTCGCTGACACCGTGGCCGATTCCATGCGAATGTGGACGTCGATCATGTCCGGCACGAGCGTGCTACGTCGATTTCCTAGGCGATGAACAGGGTCGCCGGCATCTCGAGCAGGCCCCGCAGCGTCTGCACGAAGCGCGCCGCATCGATGCCGTCGACGACGCGATGGTCGAACGACGAAGACAGGTTCATCAGCAAACGCGGCACGACGACACCCTTGCGATACACCGGCCGCTCGACGATGCGGTTGACGCCGACGATCGCCACTTCGGGTTGATTGATGATGGGTGTCGTGGCGATGCCGCCGAGCGCGCCCAGGCTCGTGACCGTGATCGTCGAGCCGGACAGCTCACCCCGCGTCGCCTTGCCGCTGCGCGCCGCCTCGGCCAAACGCGCGATCTCGCGCGCGACCGCCCAAAGATCGAGTGCCTCAGCGTGGCGGATCACCGGAACCATCAACCCCATCTCGGTCTGCACCGCTGCGCCGAGGTGGACCGCTTCGTGCCGGGTGACGACGCCCGTCTCGTCGTCGAAGCGGGCGTTGATCTGCGGATGCTCGCGCACCGCGAGGACGATGGCGCGGGCGATGAACGGCAGCAGCGTAAGCTTGGCTCGCTGCTCCGACCAGCGCGCGTTCAGCGTCGCGCGCAAGTCCTCGAGCTCGGTGACGTCGATCTCCTCGACGTAGCTGAAATGCGGGATGCGACGCTTGGCGTTCTGCATCTTCTCGGCGATCTTGCGCCGCAAGCCGACGATCGCGATCGCCTGCTCGCCGTTTCGTTCGCCATTCGAGGAGGATGGTGCCGCCTGGTCTTCCTGAATGGTCGTGTTCCGCTTCGCCACGGCGGCGTCGAGGTCCGCCTGCACGACCCGGCCCCTCGGGCCGCTGCCGCGCACTGCGCTCAGCTCCAGGTCGACCTCGCGTGCGCGCCTGCGCACCGAAGGCGACGCGAGCGGTCGCTCGGCCTGTGACCTTTGTCCATGGAGGGCATCGCCCGCGGGCGAGGGAGGAGGCTCGGCGAGCGTGGGCGGCGCTGCGGCGACCGGCGGCGGGGCGGCAGCAAGGTTCGCCTTCGCATTCACCGTGGTGTCGCTGTCGCCTCCTGCCGCGTCGATCCGGATCAGCTCCGAGCCGACCGCCAGCGTCTGCCCGACCTCGCCGCCCAGCGCCAGGACCGTTCCCGCCACCGGCGAGGGAATCTCTACGTTCGCCTTGTCGGTCATCACGTCGGCGAGCGCCTGGTCTTCGATGATCCGGTCGCCCGGCTTCACATGCCAGGCGACCAACTCGACCTCGGCGATGCCTTCGCCGATGTCGGGCATCTTGATGATGTGCAGGCTCATGATGCCGCCATGGCGCGTTGCATCGCCGCGCCGACTCGCGCCGGGCCCGGGAAGTACACCCATTCGAGCCCGTGCGGATACGGCGTGTCCCAGCCCGTGACCCGTTCGATCGGCGCTTCGAGGTGATAGAAGCAATGTTCCTGCACCAGCGACAGCAACTCGGCGCCCAGGCCGCTGGTTCGCGTCGCCTCGTGCACGACGATGCAGCGACGCGTCTTCTTCACCGAGGCGACGATCGTGTCGAGATCGAGCGGCCACAAGCTGCGCAGGTCGATGATCTCTGCGTCGATGCCGGTTTCGTTCGCAGCCGCTTCGCAGACGAAGACCATCGTGCCGTAGGTAAGCACGGTCAGGTCACTGCCGGGGCGAAACACCGCGGCGCTTTCCAGCGCGACCGTGTAGTGGCCCTCGGGCACTTCGCCCAGAGGGTGCTTCGACCACGGCACGACCGGCCGGTCGTGATGACCGTCGAACGGTCCGTTGTAGAGCCGCTTCGGCTCGAGAAAAATGACCGGGTCGTCGTTCTCGATCGAAGCGATCAGCAGGCCCTTGGCGTCGTACGGATTCGAAGGCATGACCGTACGCAGGCCGCAGACGTGGGTGAACAGCGCTTCGGGGCTTTGGCTGTGCGTCTGGCCGCCGTAGATGCCGCCGCCGCACGGCATGCGAACGGTGATCGGTGCCGTGAAGTCGCCCGCCGAGCGGTAGCGCAGCCGTGCCGCTTCGGAGACGATCTGGTCCGACGCCGGATAGAAGTAGTCGGCGAACTGGATTTCGACCACCGGGCGCAAACCGTACGCGGCCATGCCGACGGCGGCGCCGATGATTCCGCCTTCGGAAATCGGCGCGTCGAACACTCGCGAGGTGCCGTACTTGCCCTGCAACCCGTCGGTACAGCGGAAGACGCCGCCGAAGTAGCCGACGTCCTGCCCGAAGACGACGACGTTGGGATCACGCTCGAGCATCACGTCCATCGCCGAACGCAGCGCCTGGATCATCGTCATCGGCGCCGTTTTGCCGGTGGCGGCGTCGTGGTTTCGCACCGGAGGCGACTCGGTTTTCGACGGCATGATCACGCCCTCGCCTGCTCGAGCTGATCTTTCAGGTGCGCCGGCATCTTCTTGTAGACGTCCTCGAACATCGTCTCGATAGGCGGAATGTGACCGTTCAAGAGCGAACCGTGCCGCTCGGCCTCCTTCTGGGCGGCGGCGACCTCGGCGTCGAGTTCCTTCTGCATCGCGTCGCGTTGCGCGTCGGACCACGCGCCGATCACGCGCAGGTGCTGATCGAGGCGGGCGATCGGGTCGCCGAGCGGGTAGCTCGCCCAGTCGTCGGCCGGCCGGTACTTGGACGGGTCGTCCGAGGTCGAGTGCGCGGCCGCGCGGTAGGTCACCCATTCGATAAGGGTCGGCCCGAGGTTGCTGCGTGCCCGTTCGGCGGCCCAGCGTGACGCCGCGAGCACAGCGAGAAAGTCATTGCCGTCGACACGCAGCGACGCGATCCCGCAGCCGATGCCGCGGGCCGCGAAGGTGGTGGCCTCGCCGCCGGCGATCGCCTGAAAGGTCGAGATCGCCCACTGGTTGTTGACGACGTTGAGGATCACCGGCGCGCGGTACACGTGGGCGAAGGTGAGCGCGGTGTGGAAGTCGGCTTCGGCGGTCGCGCCGTCGCCGATCCACGCCGATGCGATCCGGGTGTCGCCCTTGATCGCCGAAGCCATCGCCCAGCCCACCGCCTGGATGAACTGGGTCGCGAGGTTGCCGCTCAGGGAGAAGAAGCCCGCTCGCTTGAACGAGTACATCACCGGCAGCTGGCGCCCCTTCAACGGGTCTCGCTCGTTCGACATCAGCTGGCACATCATGTCGACCATCGAGACATCGTCGCGCGCCAGCAGCAGGCCCTGCTGCCGGTAAGTCGGAAAGCACATGTCGCCGTCTGCAAGCGCCAGCGCGTGCGCGGTGGCGACCGCTTCCTCACCCAGACACTGCATGTAGAACGAGATCTTCTTCTGGCGCTGCGCGATCTGCATCCGGGCGTCGAAAGTCCGGGTCTTCATCATTGCGCGCATCCCTCTCACGAGGAGCGCTGGGTCGGCGTCGGGCACCCAGGGGCCGACGGCATGGCCGTCGTCGTCGAGCACGCGCACCAGCGCGTAGGCAAGGTCGCTCGTCTTGACCGGCGCAACGTCGATTGCCGGCCGGCGCGCTGCACCGGCCGGCGCCAGGTGCAGATACGAGAAGTCGGTCTTGCGGCCCGGGCGGCCAGTCGGCTCGGGGACGTGCAGTCGCAGTGGCTCGTGCGGGCTCATTCGTTTCTCCTCTGCGCTCGATCGTGTCGTGCGCGGTGGCGGGAGGGGGCGGTTCGACGCGTGGCCTGCTCAACGTCAGCTTCGGTAGGGTCGCCGAGGTCATTCTGGCCCTGTTCGTGCTCACCGCCGGCAAGGTCGACGTCGTGCGCGCGCAAACCACAGGGTCGATCCTCTGTGCAGGCCTGCTCGGCCCCGGCCTGGCCGTGGTCGTTGGCAGCATGGGTCGCTCGCAAGAGGTGTTCAACCGCGACAAGGCCGGGCAGCTCGCCCGTCTCCTCATTCTCGTCGTCATCGCCCTGCTGCTGCCTGCAGTCTTCGATTTCGCAGGCCACCCTCGGGCACACCATTTGCTGATACGCAAACGACTTGGCGCTTGACGACCGAGCCGCGAACAAGAACTCGACAAATGATCCCGACCGAACCCTGCGGCACGCGGGTAGTCCCCGACGCATTCGTCCAGGTGGCAGAGGATCGGTCAGTGCTTACGCGGCGGCGATTGCTCGTTGCCGCCGCCGGTTCCGTGACGCTGGTCGGCGGCTTCGCTGCGAACGGCAGCTCGCGCGCCGACCACGCCGCCCGCCTCCCGGCGGTGGCCACCGGCCGGCACTGGGAATTCATCAACACCAACGAGGCCGCCTTCATCGACGCCGCGGTCGACCGCCTGATCCCGCGGGACGTGCTCGGGCCCGGCGCCCTCGAAGCCGGTGTGACCGCCTTCATCGATCGCCAGCTGGCGGGGCCGTACGGTCGAGCCGCCGACTGGTACATGCAGGGCCCGTGGGTCGACGGCACTCCGCAGCAGGGCTATCAGCGCCGGCGCAGTCCGTCCGAGGTCTACCGTGCCGCGATCCTCGCCATCGACGATCGCACGCGCAGGGGCATGAACACCGCGTTCGCCGAACTCGCCCCCGCCGATCAGGACGAATGGCTGCATGCGCTCGAGAACGGCCGGGTCGATCTCGGCGACGTCTCGGCCAAGACCTTCTTCACGCTGCTCTGGCAAAACACGCAAGAAGGTTTCTTCGCCGATCCGATCTACCTCGGCAATCGCGGCTTCGCTGGCTGGAAGCTCATCGGCTACCCGGGGCCCCGCTACAACTACGACGGTGCGATCCGCCACTACGGCGAGCGCTACCCGCTGCCAACCGTGGGCCTGATGGGCCGCGACCCTTCGCGGCAACCTGGGGCGCCGCTGTGAGCGCACGTCTGCAGGCCGTCGACGTTGTGCTGGTCGGCTTCGGCTGGACCGGCGCGATCATGGGCCACGAGCTCACCGAGGCCGGCCTGAACGTCCTGGCGCTCGAGCGAGGCAAGTTTCGCGACACCGTGTCCGACTTCGCGACCACGCATGTCCAGGACGAGCTTCGTTACGCTGTGCGCCGCGCCCTCTTCGAGCGTCCTGCGCGCGAGACGCTGACCTTTCGCAACTCGATCGACCAGACCGCGCTGCCGATGCGCCACCTCGGCTCCTTTCTGCCTGCCGCCGGCGTCGGTGGCGCCGGCGTGCACTGGAACGGCCAGACCTGGCGGTTCCTGCCGGAAGACTTCGTCGTCCGCTCGCACACCATCCAACGTTACGGCAAGAATTTCATCCCGGCCGACATGACGATCCAGGACTGGGGCGTCACGTACCCGGAGCTCGAGCCGTACTACGACCGCTTCGAGTACCTCTGCGGTGTCTCGGGCCAGGCCGGCAACATCGGCGGCGCCGTCCAGCCCGGCGGCAACCCGTTCGAGGGGCCGCGCCAGCGTGGCTACCCGCTGCCGCCGCTCGAGCGCAGCTTCATGACCGAGAAGTTTCAGGGCGCCGCTACGGAGGCCGGCTTTCTCCCGTTCCCCTGCCCGGCAGCGAACACGTCCGAGGCCTACAAGAACCCGCTCGGCGTGCAGATGGGCAAGTGCACCTACTGCGGGTACTGCGAATGGTTCGCCTGCGGCAATTACTCGAAAGCGTCACCGCAGACGACGATCCTGCCGGTGCTTCTGGCAAAGAAGAACTTCTCCTATCGCACCGAGTGCGACGTCACCCGCGTCAACCTCGACGCCAGCGGCAAGCGCGCGACGGGGGTGACCTACGTTGACGCCAACGGCAAGGAGTTCGAGCAGCCGGCCGAGCTTGTGATCCTGTGCGCCTTCGCCCAGCACAACGTCCATCTGCTGCTCGTTTCCGGCATCGGCAAGCCCTACGACCCGAAAGCGGCGACAGGTGTCGTCGGGCGCAACTACGCCTATCAGATCACGTCGTCGGTCGATGTCTTCCAGGACGACATCGTCAATCCCTTCATGGGCGCCGGCGCCCTCGGTCAGGCCATCGACGAGTTCAACGGCGACAACTTCGACCATGGGCCCGAAGGGTTCATCGGCGGCGGCTACATCGCGCTATGGAACACCGGCGGCCGGCCGATCGACCAGCAGACACAGGTGCCGGAGGGCACGCCGAAGTGGGGCGGCCAGTGGAAGCGCGCGCGGGCCGAGAACTACCTCTCGGCGATGTCGATCGCTACGCACGGCAGCGTCATGTCGTTTCGCGATTCCTATCTCGATCTCGATCCGACCTATCGCGACGTCTACGGCAACCCGCTCCTGCGGATGACCTTCGACTTCCACGACAACGAGCACCGGATGTCGCGCTTCCTGACGGACAAGGCGGCACTGATCGCCAGGGCGATGAAGGCGCGCTCGATCAAGACGAACTACCCCGACGGGCACTACTCGATCGTCCCCTACCAGACGACCCACAACACCGGCGGCGCGGCGATGGGCGACGATCCGACCACCAGCGTCGTCAACCGTTACCTGCAGTGCTGGGACGTTCCGAACGTGTTCGTGCTCGGGGCAAGCGTCTTTCCGCAGAACCACGGCTACAACCCGACCGGCACGGTGGGTGCGCTCGCGTTCTGGGCAGCCGACGCGATCCGCGCCAGGTACCTTCACGCCCCGGCCCCTCTGGTCCAGGCCTGAGCAGCATGCCGCTGAAGCCGCCCTCCCTCGCTGTCGCGCTGGCGCGAATGGCCTCGGCCCTCGCGTTGGGTTCCTGCGCGACGGACAGCGCGGTTTCCGGCACCCCGCCAGCATCGATTTCGAGCCCCGCATCAACGACCAGCGTGCAGATCCAGCGCGGCCACTACCTCGCGCACCTGGGCGACTGCGCCGGGTGCCATACCGCGAAGGACGGGAAGCCCTTTGCCGGCGGCGTTCCGATCGAAACCGGCTTCGGCCGGATCTACACACCGAACATCACCTCTGACCAGGCCACCGGCATCGGGTCGTGGTCGAAAGACGACTTCTATCGCGCCCTGCACGCGGGGCACGACGACGAGGGCAAGCATCTCTTTCCTGCCTTCCCTTATCCCTGGTTCACCAGGATCGGTCGCAACGACGTTGACTCGATCAAGGACTATCTCGACAACGTGGCGCCGGTGCACCAGGAGAACAAGCCGCCGCAGCTGGCCTGGTGGATGAGCTCGCGCGCGATGGTGGCAGGCTGGAACCTGCTCTGGTTCGACGAAGGCACCTTCCGCCCGGATTCGCAGAAGTCGGCCGAGTGGAATCGCGGCGCCTACATCGTCGAAGGCCTGGGCCATTGCGGCGACTGTCACACCCCCAAGAGCTACTTCGGCGGCGCCGATCGCAGCGCGTCGCTCTCGGGTGGCTACACCAAGGGCGGCCATGCCAACGGATGGTATGCGCCCAGCCTGCGGGGCGAGCCGCATGCGGGCCTCGGGGGATGGAGCGCAGCCGACATCGCGCTCTACCTGAAGTCCGGCGCGAACGCACACACCGCGGCGGCAGGGCCGATGGCCGAAGTGGTGACCCGATCGACCCGCTACTACAGCGACGCCGACCGCGCCGCCGTGGCCGTCTACTTGAAAGGGCTGGCGCCGCTGCGAGACGACGCGCCGGTTCAGACGATCGAGCCACAGGCACTCGCGCGCGGCGAAGGGCTCTTCGTCGACCACTGCGCCGCCTGCCACATGCACGACGGGAGCGGCATTGCACACGTGTTTCCCGCATTGACGGGCAGCTCGACCATCCAGGCGCACGAGCCGGCGAGCGTGGTACGCATCGTTCTCGAGGGCGCTGCGGTGCCGGCGGCTCACGACCAGCGTTCGTACCTCGCGATGCCGGGCTTCGCCCAGAAGCTCGACGATCGGGAGGTCGCCGACGTCGTCAGCTACATCCGCAACGCATGGGGCAATCGCGGCTCGGTCGTCGATGCCGGTGTCGTCGCGAAGTCGCGCAAGGCGTTGGCCGCCCAGGCCACCGAAAGGCCATGACATGCCCTTGCGCCACCTGCTTGCGTTCGCGTTCACGAGTCTGGTCATGGCAGCACGAGGTCAGGACGCGATGCCGCACCAGCCCATCGCGACTGGCGCGCTCGTGCAACAGGTCTGCGCCGCCTGCCACGGCATCGGCGGCAACAGCACGCGGGCCGGCGTCCCGGCGCTGGCCGGCCAGGTTCAGGCTTATCTCGAAGGCCAGCTGCACGCGTTCGCCGCTCAAGGCAGACAGCGAGCAGACGGGGTGATGGGCGCGATCGCCGTGAACCTGAACGCCGACGAAATGAAGCGCGTCTCCACCTACTACGCGCGCCAGCCGCTGCGGCCGACAAGTCCCGACGTGTCGCGCAAGGCCGTGCGCACCGGCGAGAAGCTCTTCTTCGCCGGCCGCCCGGCCGAAGGTGTGCCGTCGTGCGCGTCATGCCACGGCATGCGCGGGCAGGGGCTGCCCGACCTGTTTCCGCGCCTCGCCGGCCAGCATGCCGTCTACCTCGCCGAACAGCTGCGCGACTTTCGATCCGGGCGCCGGACCAGCGATCCGCGCGCCGTGATGCGCGAGCTGGCGGCCCGCCTTTCAGATCGAGACATCGACTCGGTGGCGACGTTCGCCGCATCACTTCGCTGAACGCCTAAATCCTCTTCAACGGAAACCGACCATGTCCTCCTGCCTGACCTTCGCCGCTTCAGCGAGCCCGATACTGCGGCGCTGCAGCCTGACCGGAGCGCTGGTCGCGCTGCTCGGCCAGCCTTTCGCCGCCGGCGCACAGGCCTCCGCTCCCGCGTCCCATCCGAGCGGTGCCCAGCCTGCCGGCCTGGGCATGGGGACGGCGCCGCCATCGGCAGCCATGTCGATTCCCGAGCCCGCGATGAAGGAATCGTCGCCGTCTGCCGCGGCCGGGCCCGGACAGCCACTCAACAATGCACACGCGAACTTCGCCCCCGGCGACCCGCCGGGCGAATGGCACAGCCAGTCGCGGGACTACGCCAACACGCGCTACAGCCCGCTCGATCAGATCACGGCAGCCAACGTCGCCAAGCTGCGCGTCGCGTGGAGCTTTTCGGACGGCACGCCGAACGGCCACGAAGCGGCGCCGCTCGTGGTCGGCGACACGATGTACATCGTCACGCCGTTTCCGAACCTGGCCTATGCGCTCGACCTGTCCAAGGCAGGAGCGCCGATCAAGTGGTCGTATGACCCGAAGCCCACGCCGCTGGCGATCGGCAAGGCCTGCTGCGATACGGTCAACCGCGGCAGTGCCTACGGCGATGGGAAGCTGATCTACAACCTGCTCGACGCGCACACCATTGCCATCGACGCGAAAACGGGCAAGGAAGTCTGGCGCACGAAGATGGGCGACGTGACCACAGGCGTCACGATGACGATGGCGCCTTTCATCGTCGGCGACAAGGTCTACGTCGGCAACAGCGGCGGCGAGCTCGGTGTCTGGGGCTGGCTGGCGGCGCTCGACATCAAGACCGGCAAGGAACTGTGGCGCGCGCACAGCAGCGGCGTCGACAAGGACGTCATGATCGGCGCCGACTTCAACCCCTACTACAAGTGGATGAAGGGCAAGGACCTCGGCAAGACGACCTGGCCGGCAGGCATGTGGAAGACCGGCGCCGGTGCGGTGTGGGGTTGGGTCTCGTACGACCCCGAGACCAATCTCATTTACTACGGCACGAGCAACCCGGGTCCGCGGGTGCCTTCGCAGCGCCCCGGATACAACCTGTGGACGAGCGCGATGTTCGCGCGTGACGCCACCACCGGCATGGCGAAGTGGGCCTACCAGTTCACGCCGCACGACCAGTGGGACTACGACGGCGTCAATGAAAACCTCCTGCTCGACCTCACTTTCGACGGCAAGCCACGCAAGGTGCTCGTCCACTTCGACCGCAACGCCTTCGCCTACACGATCGACCGGACGACCGGCGAAGTGCTGAGCGCGGAGCCGTTCGCCCACCAGAACTGGTCGCACGGCATCGATCTGAAGACGGGCATGCCCAAGGTCGTGGCGGAGATGCAGCCGAAGCCGAACGTCAAGCTCAGAAACGTCTGCCCACCCGACATCGGCGGCAAGGACTGGCAGCCCTCGGCCTTCTCGCCGCGCACCGGACTCGTTTATGCCGGCATCTTCAACATCTGCATGGACGTGACCGACCATCCCCAGTCGTACATCCCCGGGACACCCTACGACGGCATGGAGATGACTCGCCGTGCGGGCCCGGGCGGCAACTGGGGCGAGTTCATGGCCTGGGATCCGGTCGCCGGCAAGAAGGCCTGGGCGATCAAGGAGCAGTTCATGGTGATGAGCGGCGCGCTGGCGACTGCCGGCGACGTCGTCTTCTACGGCACCGTCGACGGCTGGTTCCGGGCAGTCGACGCGAGAAGCGGCAAGGTCCTGTGGTCGCAGAAGCTCAGCTCGGGGATCATCGCTCAGCCGATGACCTACCTCGGGCCCGACAAGCGCCAGTACGTGGCCGTCTATTCGGGCGTCGGCGGCGCGGCGATGGTGAGTTCGTCGCAGCCGGGATTCCCACCGCGCGGTGGCGTGCTCTACGTGTTCTCGATCGACGGCGAGTCTGCGCATTCGGCGGCCGGCATGCTGACGACCGAAGGCTCGGTTTCGGCAGTGCGCTCGGACCGCGGCATGGGTGCCAAGCCATGAATACGGCTCAGTGGCGGCGTCTCGCTGCGGCGGCGATCATCGGCAGCGCCGTCCTCGTCGTGTCGTGCGGAAGGACCAGCGGCGGCAGCACCGCGGCCACACCCCCCCAACCCGAGCCCGGCGCGACCGCGGTGGGCGACGTGCCGCTCGGCGACGTGGCTGGCGCCGCCCAGAGTACCCTGGCGACGCGGTTTCCGAACCCGTATGCGGCCGATCCGCACGCTGTCCAGCAGGGCCAGGAGCTTTTCGTCAAGATGAACTGCGCCGGCTGCCACGGCTACGGCGCCACGGGCGGGATGGGCCCGAACCTCACCGATGGGTACTGGCGCTACGGCGGCGTGCCAGCGTCGATCTTCAATTCGATCTACCAGGGTCGCCCGCAAGGCATGCCGGCGTGGAATCCGGCGCTGCCTCCGCAGGACATCTGGAAGATCGTCGCCTACATCGAGTCGCTCGGCGGCAGCTTCCCGGCGGGGCAATATCAAGCCTGGCTTCAGGGCGACAAGCACGGAGACGCGGTTCCCGCGGAGATCGCAGCGACGCTTCCGCCGAGCCAGGCCGCCAGCACGCCGGAGCCGAAAGGTGGCCTGTCGAGTGCACCCGGCGTCGCGCCGAAGCCAGACATCTCGCCAGCCCCGGGCACCGGTAAATGAAACCTTGCCGCACGGCTGCAGGACTCGCATTGGCCAGCCTGCCATTCCTGGCATCGGCCGAATCCCCGATGTCCTACCTGCATACCTTCGGGCCCGCGGGCGACCCGGCAACGCGGCTCGGCTGGGGGTTGGGGATCGTCTCGATCGTGGTCGTCCTCGTCATTGCGGTGCTCCTCCTCGCTGCGGTGACGCGACGGCATGCCCGCCCTGCCGATCCGCAGGCCCTCGCGGTTCGCAGCGACGAAGGGGGCATGTCCTGGCTCTACGTCGGCGTCGGCGTATCGACGGTGGTCGTCATTGCATGCGCGGTGTGGACGATGTTCACGGTCGCGGCGGTCGCGATGCCGGCGCGCACCGATCTGACGCTGCAGGTGACCGCTGCACAGTGGTGGTGGAGCGTGCGCTACGAGAGCAGCGAGCCCGACCGTGTCTTCACGACGGCCAACGAAATCCACATTCCGGTCGGCCGGCCGGTGCGTATCGAACTCAAGAGCCAGGACGTCATCCATTCCTTCTGGATCCCGCACCTCGGGGGCAAGATGGACGTCATCCCCGGCCAGACCAATGTCACCTGGCTACAGGCTGACGAGCCGGGGGTGTACCGAGGCCAATGCGGCGAATATTGCGGCGCCCAGCACGCCCACATGGCGATGTACGTGGTTGCCGACGCTCCGCTCGACTACGCCACCTGGGTACGCGAGCAGCTTCGCGACGCCGCCGCTCCGGCGTCGGAGCCGGAGCGGCTTGGCAAGCAGGCGTTCGAAGCGCATTGCGCAGCTTGCCACGCGGTCCGGGGCACCGAAGCCGGCGGCATCCTCGGCCCGGACCTGACGCACCTGATGAGCCGGCACACGATTGCGGCCGGCCTGTTGCCGAACACGCCCGGCAATCTTGCCGCGTGGGTCGCCGATTCGCAGGCGCTCAAGCCCGGCTCGCGCATGCCGGCGCTGGCGCTTTCCGGACCGGATCTCCATGGCGTCGTCACGTATCTGCAAACCCTTCACTGAACACGAGAAAGCGGACCGTGGCCAATACCGACGCCCTGCGCATCCCCGTCATCGCCCGTCCGGGCGACGATGCCAGCATCGCGCCGCGCCTGCGGCGCATCTGGGAAACGGAGCCCGGCTGGATCGGGGCGCTCGCGTCGGTCGACCACAAGTCGATCGGCAAGCGCTACCTCGTCACGTCCTTCGTGTTCCTGATCCTGGGCGGCCTCGAGGCGGCCGTGATGCGCCTGCAGCTGGCGCAGCCGAACCAGACGCTGTTGACGCCAGAGCAATACAACCAACTCTTCACGATGCACGGCGTGACGATGATCTTCCTGTACGCCTTGCCGGTGCTCTCGGGATTCAGCAACTTCCTCTGGCCCCTGTTGCTGGGCTCGCGCGACATGGCGTTCCCGCGCCTGAACGCGTTCTCGTACTGGATCTTCCTGTTCTCGGGCCTCTTTCTCTACGCCAGCTTCCCGATCGGGCAGGCGCCGGACGCGGGCTGGTTCAACTACGTGCCGTACTCGTCACTGGCCTACAACCCGGGCATCAACATCGACCTCTATGCGCTCGGGATGGTGCTGCTCGGCGTCTCGACGACGGTGGGCTCGATCAACTTCATCGTCACGCTCATCCGCACACGCGCGCCGGGCATGTCGATCAACCGGGTGCCGATCCTCATCTGGGGCACGCTGACGGCCTCGGTGGGCAACATCATCGCGGTGCCGGCGGTGAGCCTCGCGTTCCTGATGCTCTGGATGGACCGGCGCTTCGGCATGCACTTCTTCGACGTCGCCGGCGGCGGCCAGCCCTTGCTCTGGCAGCACCTGTTCTGGATGTTCGGCCACCCGTGGGTCTATGCCATCGTGCTGCCAGCGATGGGCATCGTCTCCGACGGCCTGCCGACGTTCTGCCGCCGGCCCCTCGTCGGCTACACCGCCGTCGCCCTGGCGACCGTGACGACGATGGTGCTGGGCTTCGGCGTCTGGGTGCACCACATGTTCGCGACCGGCCTGCCGCCGCTGTCGCTCTCGTTCTTCAGCGCCGCGAGCTTCGTGATCGTCATCCCGAGCGCGGTCGGCGTCTTCGCCTGGCTGGCCACGATCTGGACCGGACGGCCGCAGTTCACGACGCCGTTCCTGTTCTTCGCCGGCTTCGTCATCGTGTTCGTCATCGGCGGCGTCTCGGGGTTCATGACCGCCGCCGTTCCGGTCGACCAGCAGCTCACCGACACGTACTTCGTCGTTGCCCACCTCCACTACGTGCTGATCGGCATCAACGTCTTCCCGGTGGTCGGCGGCATTCACTACTGGTTCCCGAAGTTCACCGGCAAGATGATGAGCGAGCGGCTCGGCAAGTGGACGTTCTGGATCATGTTCATCGGCTTCAACGTGGGCTTTTTTCCGATGCACATCCTCGGTCTGCTGGGCATGCCGAGGCGCATCTACACCTACTCGGCCGGCCTCGGCTGGGGCACGATCAATCTGATCATCACGCTCGGCGCCTACCTGTTCGCCTTCGGCGTTCTGCTCTTCCTGATCAACGTCTGGCGCAGCCTTCGAAGCGGCCAGCGTGCCGGCCCCAACCCGTGGAACGCGCCGTCGCTGGAATGGGCGACGTCCTCGCCGCCGCCGCCCTACAACTTCGCCGTCATCCCGACCGTCGGCAGCCGCTACCCGCTGTGGGAAGACCGCATGACGGGGCAAACCGGCGAGAGCACGACGAACGAAGGCTTCCTCCTCGACGACGGCCGCGAGACGATCGGCACCTCGGCGCTCGATGCCGTTCCCGACGTGATCCTGCGCATGCCAGGAGATTCGCTGGCGCCGCTCCTGCTTTCGCTGGCGCTGGTGGCCGTCTTCGCCGGCATGCTGGTGCATTCGTGGTGGCTGTTCGGCGCCGC
>JBBRFB010000071.1:0-17637 GCA_038225015.1 Burkholderiales bacterium
CTCGCCTCCTCCTTTACTTCGCTCCGCAGCGCACCCCGACTCCCTCACCCGCCACCGCCTTGTCCGTACAGGCGCGACGGATCAGGCCGACGGCATCGGGTGGCCGATGGAGCGAAGTAAAGGAGGAGAGCCGGGCAGTGCCCGGCTCGGGGGACATGAGCGCAATCGGCCACCCGGTGTCCTCGGCCCGGCCCATCCGATGAAGCGCTCGATCGAGCCAACCACAAAGCGGCAGGTACCTCCGACATGCTGAAGGTCTTCTTCCTGCTCTTCATGGCCGGCGGCGTGCCCGTCGCCATCGCCATGGCCGGCGCCTCGCTCGCCTACGTGCTGCTGGCGGGCAGCCCGCCGCCTTTCGTCGTCGTGCACCGGATGGTGAGCGGCATCGACAGCTTTCCGCTGCTGGCCGTGCCGTTCTTCATTCTCGCCGGCAACCTGATGAACAACGCGGGCATCACCACGCGCATATTCAACTTCGCGCTCGCCCTCGTCGGCTGGCTGAAGGGTGGCCTCGGCCACGTCAACGTGCTCGCCTCGGTGATCTTCGCCGGCATGAGCGGCACCGCCATCGCCGACGCCGCCGGGCTCGGCACGATCGAGATCAAGGCGATGCAGGAGCACGGCTACCCGACCGAATTCGCCGTCGGCGTCACGGCCGCCTCGGCGACGCTCGGGCCCATCATTCCGCCGAGCCTGCCGTTCGTGATCTACGGAATGATGGCCAACGTCTCGGTCGGCGCCCTTTTTCTCGCCGGCATCCTGCCGGGCGTGTTGCTCGCCATCCTGATGATGCTCACGGTCGCGTACTACGCGCACAAGAACAACTGGGGCGGCGACATCAAGTTTTCGAGCACGCGCCTCTTCAAGGCGCTTGTCGAGCTCGCGGTCGTGGTCGGCTGGCCGCTGCTGCTCTGGCTCGCCGTGGCCCGGCTAGGCGCCCCGGCGCAGATCACGGTGCTCATGGGCCTGGCCTCCCTCTTCGTGCTCGACCGCATCTTCCACTTCGAGGCGGTGCTGCCGATCATGACGCCGGTGCTCCTCATCGGCGGCATGACGACGGGTCTTTTCACGCCCACCGAAGGCGCCATCGCGGCGTGCGTCTGGGCGATGATCCTCGGCCTGGTCTGGTACCGCACGCTCACCTGGAAGATGTTCGTCAAGGTCTGCCTCGACACGGTGGAGACGACGAGCACGGTCCTCTTCATCGTGGCCGCGGCGTCGATCTTCGGCTGGATGCTCACCGCCACCGGCGTCACCGCCGACATCGCGACCTGGGTGCTCGGCTTCACCGACAAGGCCTGGGTCTTCCTGCTGCTCGCCAACCTGCTGATGCTCTTCGTCGGCTGCTTTCTCGAGCCGACGGCGGCCATCACCATCCTGGTGCCGCTGCTGCTGCCGATCGCCGTGCACCTCGGCGTCGACCCGATCCACTTCGGCCTGGTGATGGTGCTCAACCTGATGATCGGGCTGCTGCACCCGCCGATGGGTCTGGTCCTGTTCGTGCTCGCGCGGGTGGCGGGCCTGTCCTTCGAGCGCACGACGATGGCCATCCTGCCGTGGCTGGTACCGCTGCTGCTCAGCCTGGTCGTGATCACCTACATGCCGCAACTGGTGCTGTGGTTGCCGAAAATGTTCTTCTCATGACGCCCTTCATCCGCCTGCATCCCGCCGACGATGTCCTCATCGCCCGCAGCCAGCTCGTCGGCGGCGCGACCGTGGAAGGCTTCGCGGTGCGCGGCCTCATTCCGGCCGGGCACAAGGTCGCGGCGCGAGACATCGCTCCCGGCGCGCCGGTGCGCCGCTACAACCAGATCATCGGCTTCGCCTCGAAGCCGATCGCGCGCGGCGAGCACGTGCACACGCACAACCTCGACATGGGCCCGGACAAGGGCGACTTCGCCCGCGACTACGCCTTCGGTGCCGACGTCAGGCCGGCGCCCGAGAAGCGCGAAGCGACCTTCATGGGCATCCGCCGCGCCGATGGCCGGGTCGCGACGCGCAACTACATCGGCGTTCTGACCAGCGTGAACTGCTCGGCCACGGCGGCCCGCGCCATTGCCGACCACTTCTCGCGCAAGACCAACCCGGGGGCGCTGGCCGCCTACCCGAACGTCGACGGCGTGGTGGCGCTCACCCACGGCACCGGTTGCGGCATGGACACCGGCGGCATGGGCATGCAGATCCTCGAGCGCACGCTCACCGGCTACGCCACGCACGCCAACTTCGCCGCGGCGCTCGTCGTCGGCCTCGGCTGCGAGGCCAACCAGATCAACGCATGGCTCGCCACCGGCAACCTGAGCGAGGGTGAGAACTTCCGCGTCTTCAACATCCAGGACACCGGCGGCACGCAGAAGACCGTCGACAAGGGCATTGCCCTCATCGACGAGATGCTGCCGCGCGCCAACGCGGTGCGGCGCGAGCCTTGCAGCGCGGCGCACGTCACCATCGGCCTGCAGTGCGGTGGCTCCGACGGCTACTCGGGCATCAGCGCCAACCCGGCGCTCGGCGCTGCCGTCGACCTGCTGGTGGCGCACGGCGGCACTGCGATCCTTTCCGAGACGCCCGAGATCTACGGTGCCGAGCACCTGCTCACGCGCCGCGCCGTTCGCCGCGAGGTCGGCGAGAAGCTCGTCTCGCGCATCAAGTGGTGGGAGCACTACACCGCGATCAACGACGGCGAGATGAACAACAACCCGTCGCCGGGCAACAAGGCCGGCGGGCTGACGACGATCCTCGAGAAGTCGCTCGGCGCCGTCGCCAAGGGGGGCACCAGCAACCTCGAGGCGGTGTACGAGTACGCCGAGCCGGTAGCTGCGCACGGCTTCGTCTACATGGACACGCCGGGCTACGACCCGGTGAGCGCCACCGGCCAGGTCGCCGGCGGCGCCAACCTCATCTGCTTCACCACCGGCCGCGGCTCGGCCTATGGCTGCGCGCCGTCACCGTCGCTCAAGCTCGCCACCAACTCGACCCTGTGGCGCCGGCAGGAAGAAGACATGGACATCAACTGCGGCGAGATCGTCGACGGCACGGCTTCGGTGCAGGAGATGGGGCGGCGCATCTTCGAGCTCGTGCTGGCCACGGCTTCGGGCGCGCCGTCGAAGAGCGAGAAGCACGGCTACGGGCAGAACGAGTTCGTGCCCTGGCAGGTCGGCGCGGTGATGTGACGGCAGGGGCGCGGGAACGTCCGCCCGCGCCCGGCTGGCTGCCGACGCGAGAGCGCCCGCGCGCATACAGTCGACGGACCGCGCGCCTCGCGCAGATCCAGGAGACACCTCGATGCTCATGCCACGACAGGCCGTTCCGGCCCTCGAGGTGCCCACGCACGCGCACGGCGATTTCGTGCTCGCCACCGACGCGCCGCAGCAGTTCGACCTGCTCGTCTTCTACCGCGGCCTGCACTGCCCGCTCTGCCAGAAATACCTGCGCGATCTCGGCGGCCGCCTGGCCGAATTCGAGCATCGCGGCGTCAAGGTCCTCGCCCTCTCGAGCGACGGCCGCGATCGGGCCGAGGCGATGGCCGCCAAGATCGAGGCGCCGGCGCTGCGCATCGGCTACGACCTCGACCTGAAGAAGGCGCGTGAGTGGGGTCTCTTCATCAGCACCTCCCGCGGCCTCACTTCGGTCGGCGTCGAGGAGCCGGCGCATTTCTCCGAGCCCGGCCTCTTCCTGGTCCGGGGCGACGGCACGCTGTACCTGAGCGCGGTGCAGAGCGTGCCGTTCGCGCGGCCGCACTTCGACGAGGTGCTGTCCGCCGTCGACTTCGTGCTTGCGAAGAACTATCCGGCGCGCGGCGAATACGCCGGCCCGCTCTGAAAGGACGATCCATGCGCATCACCATCATGGGCAGCGGCGGCGTCGGCGGCTATTTCGGTGCCCGCCTCGCCCATGCGGGCTGCGACGTCACTTTCGTCGCCCGCGGTGCGCAGCTCGCGGCGCTGCGCGCGCGGGGCCTGCGCATCGAGAGCGCGCGCGGCGACCTGCACCTGCCCAAGGTGCAGACCACCGACCGGCCGGCCGACATCGGCTCGACCGACCTCGTGCTTCTCGGCGTCAAGCTCTGGGACACGGCCAGCGCGGCCGAGGCGATCAAGCCCCTCGTGCACGGACAGGCAGCGGTGATCTCGTTCCAGAACGGCGTCGCCAAGGACGACATCCTGCGCGACGCGCTCGGTGCGCCGGCCGTCGTCGGTGGCGTCTGCTACATCGCGGCGACGATCGCCGAGCCCGGCGTGATCCGGCACACCGGCACGATGCAGAAGCTCGTCTTCGGCGAGCTCGATGGCCAGAGGAGCGAACGCGTGGCCCGCTTCCGCGATGCCTGCGCCAGCGCCGGCATCGACCACGAGGTGAGCAGCGACATCCGCCAGGCGATCTGGGAGAAGTTCGTGTTCCTGGTCGGCATCTCGGGCGCCACGACGACGATGCGGGTGCCGCTCGGCGTCGTCCGCGCCGACGAGCGCGCCCGCATCTTCCTGCGCGACACGATGAACGAGGTGGTCGCGGTTGCCGCGGCCGAGGGCGTGCCGATCGCTCCCGACTTCGTCGACGGCCGCCTCGCCTTCGCCGACACGCTGCCGGCGACCATGACCTCGTCGATGCACGGCGACCTCGACCGCGGCAGCCGGCTCGAGCTGCCGTGGCTGAGCGGCGACGTCGTCGCCCGTGGCCGGCGCCTCGGCGTCGCCACGCCCTGCAACCGCGCCATTGCCGACATCCTGTCGGTGCACAGCAGCGGCCACCCGGCATGACGTCAGAGCACCTCACCGTTCGCTCGATCGCGACGACGCTGGTCGAGGTGCCGATGCGGCGTGCGCTCGGCACGAGCGCGATGCGCATCGATCGCGCGCCGCTGCTCCTGATCGACCTTCAGACGGAAGAGGGCATCGTCGGCCGCGCCTACCTTTTCTGTTACCTGAAGAGCGCCGGGCTGGCGCTGGGCGCGCTGTTCCAGGACGCCGCCGCAACGCTGGCCGGGCAGGCTGCAGCGCCGGCCGAGGTGCGGCGCCTGCTCGACCGGCGCTTTCGCCTGATCGGCGCGCGCGGCCTCGTCTCGATGGTGATGGCCGGCATCGACATCGCCTGCTGGGACGCGCTGGCGCTGCAGGCCGGGCTGCCGCTGGCCCGCCTGCTCGGCGCACCGCTCAGGCCGATTCCCGCCTACAACAGCAACGGCCTCGGCCTGGTCGAGCCCGCGGCCGCGGTCGACGAAGCGCTGGAGCTCGCCGACGAAGGATTCGGCGCCATCAAGATGCGCCTCGGTCGGCCCCGCGCCGAAGACGACCTGGCGGCGCTGCGCGCCGTTCGCAAGGCCTTGCCGAGCCACGTGGCGCTGATGGTCGACTACAACCAGGCGCTCGGCGCGAACGACGCCAGGGAACGTTGCCGCCCGCTCGACGACGAAGGGCTCGCCTGGATCGAGGAGCCGATTCGCCACGACGACTACGCCGGCAGCGCCGGGCTGGCCGCGCTGCTGCACACGCCCGTGCAGATCGGCGAGAACTTCGCCGGGCCACGGGCGATGGCGCAGGCGCTGGCGGCCGCGGCGAGCGACCTCGTCATGCCCGATCTCGAGCGCATCGGCGGCGTCAGCGGCTGGATCGCCGCGGCGGCGCTGGCGGATGCGGCGGGCATCCCGATGTCGTCGCACCTGTTCGGTGAGGTCAGCGTGCACCTGCTCGCGGCCAGCCCGACGGCGCACTGGCTCGAGGCGGTCGACTGGGCCGATCCGATCCTGCAGGAGCCGCTGCGCGTCGCCGACGGCTTCATGACGCCGCCCGACCGCCCGGGCAACGGCCTGTCGTGGGATGTCGGGGCGGTGGAGCGCTACCGCGTCGTCTGATCGCCAAGGTTCGCCACCGAGAACGCCTGAACGAGCCCGGCCATGAAAGCGCCCTGGATTCGTCGCACCGTGTTCGGCCTCGGGGCCCTGCTCCTGCTCGTCATCGTGGCAGCCGCAGTGCTCGTCGCGACCTTCGATGCCAACCGCTACAAGTCGCTCGCCATCGACTGGATGAAGACCGAGCGGCAGCGCACGCTGGCGATCGACGGTCCGATCGAGCTGTCGCTTCTCCCCCGGCTGGCGATCAAGGTCTCCAGGGTGCGCCTGTCCGAAGCCGGCAGCGACCGGGCGTTCCTTGCTGTCGACGAGGCGGCGCTCGACGTGGCGGTGCTGCCCCTCCTGAGCCGCAAGCTCGTGATCGACCGCATCCGTGCCCGCGGCGTCGAGGCGAGCTACCTGCGTGACGCGCAGGGCAGGCGAAACATCGACGACCTGGTCGCGTCCGGCACCAACGGCGCCGGGCCCGCCAGCGAGCCCTCCGGCGGCCGGCCCCTTCGCTTCGACATCAGCGCCATCCGCCTCGACGACCTGCGCCTGCATCTGCGCGACGACAAGCTCGACCTCGCCGGCGATCTCGCCGTGGCGACGCTGTCGACAGGCAGGCTCGCACAGGCAACGCCGTCACCGGTGACGCTGCGCGCGTCGGCCGCCCTGACACGCCCGCAACCGGCCACCTTGGCGGTCGACGGTGGCTTCACGGTCGTGCTAGATCTCGACCGGAACGCAGTGTCGCTGTCGGCGCTCGCCATCGCGCTCGAGGTCGGCACCGAGGCGACGACGGCATCGCTCGAGGCCAAAGGTGAGATCGCCTGGGACGGGCGCGCTCTGCAGGCCGGCCCGCTGCACGTGACGGTGAAGAAGGCCGTGTTCGGGGCCGGCACGCTCGACCCGTCGACGATCGACCTGGCGCGGGCCGCCTACAGCCCTGACGACGAACGCGTCGAATTGCAGGCGCTGCGCCTGGCGCTCTCCGGTCGCCAGGGCACACAGCGCGTCGCGCTGGAGCTCGCGTGGCCGGAGTTGGCAGTGGCCGGCGAGCGCCTCTCGGGCAGCCCGGTCTCCGGCCGCCTCGAGCTCTCGGGCCCGGCGACGCTTTCCGGTACCTTCCGATCGGCGGCACCGGGCGGCAGCTTCGCCGCACTGCGCCTGGATGGCGTGGCGATGACGATGAAGGGCGCGGTTGGCGCGCGGCAGGTGTCGGGCGATGTCGAGGCCGATGTCGTCCTGCAGGGCCGGCAGCGGGCGGCGTCGATCGAGAAACTGGCCGTGCACGCCAGCCTTGCCCAGCCCGGCCTGCCACCGCTCGCGCTCGCCGCGAACGGCAGCGCCGAGGTCGAGGCCGGTGCGAAGGCGGTCCGATGGTCGCTGGCAGGCGCGCTGAACACGAACCGATTCGACAGCCGCGGCCGCGCCTCGTCGGCCGGCCGCGTGCCGCGCCTCGAGGTCGAGGCCCGTTTCGACAACCTCGACCTCAACGCGCTGCTCGGCTCGGGCACCAGCGGTTCGGGGGCTCCGGCCGCGCCGCCGACGCCGGCCGACACGCCAGTGCAGCTCGACGTGCTCGAGGCCGTCGACGGCAACTTCCTGATCGACGCCGGAGCCTTGGCGTTTCGGCAGTACCGGGTGGCCGACGCCCACGTCGACGCCACGCTCGCCGACGGCGTGCTGCGCATCAAGCGACTCACCGGCGGCGCCTGGTCCGGCCGGTTCGATGGCAGCGGCCGCGCCGATGCCAGAAAGAAGCAGATCGCCGTCCGGCTCGACGCCGACGGCGTCGACATCGACGCCCTGTTGCAGAACGTCACCGGCAAGAACCTGCTCGAAGGCACCGGCCACGTGGTCGCCGACGTCGCGACGAGCGGCGCCAGCATCGGTGCGCTGCGCTCGCATCTGGCCGGAAGCGCCGCGATGCAGATCCGAAACGGCGCCATCAAGGGCATCAACCTCGCCCGGGTGTTCCGGCAGGCGAAGGCCGCGCTCGTGCTCAGGCAGGACGCGGTCAGCGCAGCGGGCAACGAGAAGACCGACTTCACCGAACTCTCGGCCAGCGCCCGCATCGCCGACGGCGTCGCCCGCAGCGACGACCTGTCGGTAAAGAGTCCCTTCTTGCGCGTCGGCGGCAGCGGCAGCTTCGACGTCGGCCGGGGCCGCATCGACTACATCGCCCGCGCCACCGTGACCGACACCGCCGCGGGCCAGGGCGGCGCCGAGCTGCGCGCCCTGCGCGGCGTCACCATACCGGTCGCGCTGACCGGCCCCTTCGACGCCATCGACTGGCAGATCCAGTGGTCGAAGGTTGCGGCCGATGCGATCCGGAACCAGCTGAAAGACAAGCTGCTCGACCAGCTCGGCGGGCGACTCGGTGAGCCTGCGGCCGGCGACGAGAAGGCCAAGGGTCGCCCCAAGGACGCCGTGCGCGGCGTGCTGAAGGGTCTCTTCAGGTAACCCGGCGCCAGCCGCGCCGACGCCGGCCGGCGATCAGCGCGACGTCGACCCGACGGCTTCCTGCGCGAAGAAGTCGCCCACCAGGCGGGCCAGCGAGCGCACCCCGAGCAGCAGCGACGTCTCGTCGATGAAGAAGCGCGGCGAGTGGTTCGGCGCCACCGTCTGCGGGTCGGTCCCGGTGGGGACGACGCCGACGAAATAGAACAGCCCCGGCACGACGCGCTGGAAGAAGGAGAAGTCCTCCGAGCCCATGACCTTGGGCACCAGCATGACGTGCTTCTCGCCGGCCGTGCGCTGCAGGCTCGGCACCATGCGCTCGGTGAGCGCCGGGTCGTTCACCGTCACCGGGTATTTCTTGGTGATGCAGACCGCGCATTGGGCGCGCGAGCCGCGGCCGATGGCCTCGGCCATCGTCGTCACGCGCTCGTGGATGTCGTCTCGCATCACCTCGTCGAAGCTGCGGATCGTGCCCTGCATCTCGACCGAGTCCGGGATGATGTTCTGGCGCACGCCGCCCTTGATGACGCCGATCGTCACGACCGCGGGCTCGCGCGTGAGGTCGAGCTGGCGGCTGACGACGGTCTGCAGGCCGAGCACGACCTGCGCCGCGGTGACGATCGGGTCGACGCCGTACCAGGGCATGGCGCCGTGGGTCTGACGGCCGCGCACGGTGATCTGCAGCGTGTCGGCGCTGGCCATCGTCGGACCCGGCCGGTAGCCGATCACACCCACCGGCAGGCGCGACGTCACGTGCAGGCCGAAGATCGCCTTCGGCACCGGCTTCTCCAGCGCGCCCTCGGCGATCATCATCTTCGCGCCGCCGTCCTCGCCGTCGGGCGGCAGTTCCTCGGCCGGCTGGAAGATGAACTTGACCGAGCCGCGCAACTGGGCGCGCAGCCCCGCCAGGACCTCGGCGACGCCCATCAGGATCGCCGTGTGCGCGTCGTGGCCGCAGGCGTGCATGACGCCGACGTCCTCGCCGTTCCAGGTGGTGCGCGCCGTCGACGCGAACGGCAGGTCGACCTCCTCGGCGACCGGCAGCGCGTCCATGTCGGCACGCAAGGCGACGCAAGGCCCGGGCAGCGCACCCTTCAGCAGGCCGACGATGCCGGTATGGGCGACGCCCGTTCGCACCTCGTCGAGGCCGAGCGCCTTCAGGTGCTCGGCGACGATGCCGGCGGTGCGCAACTCGCGGTTGCCGAGCTCCGGATGGGCGTGGAAGTCGCGGCGCCAGGCCGTGACGCGCGACTCGATGGCCGCCGCGGCGGCGTCGATCGCCGTCGCCAGTGCGGCGTTTCCGTTGTCGTTGCTCATGGCGTCTCCCGGCGCGCCAGAGCGGCGGGCCACATGCGCCGGAACACGCCGTCGCGGTCGACGAGCAGGTGCTTCAGCGCGCCCGCCGCGTGGAGCGCCACGACCGCGACCAGTGCCCACGCGAGCGCGCCGTGAATGCCGAAGAAGAGCTCGGCGGTGTCGTGATCGGGCGTTCTCCAGCGCGGCGTCGGCACGCCGAAGAACGGCACGCCCGACTTGCTGTACGACGCGCCGATGTAGCCGACGATCGGGATCACGACCATCAGCGCGTAGAGCAGCACCTGCGCCACGTCGGCGAGCCGCGACTCCCAGCGCGGCACCGTCGCCGGCAGCGGCTGCCGCGGATGCGTCAGCCGCCAGAGCAGGCGAACGACGAAGAGGGTGGCGATCATCAGCCCGAACGACTTGTGCAGGACGACGTACTGGTCGGCGCCCGGCTCGTGCTCGACGGCCATCATGTACCAGCCGAGACTCGTCTGGCCGATCAGCAGCAGGGCGACGAGCCAGTGCAGCGCGATGGCGGTGGCGCCGTACCGCCAGGGCATCGGCTTGCCCCAGGAACCCGAGGTGACGAAGGAACTGCTCATCGTGAGGCGGCGGCGCAATGGGTGGCCGGCAAGAAGGCGACAAGCCGATTGTCACCGCTGCGGCGCACCCCTCCGCGCGGCGCAGAGAGAAGCCGCCACCGCGACCGCCTGCTGGCCGATCGTGCGAAGCAGGCCACCGGGCTGGCGCGTGTCGAAGCCGACGAAGTAGACGCCGGCGAGCGCGCCTTCGCCGACGACCTGGCGCGGCAGGCCGCCCGCGTCGAGCGACACCGCGGCGTCGGGGAAGAGCTCGGCGATGCCGGAACGGTAGCCGGTCGCCGCCAGGATGACATCGAATGTCGCTTCGCTGCCGTCGACGAAGCGGGCGCCGCCGGGCAGCAGCCGCTCGATCCCCGGATGGACCCTGATCTCGCCCGCCCTGATGCGTGCCAGCGTGCCGACGTCGATCACCGGCGTCTTGCCGTGCTCGCGCAGGTCGGCCAGCGGCGACGTCGCCGGCGTGCGCAGGCCGTGGCGACTCATGTCGCCGACCGTCAGGTCACGCAGCCAGCTGGCGAGGGCGTTTCCCCAGGCCGGCGGCAATCGCGCCAGCAGCATCGACGTGCGCTGGGTCGGCCGGCCGAGGACGTCGCGATGCACGATGTTCACCGGCGAGCGCACCGAGAGTGCCACCGACACGCCATGCTCGCAGAGATCGAGCGCGATCTCGGCGCCGGTGTTGCCCATGCCGACCACGAGAACGCGCTCGCCGGCAAACGGCGCGGCCGTCCGGTACGAGGCGCTGTGCACGATGCGGCCGGCAAAGCCGTCGCGGCCTTCGAACGAGGGCACGAAGGGAACGATGTTGGCGCCGGTGGCGACGACGATGGCATTGGCGGTGATGTCGGTGCCGTCGGCCAGCACCGCCCGCCAGCGGCCACCTTGCGGCACGACCTTCACCGCGTCCTGCCCGAACCGGGGACGCACGCCGCGCCGTTCGGCGTAGTCGGCCAGGTAGTCGACCACACCCTGGCGCGGCACATAGCGCGGCGCCGCCGCCGGAAACGGCAGGCCCGGCAGTGCCGACAGGGCCTTGACCGTGTGCAGGTGCAGCCGCTCGTAGTGCGTGCGCCACGAAGCTGCGACCTGCTCCGCCTTCTCGATGACGAGGGGCTCCCTGCCGCAGGCGATGAGGCTGGAGGCGACCGCGAGCCCCGCCGGGCCGGCGCCGATGACCAGGATGTCGGTGTCCATGGCTTTGCGGATGGCGACGAAAAGAGAACGAGGATAGCCGGCGGACACAGGCCGGCTTCGGGTCCTGGCGGGCCGCGAGCCGCGGCGGCGGCCCGTAGACTGCGCCATGGAACGACTGATAGAACTCAGCGGCGGCGCCCCGGCTTCGGCGCTCATCCTGGCGGCGATCATCGTCGCCAGCGGCATCGGCCTCTTCGTCGCGCCCGCGCTCGTCGAGCGCAACCTGCTGCGCCCCTACTGGCTCGTGCGGCGCAGCGAATACACGACGGTGCTGACGAGCGGCTTCATCCATGCCGACCTCACCCACCTGCTCTTCAACGCCTTCACGTTCTGGGCCTTCGCGTTCGGCGTCGAGCGGGCGATCGGCAGCGAGCGCTTTCTCGCCCTCTACCTGTTCGGCCTGATCGCCAGCGGCGCAGGCACTTGGTTCGTGCACCGGAACGACCCCGACTACCGCACCCTCGGTGCCTCGGGCGCGATCCTGGCGGTTCTCTTCGCCTCCATCGTCTACTTCCCGGCGGCGTCGATCTTCATCCTGCCGATTCCGGTGCCGATCCCGGCGCCGCTCTTCGCGGCGGCCTATCTCGGCTACACGTGGTACGCCTCCCGGCGCGGCGGCGGCCGCATCAATCACGACGCCCACTTCGCCGGCGCGCTGGCCGGCGTCGCCTTCGTCGCGTTCACCGACCCCGAGGCATTGCGGCGTGCTGTGCAGCACGTCGTCGGCTAGCGCGCAGCCAGCGCGACGCGGCGCGAGCACGCGGGGTCGGCGGTACGGGCCGATGGCGCGGCCCCTCGACGTTCACGACTGCGCCGCGGCGCGCTCCATCTGGCTAAGCATCCGCGCCAGCCGATCCTTCAATTTCTCCGTCGTCAGCTTCTCGCGGAAGCGCTCGACCATGAGTGGCAGGGCGAACGGGCTCGGCACCTCCAGCTCGACGAAGGCGACGCGCTGCTCGCGCATCCGCTTCAGCACCTGGGCCAGGCGGCGGATGTCGAGCTCCTGGCTGAGCACCTCGCCCTCGGCCTGCGAGAGCAGCATGTTGCCGGCGTCGTACTTGCGAAACACCTCGTAGAAGAGCGTGCTCGAAGCCTGCAGCTGGCGTGTGCTCTTCGGCTGCCCGGGAAACCCCTGGCTGATGAGACCGGAGACGCGCGCGATCTCGCGGAACCGTCGCCGCGCCAGCTCACTGCTGTTCAGGCTGGCGAGAACGTCCTGCAGCAGATCGCCTTCGTCGAACAGGGTCTGGTCGACGAGCGCCGCCGGGTCGACCGGCTTGGCGCTCAGCAGCTCGAGGCCGTAGTCATTGATCGAGATGCTGAAGGTGTTGGGCTCGCTTTTCGCCAGCCGCCACGCCAGCAGACTGCCGAGGCCGATGTGGGCGTTGCGTCCGGCGAACGGGTAAAGGAAGAGATGCTGGCCTTCGCGCGAGGTCAGTCGCTCGACGAGCAGCGTCTTCGGCGTCGGGATGCGCGATAGCTGCATCTGCGTCTCGAGCATCGGCCGCGCCGCCTCCAGCTCGGGGTCGAAGAAGTCGCCCTGGGCAACACCGGCCAGCACCTCGAGCACGGCATCGGCGAGCTCGCTCGACAGCGGCATCTTGGCGCCGGCCCAGCTGATCATCGCCGCCTTCCTGCCGTCGGCGCGCCTGACGTAGGCCGTCATCTCCTCGGCGCGCACGAACTCGAGCGTGCGGCCGGCGAAGACGAAGCAGTCGCCCTTCCTCAGGCGGGCGACGAAGCCCTCTTCGACCGTGCCGATGCGTCCGCCCGAGAGGTACTTCACCTGCATCGAAGCGTCGCTGACGATGGTGCCGACGTTGAGCTTGTGGCGCCGCGCGACGCCGCGGTCGGGCACGCGGTAGAGCCCGTCGACGAGGCGCACGCGGTGGTATTCCGGGTAGGCGCCCAGGCTCGAGCCGCCTTCGACGACGAAGTCGAGCGCCCATTGGAACTCGGCCCGCGCGAGGCGGCGGTAGGCCCAGGCGCGGCGCACCTCGTCGAACAGGGCGTCGGCCGTGAAGCCGCCGCCGAGCGCGACGGTGACGAGGTGCTGGACGAGGACGTCGAACGGCTTGTCGGGCGTCGCCCGCTTCTCGATCCGCCCGGCGAGCGCCGCGCGCCGCGCCGCGACCGCCTCGACGAGCTCGAGCGTGTTCGTCGGCACCAGCGTGATGCGGCTCGGCCGGCCCGGCGCGTGGCCGCTGCGGCCGGCGCGCTGCAGCAGCCGCGCCACGCCCTTGGCCGAGCCGATCTGCAGCACCCGCTCGACGGGCAGGAAGTCGACCCCGAGGTCGAGCGACGACGTCGCGACGACGGCTTTCAGACGGCCCTCCTTCAGGCCGAGCTCGACCCAGTCGCGCACCTCGCGGTCGAGAGAGCCGTGATGCAGGGCGACGACGCCCGCCCACTCCGGCCGCTCGGCCAGGAGGAGCTGGTACCACGCCTCGGCCTGCGAGCGCATGTTGACGAAGACCAGCGTCGTCCCCGAGCGCTCGATCTCCTCGACCACCGGGTGCTGCATCTGCTTGCCGAGGTGGCCGCCCCAGGAAAAGCGCCCGGGGTTGGCAGGCAGCAGCGTGTCGATGACGAGATCCTTCGCGAGCCGGCCGCGAACCAGCGTGCCACTTTCGTGGCCGAGGAGCACGCGCATCGCCTCGTCGAGATTGCCGAGCGTGGCCGACAGACCCCAGACGACGAGGGCCGGGTTCCAGCGGCCGAGGCGCGCGATCGCGAGCTGCACCTGCACGCCGCGCTTGCTGCCCATCAGCTCGTGCCACTCGTCGACGACGACGGTGTGCACGCCGGCGAGATCGTCGCGCGCGCTCTCGCGTGTCAGCAGCAGGCTGAGCGACTCCGGCGTCGTGACCAGCGCGGTCGGCAGGCGCCGGTCCTGCCTTGCGCGTTCGGCCGACGGCGTGTCGCCGGTGCGGATTCCGACGGTCCAGTCGAGCCCGAGCTCGTCGAGCGGCACCTTCATCGCCCGCGCCGAGTCGGCGGCGAGGGCCCGCATCGGCGTCAGCCAGAGCACGCCGAGCGGTGGCGGGCGTGGCGCCCGCGCCGCTCCTGGTTTCACCGAGCGGGATGCGGTGTCGGCCGCAGAGTCGGCCGAATGCGGCGCCGGCCTCGCCCCGAGGCCCAGGGCGTCGGCCCGGGCCAGCGCGCCGAACCAGACCGCGTAGGTCTTGCCGGCACCGGTGGTCGCGTGCAGCAGGCCGCTCCGGCCGTCGGCCATCGCCGACCAGACCTCGCGCTGGAACGCAAACGGCTGCCAGCCGCGCTGCGCGAACCAGCTCTCGCCGAGCGCCGCCGGCACCTCGGTCGGAGAACGCAGCGCGGCCAGGGTCGACATCGACAACGACGTTAGCAGAGCAGCTGCGCGAGCCGCCGGCCGGTGCGACGGTGAGCGGTCAGGTGGGCGTCCGACCCTTCGAGCGCTCGTAGAGGCGCATCAGCGGCGTGACCGACAGGCCGTGCACGACGATGGAGACGACGATGACCGCGATGGTCAGCGCGAACAGGTTGGCGGCGAGCACCGACGACAAGCCCTGGTTGACGGCGAACATCAGGTAGTAGAGCGAACCGACGCCGCGGATGCCGAACCAGCCGATGAGCAGCCGCTGCTCGCGCGACGTGCGCGAGCCCCAGAGGCCGAGGGCCACCGCGAGCGGGCGGATCACGGCCAGCATCAGGACGACGAAGGTCCATGACACGAGCTGCCAGTCGACCGCCCAGACCAGGGCCCCGATGGTCACGACGACGGCGACCTCGCCGATCCGCTCGAGCTGCTCGTTGAAGCTCAGGACGGCGTGGGTCATGTAGGCCGGCGCCAAATGCGGATCGGTGGCCACGCGTTCGGCATGCGAGACGTCGGGATTGGCGTGAACGTGCTCGGCGACGGCCGCCGAGTCCGGCATCGCGGCGGCCGTCGCCCCGGCGGCCGGCGTCGCGGTCGCCGCCGCGGCCACCTCGGCTTCGCCCGCCGAGGTGGCCGAGCGCTCGACCCGGCGCAGGGCGACCCCGGCCGCGAACACCGCGAGGAAACCGTAGGCATGGGCGAGGCTGGCCGCGCCGTAGGCCATGCCGATGAGACCGAGCGCGAGGAAATTGTCGAGCCCGACGGCCTCCTTGTGCGTGCGGCGCAGGTAGAGGACGAGGCGGCCGAGGAGCGTACCGAGACCGGCGCCGATGGCCAGGCCGGCCGTCACGGCCCAGACGAGGTCGATCGCGATCCAGCGCTCGCCGTAGAGGCCGATCCGGTGAAAGCCGAGCAGGCCGAGGCCGAAGAAGACGACAGGAAACGCCGTGCCGTCGTTCAGGCCGCCTTCCCCGGTGAGCGCGAAACGCAGGCGATCGCGATCGCCGGGCCGGTGCAGCTGCACGGCCGACGCCAGGACCGGGTCGGTCGGGGCGAGGATGCCGCCGAGCAGGACCGCCGCCCCGATCGACAGACCGAACCACGTGTGCGCGACCACGGCGACGAGGATGACGGTGACGAGCATCGAGGCGACGGCCAGCCTGAGCGGCGGCCGCCATCGGCCGTCGGCGAGGCCCGGGCTCATCTTCAACCCCGCCGTGAAGAGCGAGAGGAGGACGACCACCTCGGCAAGCCGCTCCAGGTCCTCCGCATGGGTCTCGAGCGAGAAGGCGGTCCAGCCGAGCCAGAGCGGGCTGATGGCCATGCCGACGAGCAGGTAGAGCATCGACGTGCTGAGCGGCAGCCTGCTCAGCACCGAATCGCTCAACGCCATGACGAGCAGCAAGAGGCCGATGAAGGCCGACCACGAGGCGAGGTTCATGTCGTTCGACAGGGAGGACGAAAGACGTTAGCAGACCGCGCCGGCGCGCGCCCCGCCGCGTCAGCCGGCGATCCAGCCCTCGACCCGATCGATGTCGGCCGGCAATCCGAAGGCCGGAAGGCGCGCCGCGATGGCGGCCTGGACGAGACAGAGCACCGCGTCGAGACGGTCGCCGCTGGCGTCGGCCAGGATGGCCTCGCGGTTCGCCTCGTCGAGCGACAGCGCCACGCCGAAGCGCTGGCTGCCCGCCTCGAGCTCGCGGACGATATCGAGCCGCGCCGCCTCGCGGTCCGGCGCTTGCCGGTTCTTGTAAGAGCGGCCGCCGACAACGGCGTGAGCCAGGCGGCGCGGATAGCCCTCGAGGGCGACGCGGCCGGGGTCGCCGGTGCGCAGCCCGGGGATCGTCACGCCGGCGGCGACCAGCCGCGACAGGCCTTCGTAGTACATGAACGCGACCGGCACGTAGCGCGACTGCAGTGGGCTGGTGGAGCGCACGGCCGTGGCGCCGTCGGTACGCCGATGCAGCAGCCGCGTCCCGGCGGTGCGGCCGTTGCCCCAGGCATCGATGAAGCGACGCCAGGCCATGCGATCGGGGCAGCGCGCGTGCACCTCGGCGATCACCTCGTCGCAGCTGGCGCCGAGTCCGTTGCCGTCAACGAATTCGCGCGGCAACCCGAACGGGAAATCGAACGCCGCGAGCCAGGCGCCGGGCGTCGCCAGCCAGCGATCGAAGTCGGCCAGCGTCGTCAGCGCGCGGAGGTCGTCGAGCCGGAGCGTATCGCCTGCAAGCCGGCCTTCGGCGACCGTGACCGGCTTGCGGCGCGACGGCGCGCAGGTGAAGTCGATGCCGGCCAGGCGCATCGCGATCATCCGAGGGCGAGCGCGGCGACGCCGCCGGCGATGCAGGCGGCGCCGACGAGCCGCGTCGCCCGGTCGCCTTCGCCGAGCAGGCGCCCGCCGAGCAGGGCCGCGAAGAGCATCGAAACCTCGCGCGCCGGCGCCACGTGGCTGATCGGCGCCAGCCGCATCGCATAGAGCACGAGCACGTAGCCGAGCGGGCCGAGCACGGCGACGACCAGAGCCGAACGCCACTGTGCTCGCCACACCACGCCGAAGCCGACGCGATCGCGCAGCGCCGCCGGCAGCAGGAACGGCACGCGAAACAGGTTGCCGACGTAGTCGACCAGGATCGGCGAGATCAGCAGCACCTTGACCGCATAGCCGTCGATCAGCGTGTAGCTCGCGATCAGGGCGCCGGTCGCGGCGCCCCAGCCGAGGCCGGCGTGAACGCGGTCGCGTTGCCGGGGGTCGTGCACCCGCGCCCACAGGCCGGGCCCGCCGGCGATGAAGAAGACGCCGACGGCGACGCCGGCGATACCGGCCGCGGGGGCCGGCGGCCCCCCCACGCCCCGCCCCGCCCAGGCGCCCAGCGCGGCCCCCCCCCGGCCCCCGCCCC
>JBBRFB010000072.1:0-17538 GCA_038225015.1 Burkholderiales bacterium
CTCTGCCCGGCGGCGCTCGGCCACGAGCTGGCGCATCTCGGCGGCAGCGTCGACGTGCTGATCACCCACATCAAGCCGGGCGAGATGGACGCGGTCATGGGCGAGATCGGGTCGCTGGGTTCCCCGCACCGGATCCGCGCCCTGGAAGTCGGCGAGCGGCTGCAGCTCATGGCCAAACCCAGCCAGGCCTCGGCGTGACCGTGGCAATCGTCACGGGCCGGACGCGAACATGACGGATTGCGTCGGCGCGGGACTGCAAGCGGTCGAACGCTTGCAGGTTTGGTGACCGTTTGTGTCACGTGCACTGCCTCAGTTCACGATTTCCCGGTGCTTTGGCGTGGCATGGGCCCTGCAATGAACAGGGAGTCTTTCCACCCCTACTTTCCAAACGGGAGTTCTCCATGAAGCGTTCCATCCAGAAGGGTTTCACCCTCATCGAATTGATGATCGTCGTTGCGATCATCGGCATCCTGGCAGCGGTCGCGCTGCCGGCGTACCAGGACTACACGGTCCGGGCGAAGGTCACGGAAGGCATCGTCGGCGCGTCCTCGGCCAAGGTCACCATCAGCGAAGGCTTTCAAGCCGACGGCATGAACGGCGTGACCGCGGCAGCAGCGGCCATCAATGCCCAGGCCAACAACTCGAAGTATGTGTCGAGCATCACCGCCATTCCGGGCACCGGTCGAATTGTGGTGACTTACATCGCTGCCACGACGGGCTTGCCCGCTGCTGGAACTGTGATGTTCAATCCGGGCGTCAAGACGGGCGCGGGAGCAGCTGTGGCACTGGCCAACGGACTTGTCGGTTCCATCGACTGGGGCTGCGCGAGCGTGGGCGTCGCCAAGGCGACCCTTACCGTAGCCCTCGTGGTGGCGGGTACCGTGCCGGCGAAGTATGTGCCGAGCGAGTGCCGCTAAGCAGCAGCTTCCGGCACAACAGAAAGGGCGCCTCGGCGCCTTTTCTGTCGTTAGGAGGCGGCTCGTTCACAGCCCCTCTCGCTAAACCTACACTCGCGTCCCGATGCTCCAGCGATTCGACTTTCGATCCCGCGCCCTCGCCGCGGGCATCCACCTCCTAATTTCCGCCGCGGTCGCCGGGCTGGCCGCCGTCCTGGTGTTCGGGGTCTGGTACCCCGGCGCGTTTCGCCTGATGGCCGGCGGGCGCGAGCTGTTCTTCCTGGTCACGGTGGTCGATGTCGTCATCGGCCCGCTGCTCACCTTCGCCGTCTTCAACCGCGCCAAGGGCGTCCGCCACCTGCGCCGCGACCTGGCGATCATCGGCGTGCTGCAGGCCGCGGCGCTGGCCTACGGCTTGCACACCGTCTACGTCGCCCGGCCCGTCGCCATGGTCTTCGAGGTCGACCGGCTCCGGCTCGTGACCGCCAACGACGTGCTGGTCGAAGAACTACCGAAAGCACCGCCCGCCTACCGTCAACTGCCGCTCGACGGGCCGTGGCTGATTGGCACGCGGCGGCCGGAGGCCGGTGACGAACGCAACGACGCCCTGTTCATGGGTGTCGGCGGCGTCGACGTCGGCCAGCGGCCCTTGTTCTGGCAGTCCTACGACTCGTCGCGGTCGGCGGCGATCAACCGGTCGCGACCCCTGGCGGTGCTGATCGACCACGTCCCCCGGCAGGCCGCCGATATTCGCGAGCGGCTGAAGGCCCTGGGCGCTGACGTCGCGACCGGCCGCTTTCTTCCGGTCATGGCGCGGGGCGACTGGGTGGCCGTGCTCGACAGCCGCGGTAACGTCCTCGGCTACCTGCCGCTCGACGGCTACTTCTAGATGCCAACCTTGAGCGCGGGCTCCAACGCGAACGCAGTTAGCGCCACCGCGACCACGACCGCGCGCGACGCTGGGCTCTTGTGGGCAGGTCTGGCGACCGTGGCGGTCGCCTTGCCGACCCTCATCGCCTACAACATCCCGCCCTCGGCGACCTTCTTCAACCAGGCCGCCGCGTTCGTTGGCTGGGGCGGGTTCCTGCTCTGTCTCGGCGCGCTGCTGTCGCGCGACGCGTGGCCGAGGTCGTCGGCCAGCCTCGCGGTGCTCGCCGCGTTCGCCCTGCTGGTCGTCCTCGCGCTGGCGTCCACGCTGTTCGACGCGTCGCCCTGGTCGCTATCGCTCTCCACGTCAGGCACCCTTCTCGGCGCCGCGCTGGCCTTTGTCGTGGCCGGGGCGGCCGCGCGCTCGGGGCTGGCTGAAGACGCGTTTCGCGCGTTCTGCATCGCGCTGGTGATCGCCGGCGTGGCCAGCAGCCTCATCGGCCTCGTACAGGTCTTCGCGCCCACCTTGCCCGACGGCAGCTGGGTCGCCTTGCCGGCCTTGCCCGGTCGCGCGTCCGGCAGCCTGCGTCAGCCGAATCACCTGAGCAGCATCCTGCTCTGGTCGATCGTGGCGACGGCATGGCTCGGCGAGACCAGGATGCTCCGCCGAGAGGTTGGCTGGGCCCTGATCCTCGTGTTCGTGTACGTCATCGTCCTCTCGGCCTCGCGGACGGGCGCTCTCGCCATGCTGGTTTTGGCGGCGTGGGGCCTGGTCGACCGCCGCTTGTCGATCGGCACGCGCCGTATGCTGATGCTGGCGCCAATCGTGTATGGCGCCTGCTGGTGGGGAATGGCCGAGTGGGCCGCGGCTAGCCACCACCTCTTCGGCGGCCAGACGCGGTTCGGCGGCAGCGGCGACATCTCGAGCTCACGCTTCGGGATCTGGTCGAACACCTTGTCGCTGATCGCATCGAATCCCTGGTTCGGCGTCGGCTTCGGCGAGTTCAATTTCGCCTGGTCGCTGACGCCGTTTCCGCACCGCCCGGTCGCCTTCTTCGACCACACCCACAACATCGTGCTCAACTTTCTCGTCGAGTTCGGCGTCCCGCTCGGGCTGCTGGTCACTGCGCTGCTTGCATTCGCCCTCTGGAAGGCGTTCGAAAACGCGCGGGCCGACGGGCACGACGCGACACCGGGGCGCGCGCCGGTCCGGCGCGCCGCCTTCGTCATCGTCTTCATGGTCGGCGTGCACAGCATGCTCGAGTACCCGCTCTGGTACGCCTACTTCCTCTTGCCTGCGGTGTTCGCATTCGGCCTGTGCCTCGAGCGTCCTGCCGCCGCCGGCGCAGTCGCGACGTCGCCGGCATCGACGCGGGGTACCCGGCCGCTGGTGCTGGCGTCGATGGTGCTGATGCTCGGCGGCATGCTCGCGTTCTACGACTACAGCCGCGTGGCCGTCATCTTCAGCCCCGGACCCGGCGCCGGCCCGCTCGCCGAACGCATCGCCGAGGGTCGCCGCAGCGTCCTCTTCGCCCACCACGCCGACTACGCCGCCGCGACCGTCGCCGCGCATCCGGGGAAGGTGATGTCGGCATTCGATCGGGCACCCCACTTCCTGCTCGATGCGCGCCTCATGATCGCCTGGGCGCGGGCGCTCGAAGAGAACGGCGAGACCGACAAGGCGCGCTACGTCGCGGCGCGGCTGAAGGAATTTCACAACGACCAGGCCGAAGCGTTCTTCGCCCCCTGCAACGCGCCGGCTGCCGCGGCATCGGCGGTGCCGTTCCAGTGCCAGGCCCCGACGAAGCCGCTCACCTTCGAAGACTTCAGGTAGGGGCGTCGGCTCCGGCCGGAGCCGACCCCGGCGCAACCCAGTCGCCCGACTTGCCGCCCCGCTTTTCCAGGACCTGCACGCCGTCGATGACCATGCCCCGGTCGACCGCCTTGCACATGTCGTAGACGGTCAGCAAGCCGAGCTGCACCGCCACCAGGGCCTCCATCTCGACGCCGGTGCGGCCGAACGTCTCCACCTGGGACGTGCAGCGCACGAGCGAGGCGTGCCGATCGATCTTGAACTCGACCGCGACGCGGGTGATCGGCAGCGGATGGCAGAGCGGAATGAGCTCCGCGGTGCGCTTGGCGGCCTGGATCGCCGCGATGCGGGCGACGCCGAGAACGTCGCCCTTCTTCGTCGTACCCGACTCGATCAGCGCCAGCGTGTCGGGCCGCATGCGGATCGTTCCCGAGGCCCGCGCGACTCGGTGCGTCTCGGCCTTGGCCGAGACGTCGACCATGTGCGCCTGGCCGGCGGCGTCGAAGTGGGTGAGGGAGTCGGGCGAAGGGTGAGGCACGGAACGAAACAGTCGAGCAACGGTTCCAATGCATCATAGCGAGCCGCTCGCCGGCCGCACCCGGCTTCCCACCCTCCCCATCGTGTCGATGCCCGACCGTCCCCGCTCATCGCCGAGAGGCTTGAGGCGCCGCTTCGTGGCCGGCCTGTGCGCCCTGGCCCTCGCCTGCCCGGCGGGCGTGACGCCGGTGGCCGCGCAGGGCGCCCTGCCGGCGCTCGGCGACACCGACTCGGCCGACTTTTCGGTCGGCACCGAACGCAAGCTCGGCGACGAGATCATGCGCGAGATCCGCGTCGACCCCGACTACATCGACGACCCGCTCCTGCTCGAATACCTCCAATCGGTCTGGCAGCCGCTCGTCGCCGCATCGCGCAGGCTCGGCAACATCACCGCCGACATCGACCAGCGCTTCGCCTGGGAGCCTTTTCTGGTTCGCGATCCGACGGTCAACGCGTTCGCCCTGCCGGGAGGCTTCGTCGGCGTGCATCTCGGCATGATCGCCATCACCACAAGCCCGGACGAGCTGGCGTCGGTGCTCGGCCACGAGATGTCGCACATCACGCAGCGCCACATCGCGCGCAGCATCGCCGGCAACTCGCGTCGCTCGCTGGTCGGGCTGGCGGCGCTGATCCTCGGCCTGCTCGCCGCCTCGCGCAGCAGCAATCCCGACGCCATCAACGCCGTCGTCGTCGGCTCGCAGGCTGCAGCGGTGCAGGGCCAGCTCAACTTCTCGCGCGAGGTCGAGCGCGAGGCCGACCGTGTCGGCTACCAGGTGATGGCCGCGGCCGGGTTTGCGACCGGCGGCATGGCGTCGATGTTCGAGAAGATGGACGTGTCGACCCGGCTCAACGACTTCGGCGGCTTTCCCTATCTGCGCTCGCACCCGCTGACGGTCGAGCGCATCGGCGAGGCCAGGGCGCGGGCCGGCCTGGCGCCGAAGAACCCGCCGGTCGGCGTGCTCGAGCACACGATCGCGCAGTCGCGTGCGCGCGTGTTCATGGATCCGCGGGTCGACGCGCTGCAGCGCTGGCAGGCCCAGGACGCCAATCTCCAGGGCTCGGCCGTCGACCAGCTGCTGGCGGCGAGCGAAAGCGCGCAGGCGTCGACGCTGCTGCGCGACTGGGCGCGCGCAGACGCGTCGTTCGCGAAGGCGCTGGCGCTGGTGCGCGGCAGCCCGAACAGCAGCGCGCGCGCCGAGCGCGCCGTCGTGCTGCTGCAGGCGCAGTCGCTGCTGGCGCGCGGCGAACCCGAGAAGGCGGCCGACGTCATGCGTCGCTATGCGGCCGACGGCTCACGGCCGGTGCTGCTGATGGAGTCACAGATCGCCGTCGCCGCCAGTGCCGACCCGTCGCCCGACAACGACACCTTGAAGAGCCGCGCCGGCGACCTGCAGACCTGGGTCGCCGTCCATCCCGACGACGCGCTCGCCTGGCTTTCGCTCGGCCAGGTCTGGGCCCGGCTCGGCGTGCCGCTGCGTTCGCTGCGCGCCGAGGCCGAGGCCCGCTATGCGCTCGGCGACCTGGTCGGCGCGGCCGATCGCCTGCGCGCGGCGCAGCGCGTCGCGCGCGGCGGCGGCCCGGTCGATTTCATCGACGCCTCGGTCGTCGACTCGCGGCTGCGCGACATCGAGGCCCAGCGCCGGCAGCTCGACAAGGACCGGCGCGCGTCGCGGTAGGCCGTTGCCGGGTCGGCCCCGACCGCCGTGGCCCGCGGCTCTTAGACTCTCTTCAATGCAGCGGGGGAGTCGTCGGATGCACAAGCGGGTGGGCGCCCTGCTCGGGTTTGCGCTCGCCGCTGCCGCCTTCGGGGCCGACGCTGCCAGCATCGTCGCCGTCGGCCCGCAAGGCGAGGTCGCGCAGGTGCGCCAGGTCACGGTCAGGTTCTCCGAGGCGGTGGTGGCCTTTGGCGATCTGCGCCTGCCGGACCCGTTCGCGGTGGCATGCGCAGGGGCTCCGCCGCCGGGCAGCGGCCGCTGGACCAGCGACCGGGTCTGGGTCTACGACTTCCGCGAGGCGTTGCCGCCGGGTACGCGCTGCGCGGCGAGCCTTCGCGCCGAGTGGAAGCCGGCGCCGGGCACTGCGGCCGGCTCGCCGAGCGCCCCGGCCAGCGGCGGCACCGTCGGCGGACAGAAATCCTTCGCCTTTTCCACCGGCGGCCCGGCGGTGGTCGCGGTCGAGCCGTACGCGTCGAGCGAGATCGAGGAAGACCAGCACTTCCTGCTCCGACTGAACGGCGCGGCGGTGGCGTCGACGGTGACCGGCAACTCCTGGTGCGAGGCCGAGGGCATCGGCGAGCGGCTGCCGCTGGTGCTCGTCGAGGGCGCGCTGCGCGAGCAGGTCCTGAAGGCGCGCCGCGTCAAGGCGGCCGAGGCGACGCGCGTACTGCTCGCGCGTTGCGCGCGGCCGCTGCCGAACGGCGTCGCCATGCGGCTGATCTGGGGCAAGGGCATCGCGGCGGTGGCCAACCCGCAGGTCGTCACCACCATCGCGCAGCGCTTTCGCTACGAGGTGCGAGCGGCGTTCACGGCCGAATTCAGCTGCGAGCGCGAGCGCGCGAACACGCCCTGCCTGCCGATCCGGCCGATGACGCTGCGCTTCTCGGCGCCGGTGTCCCGAGCCCTCGCGGCGCAGATTCGTCTCGCGCCTGCCGGCGGCGGCGCGTCGCTGGCACCGGTGTTCGACAAGGACGACAAGTCGGCCGAGGTGAGCGAGGTGGCGTTCCCGAAGGCGCTGCCCGAGAACACGACCTTCAGCGTCATCTTGCCGGCGGGCGTGAAGGACAACGCGGGCCGGCCGCTCGCCAACGCCTCGACCTTTCCGCTGCGGGTGGCGACCGGCACGGCGCCGCCGATCGCCAAGTTCGCGGCGGCGCCGTTCGGCGTGATCGAGCGCGATGCCGACGCCGCCCTGCCGGTGACGCTGCGACATGTGCAGGGCGACCTGCGGCCCGCAGCGCCAGGCGGCCAGGTGCGCATCAGGCGGCTTGTCAGCGATGCCGACATCTTCGCCTGGTACGTGAAGGTGCAGCAGTACCACGAGACGCAGATGACGGCGCAGGAGCTCGGCCGGCCCCCGGGCGAGTGGTTCACTTTCGAAGACGATACCGACGCCCGCGGCCGGCCGGTGCGGCGCAAGGTCGAGCGCCGGATCGGCACCCGCGAGGTGTCGCTTCTCGCCGGCGACACTGCGGCGAAGCGTCTCGACCTGCCGCAGCTGCAGGGCGGCGACCCGAGGCCCTTCGAGGTCATCGGCATTCCGCTGCCGGAGTCGGGCTACCACGTGGTCGAGATCGAGTCGACGCGGCTCGGCCAGTCGCTGCTCGACAAGCGCGCGCCCATGTTCGTTCGCACCGGCGTGCTCGTTACCAACCTCGGCGTTCACTTCAAGCTCGGCCGCGAGAACAGCGTCGTCTGGGTGACCACGCTCGACCGCGCCCGGCCGGTCGCCGGCGCCGACGTGGCCGTGAGCGACTGCCGCGGCCGGCCGCTCTGGACCGGCAAGACCGACGTCCGCGGCGTCGCGGTCGTCAATCGAGCGCTCGACGCGAGCTTCGAGCACTGCCCGGCCGACAGCGGCTACTTCGTCACCGCGCGCCGCTTCGACGAGCAGGGCGCCGCCCAGGACGTCGCGTTCGTCTTCAGCAGCTGGCAGAAGGGCATCGAGTCGTGGCGCTTCAACGTGCCGACCGGCCGCGGCGCCGAGCCCGACCTGCGCGCCGCGACGGTGTTCGACCGCACCCTCTTTCGCGCCGGCGAGACCGTGTCGATGAAGCATTTCATCCGGGTCGAGACCCGGCGCGGCCTCGCCGCCGTGGCGCCGGCGCAGCTGCCGACTCGCGTGAAGATCGTGCATCGCGGCAGCGGCCAGGAGTTCGCCTTCCGGCTGCAGTGGCGCGGCGGCGGGCGCAGCGCCCTGACGAGCTGGGCCATTCCGCCGGCGGCCAGGCTCGGCGTCTACGACGTCGTCCTCGAGCGCGAGGAGGTCGGCGCCGCGGTGACGGCGAGACCCGCCGACCGCAGCCACGAGCACACCTGGACGAGCGGCAGCTTCCGGGTCGAGGAGTTCCGTGTGCCGCTCGTCGACGCGCGCCTCACCGGCCCGAAGCAGGCCGCCGTCGCCCCCGCCTCGTTGCCGATCGACATCCAGATCAACTACTTCTCCGGCGGCCCGATGGGCGGCGCACCCCTGCGCGCGTCGGCACTGTTGAAGAGTCGCTCGCCCGTGTTCTCAGGCTACGACGAGTTCATGTTCGATCCGCCCCGCGATCCGAAGGCGGCGGTGGGGTCGAGCGAGGTCGATGACAGCGAGCACGACGACGCCGCGAAGGACGGCCGGCTCGTTGCCGACAAGGTGGCGCTCAGCACCGACCGCAACGGCGCCGCCACCTTCACGCTGAGCGACCTGCCGAAAACGGTGCGGCCGGCCGAAGTGACGGCCGAGGTGACGTTCAACGACCCGAACGGCGAGACGCAGACGGCCTCGACCCGGGTCGAGCTCTGGCCGAGCGCGGTGGTGCTCGGCGTCAAGGCGGGCTCGTGGGCGAGCAACCGAGGCCGGGCGACGTTCACGGTCGTCGCCCTCGACACGGCGGGCAAGCCGCTCGCCGGGCAGCGGGTGGCGGTGCGCGGCCGCATCAGCCAGACGCTCTCGACGCGCAAGCGCATCGTCGGCGGCTTCTATGCCTACGACAACCGCACCGAGGCGAAGGAGCTGGGGCCGCTTTGCTCGGGCGCGACCGACGGCCACGGCCTGCTCCAGTGCGAGGCCTCGCTCGACAGCGCCGGCCAGGTCGAGCTCATCGCCGAGAGCGCCGACGCCGAAGGCCGCGTCGCCACCGCGGCAACGAGCGTCTGGGTCACCGGGCAGGGCGAGCTCTGGTTCGCGCAGGACAACGACGACCGGATCGACGTGCTGCCGGAGAAGAAGCGCTACGAGCCCGGCGAGACGGCGCGGCTGCAGGTGCGCATGCCGTTTCGCGAAGCGACGGCGCTGGTCGCGATCGAGCGGGAGGGCGTGATCGCGACGCAGGTCGTCACCCTGCGTGGCGACGACCCGACGCTCGAGCTCAAGATCGACAGCTCCTGGGCGCCGAACGTCTACGTGAGCGTGCTGGCGATACGCGGCCGCATCCGGCAGACGCCGTGGTATTCGCTCTTCACCTGGGGCTGGCGCGAGCCGCTCGCCTGGTGGCACAGCTTCGCGGAGACGGGCAAGGACTACCGGGCGCCGACGGCGATGGTCGACCTCTCGAAGCCGGCGTTCAAGCTCGGCGTCGCGGCGATCAAGGTCGGCCTCGCCGGGCACGCGCTGCAGGTGAGCGTGACCGCCGACAAGCCGCAGTACCAGGTCCGTCAGAAGGTGCGGGCGAGAGTCAGGGTGAGCCAGGGCGGCCGGCCGATGGCGGGTGCGCACGTCGCCTTCGCTGCGGTCGACGAAGGCCTGCTCGCACTGCACGACAACGACTCGTGGGATCTTCTCGACGCCATGATCAAGGAACGCGCCTGGGGCGTCGAGACCGCGACGGCGCAAGGCGAGATCATCGGCCGTCGCCATTACGGCCGGAAAGCCATCGCCGCCGGCGGTGGCGGCGGCCGCGGTGCGCCGCGAGAGTTGTTCGACACCCTGCTCGTCTGGCTGCCCGACGTCATGCTCGACGGCAACGGCGAGGCGACGGTCGAGGTGCCGCTGAACGATTCGCTGACCCGCTTTCGCCTCGTCGCCGTGGCCGACGCCGACGTGCAGAAGTTCGGCACCGGCAGCGCCACGGTGCGCGTCACCCAGGACCTGCAGGTGCTGGCCGGGCTGCCGCCGCTGGTCCGCGACGGCGACACGTTCAGCGCCATGTTGACGCTGCGCAACACCACGGCGCGCGAGATGAAGGTGCGGGCGACGCTGCAGGGCACGGCCCACCTGCCCGGCCCCGGCGGCAACGACATCGCGCGCCTGCCGCTGGTCTTCGCGCCGCAGGACGTCGTGCTGCCGGCGGGATCGGCGAAGGAAGTCGTCTGGCCGGTGAGCGTGCCGGCCGAAGCGTTCAGCATCACGTGGGAGGCGGCTGCCGACGAGGCCGCCGCGAAGGACCGGCTCAAGGTGACGCAGCTCGTCGCCGCCGCGGTGCCGACGCGGGTGCTGCAGGCCACGCTCGTGCAGCTCGACGGCGCCTTCTCGCTCCCGGTGGCCGCGCCCGCCGACGCCTTGCCGGCGTCGGGGCCGAAGCGCGGCGGCATCGAGGTCGCGGTGCAGCCCCGACTCACCGGTGCGTTGCCCGGCCTGCGCCGTTTCTTCGCGACCTACCCGTTCACCTGCCTCGAGCAGAAGACGTCGAAGTCGGTCGGCCTGAAGGACGCGGCGCTCTGGGCCGATGTGGCCCAGGCCTTGCCGACCTACCTCGACAGCGACGGCCTGGCCAGCTACTTCCCGCCGCGCGCGGGCGACGCGCCGCACGGCAGCGACACGCTCACGGCCTACGTCCTGGCGGCGACGCACGAGGCCGGCTTCGTGCTGCCGGCGCCGGCCCAGGAGGCCATGCTGGCCGGGCTGACGGCCTTCGTCGAAGGCCGCATCGAGCGCCGCTTCTGGTCGCCGCGGCCCGATCGTGACGTGCGCAAGCTCGCCGCCATCGAGGCGCTGTCGCGCTACGGCCGAGCCCAGCCGCGCATGCTCGGCTCGATCAACGTCACCCCCAATGTCTGGCCGACCGCAGCGGTGATCGACTGGCTGAACGTGCTGAGGCGAGTCGACGGCGTGCCCGAGCGCGCGCGCCGGCTCGCCGAGGCGAACCAGACCCTGCGCAGCCGCCTCACCTACGCCGGCGCGACGCTGAAGTTCAGCACCGAGGAGAGCGACTTCTGGTGGTGGCTGATGGACAGCGCCGACGCCAATGCCGCGCGTCTCGTGCTGGCGGTGCTCGACGATCCAGCGTGGCGCGACGAGCTGCCGAAGATGGTGGTCGGCGCGCTCGCCCGGCAGCGACGCGGCGCATGGCTGACGACGACGGCCAACCTCTGGGGCTCGCTCGCGCTCGACAAGTTCGCCCGCAAGTTCGAATCGGAACCGGTGGCCGGCCGGACCGTGGCGTCGACCGAGGCGGGCGCGCCCGGCCAGCGCGTCGCCGACTGGTCGTTGCAGCCCGAAGGCGGCAGCGTCCGCCTCGTCTGGCCGACCGGCAGCGGCACGCTCTCGGTCGCCCAGGAAGGGAGCGGCCGGCCGTGGCTCACGGTGCAGAGCATCGCGGCGATTCCCCTCGCGGCGCCGCTCTCGGCCGGCTACACGGTCGCACGCAGCGTCAGCGGCGTCGTGCAGAAAGAGCCCGGGCGCTGGTCGCGCGGCGACGTCATCCGCGTGCGCCTCGAGATCGACGCGCAGAGCGACATGACCTGGGTCGTCGTCAGTGATCCGGTGCCGGGCGGTGCCACCGTGCTCGGCTCGGGACTCGGGCGCGACTCGCAGATCGCGACAGGCGGCGAGAAGCAGGCCGGCGCCGCCTGGCCGGCCTACCAGGAACGCGGCTTCGAGGCCTTTCGCAGCTACTACGAGTTCCTGCCGCGCGGCCACCATGTCGTCGAGTACACCGTGCGTCTCAACAACCCGGGCCGTTTCGCCCTGCCGCCGACGCGGGTCGAGGCGATGTATGCGCCCGAGAGCTTCGGCGAGTCACCGAACGCGCCGGTCGAGGTCGGACCGTGAGGGCGACGCTGCGGGGCGGCCTTGTGGCCGCGCTGCTCGCCGGGGCGGCGTCGTCGGCGTCGGCGCTGCCGACGTTCGCCGAGGTGCGGGCGGCGCATCGACCGTCCGACATCACCCTCCTCGATCGCCACGGCACGCCGATCCAGACGCTGCGCGTCGACCGGACGACGCGGCGCCTGGCCTGGGTGTCGCTTGCCGACCTGTCGCCGGCGCTGCTGACGGCCATCGTCGTCAGCGAGGACAGGCGCTTCTGGGAACACAGCGGCGTCGACTGGAGCGCGGCGGCGAAGAGCGCCTGGGCCAACCTGTGGAACACGCGCACGCGCGGCGCCTCGACGCTGACGATGCAGCTCGCCGGGTTGATCGACGAGGGCCTCGCCCGGCCTGCCGGCGGCCGCAGCCTGGCGCAAAAGCTCGGCCAGGCGGTGACGGCCTCGCGCCTCGAGCGCTCGTGGCGAAAGAGCGAGATCCTCGAGGCCTATCTCAACGAAGTGCCGTTCCGCGGCGAGATCGTCGGCATCGACGCACTCGCGCAGACGCTCTTCGGCAAGCACGCCAGCGGCCTCGATGCGCAGGAGGCCGCGATCGCCGCGGTGCTGGTGCGCAGCCCCAACGCCAGGGCCGACGCCGTCGCCGAACGCGCCTGTGGCGTGCTGACGCAGCAGGCGCTCGCCTGCACCGGCGTCTCCGGTATTGCATCGACGGCATTGGTCCGCCGCGGCCGCATGCCGCTCGGCGAGCAGCTGGCACCGCACTTCGCGCGCCAGGCGATCGACGCCGCCGGGCCGCCGCTGCAGCGGAGCACGCTCGACGGGCCGCTGCAGCGCTTCGCCGTCGCCACCTTGCGCGGCCACCTCGCCGAGCTCGCCGGCCGCAACGTCGAGGACGGCGCTGCCGTCGTGCTCGACAACGCCAGCGGCGAGGTGCTCGCCTGGGTCGGCTCGAGCGGCGATCTGTCGGACGCGGCAGAGGTCGACGGCGTGCTCGCGCGCCGACAGCCGGGATCGACGCTGAAGCCCTTCCTGTACGAGCTCGCGTTCGAGCGGCGCCTGGTCACGCCGGCGACGCTGATCGACGACGCGCCGACGCAGATCGCGACCGGCAACGGCCTCTACCTGCCGCAGAACTACGACCGCGACTTCAAGGGCTGGGTCAGCGCGCGCACCGCGCTCGGAGCCAGCCTGAACGTGCCTGCCGTTCGCGTGGCGACGATGCTCGGTGCCGATGCGCTGTTCGCGCGGCTGAACGCGTTCGGCTTCTCCCTGCCCGAAAGTGGCGGCTTCTACGGCGCATCGCTGGCGCTCGGCAGCGCCGAGGTGACGCTGCTCGCGCTCGCCAACGCCTACCGGGCGCTCGCCAATGGCGGCGTCTGGTCACCCGTGATCCTGGCGCCGCGAGGGTCGGGCTCGCCGGCGAAGCCGGTCCGGGTCGCCGACGCCGCGGCGGTCAGCCTCGTCACCGACATCCTGGCCGACAACAACGCCCGCGTGCGCACTTTCGGCTTCGCGAGCCAGCTGGCAACGCGCGGCTTCGCCGCCGTCAAGACGGGGACGAGCAAGGACATGCGCGACAACTGGTGCGTCGGCTTCACCGATCGCTACACGATCGCGGCGTGGGTCGGCAATGCCGGTGGCGAGGCGATGCACAGCGTCAGCGGCGTCAGCGGCGCGGCACCGGTCTGGCACGCGATCGCCCGCACCCTGCACGCGGGCCGGCCATCGGCGGCGCCGCCGCTCGCCGCCGGCGTCGTCCGTGCGCAGATCGTCTTCGACTCGCAACGCGAGCCGGCGCGCGAGGAGCTTTTCCTCGCCGGCACCGAGCAGGTCGTGCAGCGTGCTTCGGAAGAAGTCGGCCGGGCGCGGCGCTTCGGCATCACCAGCCCGCGCGACGGCAGCGTCTTCGCCCTCGACCCCGACATTCCGCCGGCCGCCCAGCGCATCACCTTCGAAGGCGAGCGCGGCCTCTGGGTGCTCGATGGTCAGCGGCTGGGCAGCGCCGAGCGGCTGCGCTGGGCGCCCTGGCCGGGCCGGCACCGCCTGACGCTCGTCGGCAGCAACGGCGAGCCGCTGCAGAGCGTCGACTTCGAGGTCCGCGGCGCCGGCGTGAAGGCCAGGGCCACGCGGTAGGCGGTAGGCGCCGGGCAGCGAGCGCGAGGACGTGGCCCTGCGAGCCCTAGGCGCGGGGCGAGCGCAGGAACACGCGCTCCATGGCCGCGTCGATGACGAGCCCGCAGAGGCTGTAGAGCAGCGAGCCGATCAGCGCCGCGCCGAAGCCGGCGACATGAAAACCCTGCAGTACGGCGGCGGCGAAATAGAACATCAGCGCGTTGATGACGAAGAGGAAGAGGCCCAGCGTCAGCACCGTCACCGGCAGGGTGAGCAGCACCAGCACCGGTCGAAGCAGCGTGTTGAACAGTCCGATCAACAGCGCCGCGATCAGGGCGGCGGCGAAGCCCGAGACGACGACGCCTTCGTAGATCTGCGCGACGAGGAGAAGAGCGGCGGCTTGCAGAAGCCAGCGGACGATGATCTTCATGACCGAAGAATAGCGCGGGCGGCGTCGTCCCGGGGTGGGATTCCGGCCTTGGCCGTCTGCTCTGCGCCGTGCCACGAGCCGCGCCGGCTCCTGCACGACATGGACGGCCGCCTGATGCGCCTGCGCGAGACGGTCGGCGAGACCGATCCCGAGCTCTCGCCATCGCGAAAACCTCATCGCGGCGATGTTCGTCGGCCACAAACGCGCGCCTCGCGTGGACGACGTCGACTGACCGGAACGCTCGCGCGGCGTCGCTCACGCATGCGATCGCGGGCGCGAGATGACGCGCGGCAACGACAAAAGCGCTCTTTCCCTCTGAAGAATGGTTGCTCTTCGAGTGAAAACAGCTTCTCACTCCCCTATACACGCAGTACTATTCGCTCCGCGCGGGTGCATGGAGAAATGAGAGTCCACGCGACTCTCGCCCGTCCCGAGCACATCAACCAATCACTTGATGGAGAGAATCAAAATGGCAACTGCGAAAAAGGCGGCGAAGAAGGCCGCGAAGAAGGCGGCCCCGGCAAAGAAGGCAGCCTCGGCGAAAAAGGCGCCGGCCAAGAAGGCGCCGGCCAAGAAGGCACCGGCCAAGAAGGCACCGGCGAAGAAGGCACCGGCCAAGAAGACCGCGGCGAAAAAGCGTACGCCGAACGCGGCATTCATGAAGCCGATGACGCCGAGCCCCGCGCTCGCTGCCGTCATCGGCGACAAGCCGGTGCCGCGCACGGAAGTGACGAAGAAGGTCTGGGACTACATCAAGAAGAACGGCCTCCAGGACGCGACCAAGCGCACCATGATCAACGCCGACGCCAAGCTGCGGGAGATCTTCAAGAAGAGCCAGGTCTCGATGTTCGAGATGACTCGCCTGATCAACAACCACCTGAGCTGATCGAACCCCGGTCGCGGCTTGCGCCGCGACTCCAGGAAAGCCGGTGCCATGCACCGGCTTTTTTCTTGCCTGTCGTCCAGCTTGGCGCGCCTCGAACCCTCGCAGTTGTTCTCGAGCGAATTGGTGCTGTAGGAATGCACCGAGATGGAACACCGCTGCTCTCCGACGGCGGCGCCGAAAACGGCCGCCCATACTGCCGGCACCGATTCACTCCCTGCGAGAAACCCATGCGTTCCATCAAGCTCTCATCCCTGTGCCAGGCTGTGGCCCTTTGCAGCGGCGCCCTGCTCATGAGCGGCGCAGCCCTCGCCGCCAATGGCGACAAGGCCGCCTACGAGCAGACGAAGGCGAGCGCCAAGTCGACCTACGAGGCCGACCGCAAGCATTGCGACGCGCTCGCGAAGAACGCCAAGGACATCTGCGTCGCTGAAGCCAAGGCCAAGCGCACGAAGGCAGACGTCCAGGCCGAAGCCGACTGGAAGAACACGCCGAAGGCCCGCGAGAACGCGGTGCACGAATCGGCCGAAGCCGACTACGACGTCGCCAAGCAGAAGTGCCAGGACAAGGCCGGCAACGACAAGGACGTGTGCATGAAGGAGGCCAAGGCCGCGGAGACGCACGCCAAGGCCGACGCCAAGGCAATGAGAAAGTCGAGCGACGCCAAGATGGAAGCCAGGGACGACAAGCGCGACGCCGACTACAAGGTGGCGGCGGAGAAATGCGACGCCATGGCCGGCGAAGCCAAGAACTCCTGCATGGTGCAGGCCAAGGCGCACTACGGCAAGTAACCAGCTCGCTCTCTGACCTACGCGGCACCGCGCAAGCGGGGCCGCATCGCCACGTCCGTGCGTAGCCGCCGGGCGCTCAGCCCGTCGCGTGCTTCAGCCGCCGCTCAACGAAATCGAGCCGGTCCTGCCCCCAGAACGGCTCGCCGTCGACGACGTAGGTCGGTGCGCCGAAGATGCCGGAATCGATGGCTCGCTGCGAGTCGGCCTCGTAGCGCTCGTCGACACGCTGCGATTGCGAGTCCTCTAGCCGTTTGGCCGGCAGCCCTGCCTGCGCCAGCATGTCCTGCAGCACCGCCGGATCGGCGATGTTGCGTTGCTCCTCCCAGACTCCGCGCATCATGGCGCCGCAGATCGCCATCGCCGCGTCCGTGCCTTCGGCCATGTCGACGGCGATGATGAGCTTGGCCCCATCGTGGCTGGAGACGGGAAAGTACCGCGGCTGCACGTTGATCGGCTTGCCGAGGAATTCGCCGAACCGCTTCAGCTCGATCAGCCGGTAGGCTTGGCGCTGCGGCGCCCGCTTGGCCAGCGGCAGACCGCCCGAGACGGGGAAGACGCGGCCGAGATCGACCGGCAGCACGCGGACGGTGGCCCCGGCAGCGCGCGCCATGGCGGCGAAACGGTCGTGACCGAGGTACGTCCAGGGCGATTGTGGCGAGAGGAAGTAGTCGATCGTGGCGGGCATCGTGTCGGTCTCCCGGGAGGTGCAGGGCCCCCCGAGTCTAGGTGGGGATCAGGGGGCGAGCAGCGGCTGCAGATAACGCCCCGTGTAGCTCGCCGGATGGGCCGCGACCTGCTCCGGCGTGCCGCTGGCGACGACAGTGCCGCCGCCGGCACCGCCTTCGGGCCCCATGTCGACGACCCAGTCGGCCGTCTTGATGACGTCGAGGTTGTGCTCGATGACGATGATCGTGTTGCCGGCGTCGCGCAGCTGGTGCAGCACTCTCAGCAGCAGGTCGATGTCGGCGAAGTGCAGGCCCGTCGTCGGCTCGTCGAGGATGTAGAGCGTGCGGCCGGTGTCGCGCTTGGACAGCTCGAGCGCGAGCTTGACGCGCTGCGCCTCGCCGCCCGAGAGCGTCGTCGCGCTCTGGCCCAGGCGGATGTAGCCGAGGCCGACGTCGAGCAGCGTCTGCAGCTTGCGGGCGATGTTCGGCACGGCGCTGAAGTAGCCATGCGCGTCTTCCACCGTCAGCATCAGTACCTCGGTGATGTTCCTGCCCTTGTAGAGGACCTCCAGCGTCTCGCGGTTGTAGCGGCGGCCGTGGCAGACGTCGCACGGCACGTACACGTCGGGCAGGAAGTGCATCTCGACCTTGATCACGCCGTCGCCCTGGCAGGCCTCGCAGCGTCCGCCGGCGACGTTGAAGCTGAAGCGGCCCGGCCCGTAGCCGCGCTCGCGTGCCACCGGCACCTCGGCGAAGAGCTCGCGGATCGGCGTGAAGAGGCCCGTGTAAGTGGCCGGGTTCGAGCGCGGTGTGCGTCCGATCGGCGACTGGTCGACGCTGATCACCTTGTCGAAGGCGTCGAGCC
>JBBRFB010000073.1:0-17388 GCA_038225015.1 Burkholderiales bacterium
CAGGTCGTGACTTGCGGCGGTGAAGAACTGGGTCTTGGCACGGTTCGCCACCTCCGCCTCGTGGCGGGCGGCGTCGGCGGCGATCTTTTCGGCGCGCAGCTGGTCGGCCAGGGCCTCGGTGCGCAGCTTGAGCGTGACCACACCGTTGAACTGGTCGCGAAAGTTGCGCGCGAGAATCATGATCATCGCGATTGCCACCGACATCACGATCGCCAGCTCCCAGGCCAGGCGGGCCGGCTGGCGCGCAACCACCGCCACCGCGGGAACGAAGATCAGCAGCACGAAGGCAGCGAACAGCCGGTACTGCGGCGCCAGGATCGGGACGCTGGCGACGCAGAAGGTGTAGACGACGAGGATCAGGGCGATCTGGTGCAGGGCACTTCCGTAGCCGTACAGCAGCCAGGCGGCGAGGCCCCAGAGCGCGCCGGAGGCGAGCACGCCGACGTGCCACAGCCGCAGGCGCCGGCGCAGCCCGGCGGTCGTGCCGGGTTCGTTGCGGGAAAAGCGCCAGGCGAGGCCGAGACGGACCAGCCAGACCGCGACGAAGGCGGCGCCCCAGCGCACGAGCAGCGACACGGGAGCCACGTCGGCGAACATCAGCACGACGACGGCGGCGCCGACGATGTGACCGGCGAGCGACGTCCGGTTGAACATGAAGGTGCCGCGGACCTGGTCGCGCAGCAGGAGGTAGCCGTCGAGCGGCAGCCGCGGCCGACGAGGTGCGGGCGCAGCGATGGCAGGCGTGGCGGGGGTCGGCGCCGTCGGTGCGGCGCTCATCGGCGCATCGTCCGACCCAGGTCCTAGCCGGCGCGACGCGTCGGCCAGGGGGCGATGCCGGCCTGGCCCGACATCTGGCTGACGGCGAGCACGGCCTGGGTGCGCGAGTTGACCCCGAGCGTGCGCAGCACGGCGGCGACGTGGTCCTTCACGGTCTCGACGGACAGGTTCAGCTCGCGCGCGATCAGCTTGTTCGAGAAGCCGCGCAGCAGCAGCGCCAGCACGTCGGTCTGGCGCGGCGTGAGCTTGAAGGTGGCCAGCGAGACCGGCTGGAGGCCGGACGCAGGCACGACGGCGTGCACCGGGTCGCCTTCGGCGTTCGCGGAGCCTTCACCGAGCACCGGAGGCACGTAGACGCCGCCCGACATGACGACCCTGAGCGCCTCGAAGAGCGTCTCGTTGCTGGCCCGCTTGGGCACGAAGCCCATGGCGCCGAGGTCGATCGAGCGAATGACGTCGGCCTGCCGGTCGGACGCCGACACGACCACGACGGGCATCGACGGATAGCTGTTGCGGAACTCGGTGAGCACCGCGAAGCCGTCGGCGTCGCCCAGACGCAGGTCGAGCAGGACGAGGTCGAAATCGCTCTCGGCGGCCAAGGCCTCGCGTGCGGCGCGAGCCGTGGCGACGCCGACCACCGAGACGTGGCTGCCGAGTCCCTGGATCACGCTCTGCAGCGCACTCAGGATCAGCGGATGGTCATCGATCACCAGGACTCTCATGAACCTCTTCCAGTGCAAACGCTAGACATAGCGCCGAGCCAGCGACTCGGCGACGCAAACCGGCTTGTCGGAGCCCTCGCGCTCCATCGTCACTTCGACCGTCAGCTGCGCGCCGCCCTCGAGGGGATCGAAGGCGAGCAGCTTGAAGCGGCCGCGCAGACGGCTGCCGCTCGGCACCGGTGCAGGAAACCGGACGCGGTTCAGGCCGTAATTGACGCCCATCCGCGTGTCGCGCACTTCGAACGCCGAGGCGCTCATCTCCGGCAGCAGCGACAGCGTGAGAAAGCCATGCGCGATCGTGGTACCGAACGGCCCCTGCCGGGCCCGCTCGACATCGAGGTGGATCCACTGGTGATCGTGGGTGGCGTCGGCGAACTGCTGGATTCGCTCCTGGCTGACGACGATCCAGTCGCTGACGGCAATCTCCTGGCCGACCAGCGGCGCCAGCTCGGCGAGGGTGGCGAAGCTCCTCACGTCAGTTCACCCAGGTGATGACCGGCGCCCACTGCTCGCGGTCGTGCTCGAAGCGAACCGAAGCGACGTCCCAGAGCGTGAGGCCGTGCGCGGCGAGATGGACGTAGTTCTGGGTGTCGCGGAGAAAGCCGAGCAGCGTGACCCGCACGCCGGCGAGGAACTGGCGCAGCTGGTCGGTGGCGATCGTGCCCTCGCGCGTGCGCATGCCCACCACCGCCAGCTGCACGCGCTCGCTGCGCCGGTGGGCGAGCAGCTGCTGGATGAACTCGTGCGTCGCGTGGATGTCGAAGATGCTCGGCTGCAGCGGGATGAGCACCTTGTCGGCGAGCTTCATCACGTCGTCGAGGCGCTTGCCGTGCAGGCCGGCGGGGGTGTCGAGGACGACGTGCGTGGTTCCCTTCGGTGGGCGCACGACGTCGCCGTGGCTCGTCTCCCAGGCGCTGATCTTCGGCAGCCCGGCCGGACGCATTGCCAGCCAGGTGCGCGACGACTGCTGGCGGTCGGCATCGCCGAGCATCACGGCGCGGCCGCGCGAGGCCAGGTAGCCGGCGAGGTTGGTCGCCAGCGTCGTCTTGCCAACGCCTCCCTTCGGATTGGCGACCACGATCACGGGCATGCGCGCTCCTTTCTTCGTTTGCGGTTATGTTAGCCGCCCCCGGGGGCCAAAGCGCACCGGTCATCGCGAACCAGCCAGCGAGCCGCCATGGTCGACACCGCCTCCTCCACGCAGACGACGACGCCCGCCGGCGCCGAGATCCTCGTCATCGTCGCCCACCCCGAGATCGAGGTCTCACGGGCAAACCGACATCTGATGCGCGCCGCAGAAGGGCTGGCCGAGCGCGAGCTGCCGGGGCGGATTGCCGTGCGCGACCTCTATGCGCTCTATCCCGACTACCTGATCGATGTCGCGGCCGAGCAGGCCGCGCTCGCGGCGGCGCGGCTGATCGTCTGGCAGCACCCGCTGCACTGGTACGGCATGACGCCGCTGCTCAAGCTCTGGGTCGACGAGGTTCTCGCCTTCGGCTGGGCCTACGGGCCAGGAGGCGACGCGGTACGGGGCAAGGACGTGTGGCTGGTCGCGAGCACCGGCGGGCCGCAGGACTCCTACCGGCCGGACAGCTACAACCGCTACTTCTTCGACGCCTTCCTGCCGCCGTACGAGCAGACGGCGGCACTCTGCGGCATGCGCTTCCTGCCGCCGCTCCTGCTGCACGGCGCGCACAAGGCGAGCGATAGCGAGATCGCCGGCCATGCCGAGACCTACGCGGCGCGGCTCGCCGCCTACCCCGACTGGCCGGAAATGGCCGAGCTCGACGCTTGCCCGACGTGCATCGTCCCGCTCGACGTGCGCCCGAGCGAAGCGACGCTGAAGGAGGCTGCCTGATGGAACACGGCTCCTGGCTCACCGGCAGCCTCGTCTACCTCGCCGCCGCCGTGCTCGCGGTGCCGGTGGCCCGCTTTCTCGGCCTCGGCTCGATCATCGGCTACCTCGGCGCCGGCATCCTCATCGGGCCGTGGGGGCTCAAGCTCGTCACCGATCCCCACGACATGCTGAACTTCGCCGAATTCGGCGTCGTCCTCATGCTCTTCGTCGTCGGCCTCGAGCTCGATCCGCAGCGGCTGTGGGCATTGCGCAAGCCCATCTTCGGCTGGGGCAGCGCCCAGCTCCTCGGCTCGGCCGCCCTCCTCGGCCTCGGCGCCATCGTCTGCGGCATCGACTGGCGGCTCGCCATCGTCGCCGCGCTGGGCCTGGCGCTGTCGTCGACCGCCATCGGGCTCGGCGTCCTCGGCGAGCGCAACCTGATGGCGACAACCTCGGGGGAGAGCATTCTCTCGGTGGCGCTGCTGCAGGACATCGCGGCGATTCCCATCCTTGCCCTCGTGCCGTTCCTCGCGTTCGCCGGCAGCCAGGGCGGAGGCGGCGGCTGGCTCGGCGCCGCCCAGGCGATCGGGACCATCGCCGTCATCATCCTCGGCGGCCGGCTGCTGCTGCGACCGATGCTGCGCTGGATCGCAAAGAGCGAGACGCCCGAGATCTTCACCGCTGCCAGCCTGCTTCTCGTTGTCGCCACCGCGGCGCTGATGAACGCCGTCGGGCTGTCGATGGCGCTCGGCGCCTTCCTGGCCGGCGTGCTGCTCGCCGAGAGCGAGTACCGGCGCGAGCTCGAGACCGACATCGAGCCCTTCAAGGGGCTGCTGCTGGGCCTCTTCTTCATCGCCGTCGGCATGAGCATCGATTTCGCGGTCGTGCTGCGCCAGCCGCTCCTCGTCGCCGCTGTGGTCGCCGGCTTCCTGGCGCTGAAGGCGCTGGTGCTGTGGTTGATGGCGCGGGCGATGCCGATCCCGAAGATCGAGCGGCCAGTCTTCATCCTCCTGCTCGCCCAGGGCGGCGAGTTCGGTTTCGTCGTCTTCCAGGCGGCGGCGCAGGCCGGCGTGATCGCGGCGCCGGTGTCCTCGCTCCTCATCGCTGCCGTGGCGATCTCGATGCTGCTGACACCGCTCCTGCTCGTCGCCGCCGACCGCTGGTGGGTGCCGCTGCTGTCCGATGGCCATCGCGGCAACGCCGAGGAGCTGCACGAGCAGCAGCACGCACCGGTGATCATTGCCGGCTTCGGCCGCTACGGCCAGATCGTCGGTCGCATGCTCTACGCCAACGGCGTCGCGCCGACGGTGCTCGACCACGACGGCGAGCAGATCGAGGCGTTGCGCAAGTTCGGCTGGCGCGTCTACTACGGCGACGCCACCCGGCTCGACCTGATGCGCACCGCCGGCGCCGACGAGGCGCGCATCCTGGTCCTGGCGATCGACGACGTGCAGCAAAGTGTCGAGGTGGCGAAGATGGCGCGCGAGCACTTTCCGCGACTCACCGTCGTGGCCCGCGCCCGGAACGTCCAGCACTACTACGAGCTCTACGAGCAGGGCGTGCGCCTGATCGAGCGGGAGACACTCGACTCGGCGCTGATGAGCGCGCGCAGCGCCCTCGAGCAGCTCGGCTGGCAGCCGCACACCGCCCGCAACCTGGCGCTGCGCTTTCGCCGCCACAACGTCGCCCAGCTCGGCGAGATGGCGCCGCATCGCAAGGACGAGGCGCGCCTGATCGCGGCCGCCAAGCAGGGCCGGCGGCAGCTCGAGGAGCTGTTCGCGCTCGAGCGCAAGCAGGCCGCCGAACGGCAGTCGCGAAGCGGCTGGAGCGCCGCGGCCGGACAGTCGCTCGATCTCGCGCGCACCGAGGGCGAGCCGGCGGCGTGACGCGGCTGCGTACGCGACACGACCGCTGGCCCGGGCGGTGATTGCCGCCGCTGCCGGCGCCGTACGCCGACAATGCCGGCGATGACAGACGACGTGACGCTGCCGCTCTGGCTCCTGCTGGTGATCCTCGCGTTGGCCGCGTGGACGGCGGCGGCCCGGCTGCTGCTGCCGGCGCTGCGCTGGTTCGTCGCCGGCAGGGTGAACGTCGTCCTCGAGGAGGTGTCGTCGCGGCTGCGGATCGGGGTGCGGCCGTTCCAGCGGACGCGACGACAGGTGCTGATCCACCGCCTGCTCGGCGAGCCCAAGGTGCAGGCGGCGGCCGAGCGCTTCGCCGCCGAGACCAGGACGCCGCTCGCCGCCGTGCTGGCGACGGTCGAACGCTACGCCCGCGAGATCGTGCCGGCGTTCAATGCCTACGCCTATTTCCGCATCGGCAACTGGATCGGCCGCAAGGTCTCGCGCGGCCTCTACCGCGTTCGCCTCGGCTACGTCGACAGCGACGCGCTCGCGACGGTGCCCGAGAACGCGACGGTGGTGTTCGTCATGAACCACCGCTCGAACATGGACTACATCCTGGCCAGCCACCTCGCCGTCGAGCAGGCGGCGCTGTCGTACGCCGTCGGCGAGTGGGCGCGTTCGTGGCCGCTCTCGGCGCTGATCCGCTCGATGGGCGCGTACTTCGTGCGCCGCAACTCCAAGGACGAGCTCTACCGCCGCGTCCTCGAGTGCTACATCGCGATGGCGACCGAGGCCGGCGTGCCGCAGGCGGTGTTCCCGGAAGGCGGCCTGACGCGCGACGGCCTGATGCGCGAGCCCAAGCTCGGCGTCATCGACTACATGCTGCGCGGCTTCGCGCTCGACGGCGAGCGCGACCTCGTCTTCCTGCCGCTCGGCCTCAACTACGACCGCGTCCTCGAAGACCGCACCCTGCTCCTCTCCGCCGACCCGAACGCCCGCCGGCCGAGCCGCTTCTGGGCGGTCTGGAACACGCTCGGCTTCGTCGTCAACAACGTCCGCCTGATGCTGGGCACCGACTGGCGTCGATTCGGCTACGCCTGCGTCAACTTCGGCACGCCCCTGTCGATGCGGGCCTACTGCGCCGAACGCGGCATCGACTTTCGCAAGCTCGCCGGCGACGAGCGCCGGCGCGCCATCGGCGAGCTCGGGTCACGCCTGATGGCGGCGGTCGGCGGCGTCGTGCCGGTACTGCCGGTGCCGCTCATCGCGACCGTGATCCTGCAACAGGAAGGCCGGCCGATCTCGGAGCTCGAGTTGAAGGCCGAGGTGAAGCAGCTGATCGAACGCCTCGAAGCCGCCGGCGCGCACATCTACGTGCCGCGCCAGGACCTCGACTACGCCGTCACCGTCGGCCTCAGGGCGCTGACGCTGCGACGGCTGGTGGTCGAGAGCGAAGGCCTCTACGCGGCGCAACCGGCCGAGGCGACGCTGATCCGCTACTACGCCAACTCGATCGCCCACTTCCTGCCGCGACACGGCTGAGCCGCCGCCGCTACTCAATCCGGCAGGCCTCGGCGAACGAAAGGCGCGGGCTGCGCGCGAACAGCTTGCCCGCCTCACCCCGGCCGAGGTTGCAGATGAAGTTGGTCTTGATCGTGGTGCCGGCGAAGAACGCCTCGTCGACCTTGGCGCTGTCGAAGCCGCTCATCGGCCCGCAGTCGAGGCCCAGCGCCCGCGCGGCGACGATGAAATAGCCGCCCTGCAGGCTCGAGTTGCGAAACGCCGTGGCCTCGACCAGATCCGGCTTGCCGGCGAACCAGGGCTTGGCGTCGGCGTGCGGAAAGAGCTGCGGCAGCTTGTCGTAGAACGCCATGTCCATGCCGATGATGGCGCTCACGGGCGCCGCCAGCGTCTTGTCGTGGTTGCCCGGCGACATGCAGGCGAGGAGCTTGTCCTTGGCGGCTGGCGACTGCACGAACACGACCCGCGCCGGCGAACTGTTCGCCGACGTCGGGCCCCACTTCATCAGGTCGTAGATGGCGCGCAGCGTCTCGACGGGTATCGGTTCGTCGCTGAAGCAGTTGTGGGTACGGGCATCGGTGAAGAGTTGTTCGGTCGTGACGTTCATGGCGTGGAATCGGGGGGGACTGCCGCAAGAAGATGACGAGTCATTCTGGTGGCCGGCGGCCCCTTGGCGCCGCAATGCTTTCGTCGCCTGCGTTCGCCCCGCTTGAATGCAGACCGACAATCAGGTCATGTTCGCCCCTTCCCAGCAGGACGTTCGGCGCTTCTTCGTCGAGTCCTGGCGCAAGCGCCAGGCGGGCGCCCCGGCGACACCGCTCGAGACGATGGCCGCCGACTGGATCGCAGACCACCCGGAGCATCACGAGGCTTTCGTCCGCCTCGAAGAGGCACTGGCGGCGACCTACGACGGCGCGGACGGACGCAGCAACCCCTTCCTGCACCTGTCGATGCACGTCTCGATCAGCGAGCAGGTCTCGATCGACCAGCCGGCCGGCATTCGCCAGGCCTTCCAGCTGCTGGCCGCCCGGCTCGGTTCTGCGCACGCGGCCCAGCACGAGGTGATGGAGTGCCTCGGCCAGATGCTGTGGGACGCGCAGCAAGTCGGCCTGCCGCCGGACGGCGAGGCCTACATCGACTGCATCCGCCGCCGCGCCACGCGCTAGCGCTTCGGCCACCGGTCGCGCCACCAGGGAAAGACGAGCGTCAGCGACAGCACCGTGCCGGCGTCGCCCGGCGAATAGCCGGCGATGCCGGCAAGGGTCTCGCGCCAGTCGGCACTGGCCAGCAGCTCGCGCAGTGCGAGAAGCGGCGGCTCCTCGAGCGCGCCCTTCAGGCAGACGAGGACGTAGCGCTCCTCGGCGAGCGCGACGAATTCGAGTCCACGGCGCCGCGCCGACGCCTCGATGCCGAAGGCCGCATCCGCCGTGCCGCTGGCGACGGCCTCGGCGACGGCCTCGTGCGACGGCTCGCTGCGCGTCGCGTAGCCGGCGATCGACGCCGGGTCGATCGCAGCACGCTCGAGCAGCTCGTCGAGCAGGATCCGGCTGCCGGCGCCCACGGCCCGGTTCACGAAGCGGACGTCGTCGCGCGCCAGGTCGGCCAGCGTGGCGATGCCGCGCGGGTTGCCCGGCGCGACGATCAGGCCCTGGGTTCGCTCGGCGCAGGCGAGCAGCTTGTGCAGGCCGGGCTCGAGCAGCGGTCGGAAGGCGCGCGCGGTCGGCGAGTCGGCAGCGGTGCCGGCCAGGGCGTGGCAACCAGCCACCTGGCAGCGGCCCGCATCGAGCGCCTCGAGCGCACCGACGCTGCCGGTGAACTGGATGTCGAGGTGCAGTCGGGCCCGGCGAGCCGCCAGTTCGCGCAATGCCGGCAGGGCCGAATCGTGGCTGGCGTACATCGTGAGCACCTGCGCCTCGTCGTCGAAGGCGACCGCGAAGGCGCGCTCGAGCTCGGCGTGAAGCGCCTCGATCTGCGGTGCAAGCCGGGCCTGGGCACGGCGCTCGGCCCACAGCAGCTTCTCGCCGAAAGGCGCCAGCCGCGCCGGCTGGCCCTTGGCCCACTGCACCAGGGGCCGATCGAACTCGCTCTCCCAGCGCTTGAGCTCGCCCCAGACGTGGCGGTACGACAGGCCGAGCGAGCGTGCCGCGCCGGCGATGGAGCCGGCACCGTGGATGGCACCGAGCAACGCGGCCAGGGGATGCGCCAGGGCCTCGCCCTGCCCTGTGCCGGACTCGCCGCGCCCGAGCCGATAGGTGAGATGAACCTTATGCATCGCCGTTCATATCGTCAAGAAAGGCGGGGGCCGGAAGAATGGGCAACTCCGCGGCCAGTCGGCGCGTCGCGCGCGACACCCGCACATTCTCGGTCCAGTACCTTCCGGAACCTGCATGCACCTCCTTCGACGCCACCTCATCGGCCTGCTCGCGCTCGCCGTCTGCCAGCTCGCCTTCGCCCAGCACAAGTTCATCGTCATGGCCTCGACCACCTCGACCGAGCAGTCGGGCCTGTTCGGTCACCTGCTGCCCGCTTTCACCCAGGCCACGGGCATCCAGGTGCGCGTCGTCGCGCAAGGCACGGGACAGGCGCTCGACATGGGCCGGCGCGGCGATGCCGACATCCTGTTCGTGCACGACAAGGCGGCCGAGGAGAAGTTCATCGCCGAAGGCTGGGGCCTGAAGCGGCGCGACGTGATGTACAACGACTTCGTCCTCGTCGGCCCGAAGGCGGACCCGGCCGGTGTCGCGGGCAAGGACATCACGGCCGCCCTTGCCAAGCTCGCCACGACGCCGTCGCCCTTCGTCTCGCGCGGCGACAAGAGCGGGACGCATGCGGCGGAGCTGCGCTACTGGAAGGCGGCCGGCGTCGACATCGCCGCGAAGAAGCCCGCGGGCTACAAGGAGTGCGGCTGCGGCATGGGCCCCGCGCTCAACATCGCCTCCTCGAGCGAGGCCTACGCGCTCACCGATCGAGGCACCTGGCTGGCCTTCAAGAACCGCGGCGACCTCGGCATCCTCGTCGCCGGCGACAAGCGTCTGTTCAACCAGTACGGCGTCATCGTCGTCAACCCGGCCAAGTTCCCGCATGTCAAGCATGACCTGGCGCAGGCGTTCTCCGACTGGGTCGTGTCGCCTGCCGGCCAGCGCGTGATCGCGTCGTACCAGGTCGGCGGCGAGCAGCTGTTCTTCCCGAACGCCGAGCCCTAGAAAACGCAGATCGGCGCGCGGATCGGGACCGGGGGGCGCTCGGCGGAGCTATGTAAAAGCGGAGGCGTCGGCCGCAGGCCGGCTCCGGGGGACATGCGCGCAGCAGAGTGCCCCGCTGTCCCGATCCCCACCGGCCCGGCGCCTGCCGCCTGACCCACGTCGGCACCCCGGTCGTCAGTTGCCGACCAGCCCGCTCCTGATCGCGTACACGGTCATCTCGGAGTTGTTGGCCAGGCCGAGCTTTTCGAGAACGCGGGCGCGGTACACGCTCACCGTCTTCGGCGACAGCATCAGCTCCTCGGCGATGTCGGAGAGGCGCTTGCCCGACGCGATCATCACCAGCGTCTGCATCTCGCGGTCGGAGAGCCGGTCGTGGGCGTTCTCGACCGACGGCGCCGTCAGGCTCTCGACCAGCATCTGGGCGATCTCCGGCGTGACGTACTTTCGCCCCTGCGCCACCGTGCGCACGGCGCTGACGATAAGGGCCGGGTCGCCGCCCTTGTTGACGTAGCCGAAGGCGCCTGCGCGCAGGGCCCGGATGGCGTACTGGTCTTCGGGGTACATCGAGACGACGAGCACGCGCATCGCCGTGCTCTCGTCCTTCAGCGCGTGCAACACGTCGAGGCCGCTGCGCCCGGGCAGGTTGATGTCGAGCACGAGCACGTCGGCGGTCTTCTCGCGCATCAGGGCGCGCAGCTCGCCGTAGTCACCGGCCTCGCCGACGACCTCGATGTCGGCCGCATCGGACAGCGTGTCGCGTATGCCGCGACGGATCAACGCGTGGTCGTCGCAGAGGAAGACCTTGATCATGGCTAGACGTCCGCCCACTGGCTGGGATCGTACGAGCGATCGGGCACCGCGTCGGGGACGTGGGTGTCGGTGATGTCAAGCGGCACCGACAGGATCAGGGTCGTGCCGTGCGGGCCGCTCGACAGGTCGATCCAGCCGCCGACCGTGGTCGCCCGCTCGTAGAGGCCGCGGATGCCGAACGAGCGCGCCTTGGCAAGGTCTTCCTGGCTCAGGCCGCGGCCGTTGTCGCTGATCTCGAGCGAGACCACGCCGCCGGCGAGCGACAGGTCGATCTGCACCCGCGTCGCCTGGGCGTGCTTGGTGATGTTGGTGAGCGCCTCCTGGGCAGTCCGGTAGGCCACCAGAGGCACGCCGGGCGGCAGATCGAACGCCTGCTTCGGCATCCGGAGCATGCATTCGACCCCGCTGCGGCGCTCGAAACGCAACGCGATCCAGTGCAGCGCCGCCGTCAGCCCTTGCTCGAGGATCGCCGGGCGCAGGTTGTGCATGATGCGCTGGCTCGCCTCGACCGCATGGCTCACCGTCTCGAGCGCCGACTGCACGCGCGAGACGACTTGCGGGGCGTTCGAGTGGCGGGCGATCCAGGCGAGATCGAACTTGAGCGCCGTGAGCGAGCCGCCGACGTCGTCGTGGATCTCGCGCGCGATCGCCGCCCGTTCCTGCTCGACGCTGGTCTGCAGGTGCTGCGCGAGCTCGTGCAGCCGCTGCTTCGACGCGACGAGCTCGCGATCGGCCTTGACGCGGGCCCGCCGCGTCTCGGCGGCGTCGACGGCATGGAGCAGCGCCGGTACCAGTCGAGCGAGATGCGCCTTCTGCAGGTAGTCGCTGGCGCCGTTGCGCATCGCCTCCACGGCGGTGTCTTCGCCGATCTCGCCCGACACGAGGATGAACGGAATGTCGCGCTGGCTCGACTTCAGCAGCTCGAGCGCGGCGAGGCCGGAAAAGCCCGGCAGGTTGTAGTCGGAGATGACGGCGTCCCACGGCTCCTGAAGCGCCTCGATGAAGCCCGCCTCCGTCTCGACTCGCGTCGTGCGCGCCTTCAGGCCACCGCGCGCGAGGTGCGCAACCATCAGCTCGTGGTCGAGCTCGGAGTCCTCGAGGTGGAGGACGCGGAGCAGGCGGTTCCTGGACTGCGACGGCATAGGCCGCCGAGTATGCCGCCGGATCCCTCCGGTCGAGGCGGCGGCCCCCGGGCCCATCGCCGCGAGCGTGCGATTTCGCCGCGTCGTGCCTACAAATCCGCGGCCTGGCGCAAGGTCTGGACCACCGGCCGGCGCAGCACCTCGCGCAGGCTCCACCAACCCGCGGCGAGCGCAAGCACGGCACCCGCCACGCTGCCCGCCAGCGGCACCAGCGCCGACGGCCGCCAGCTGAACTCGAACACGTAGCGGGCGAGCGCCCAGCTCACGGCGATGGCGGCGAGCGACGCGAGCAAGCCGGCAAGGGCACCGACGCCGAGCAGCTCGGCACGCTGCACGGCGGCCAGGAGCCGGCTGCTGGCGCCGAGCGCGCGCATGACGGCGTACTCGCGCGCCCGCGACTCGCGCGTTGCGCTGACGGCAGCGAACAGGACGACCAGCCCGGCGGCGAGCGTGAAGCCGAACAGGAACTCGACCGCCCGCACGACCTGGTCGAGCACGTGCTGGATCTGCGCGATCGTCGCCGAGACATCGATCGAGGTGATGTTCGGGAAATCGCGGCTCAGGGCGTTGTCGAAGCCGGGCGTGGCCGGCGCGCGGTAGGCGGCGACGTAGCTCACCGGCGCGTCGACCATCGCTGCGATGGGAAAGAGGACGAAGAAGTTGACGTGCATCGACGACCAGTCGACCTTGCGCAGACTGGTGATGCGGCCCTCGGCGAAGCTGCCGGCCAGGTCGAACCGGAGCCTGTCGCCGAGCTTCAGCCCGAGCGTCGCGGCGAGGCCTTCCTCGACGCTCAGGCCACCCGCTTCGTCCGGCTGCCAGCGCCCCGCCGCGATCTCGTTGTGCTCGGGCAGGGTGGCGCTGTGGCTCAGGTTGAACTCGCGCTCGACCAGCGACCGCGCCCGCCCTTCGGCGAACGCGTCGGCGTCGACGGCCTTGCCGTTGATCGCGACGAGGCGGCCGCGGATCATCGGGTACCAGTCGTAGCGCTCGATGCCGGCCGCCTCGAGCTTGTCGCGGAAGGCGTCGGCCTGCGGCGGCTGCACGTTGATGACGAAGCGGTTCGGCGCATCCTTCGGCGTTGCCTCGCGCCAACTGGCGATGAGGTCGGTGCGCAGCAGCGCCAGCAGAATCAGCGCCAGCAGGCCGACCGAGAGCGCGGTGACCTGGAGCACCGCGAAGGCCGGCCGCGCCGCCGTCTGCCGCGTCGCCAGCACGAGCCAGCGCGGCGCGCCGGTGTCGGGCACCGAACGGCGCAGGACGACCAGCGCCAGCCAGGCGCAGAGCGCAAACACGCACACGGCGGCAGCGAAGCCACCGACGGCAATGAGGCCGAGCTTGAGGTCGCTCGACACTGCCAGCAGCAGCGCCGCGAAGCCGAGCGTGCCGGCGCCGAGAACGGCGATCGAGGCCGGCTTCATGGCGCCGAGGTCGCGCCGGATGACGCGCAGCGGCGGCACCCGCGCCAGCTGCAGCACCGGCGGCAGGCCGAAGCCGAGCAGCAGCGTGAAGCCGACGCCGACCCCGAACAGCGCCGGCCAGAGGCCGGGCGGCGGCAGCGCGACCTGGACCAGGCCGGAGAGAAACCAGAGAAAGACGAAATGGACGGCGAAGCCGAGCGCCAGGCCGGCCGCGCTCGCGGCAATGCCGACGAGGGCGAACTCGACCAGGTACTGCGTGGCGATGGTCCGCTGCGGCAGGCCGAGCACGCGCAGCATCGCGCAGTCGTCGAGGTGGCGGCCGGCGAAGTCGCGCGAGGCGATGCCGACGGCGACGGCCGCGAGCAGCGCCGCCAGCAGGGCGACGAGGTTCAGGAACTTCTCCGCGCGGTCGAGCGTCTGCCGCATCTCCGGGCGGCCGGTCGCGAGCGACGAGAGGCGCATGCCGCGCAGGCTGCGCGCCTTGATCTCGGCCTCCGACCAGTCGACGAACTCCGCCACCCTGGCGTCGCGGGCTGCGCTCGCGGCGACAGCGAGCCGGTAGCTCACCCGGCTCGTCGGCTGCACCAGCCCGGTCCCCGCCAGGTCGGCGACGTTGAACATGACGCGCGGCGCCAGGCTGGCGAAGCCGGTGCCGCGATCGGGCTCGAGGACGATGACCTCGGCCAGCGTGAAGGTCGCGTCGCCAAGGAGCAGGCGGTCGCCGACCTTCAGTCCGAGCGCGTCGAGCACGCTTGCATCGACCCAGGCGGTGCCGGGCGCGGGCGCGGCGGCGATGTCGTGATCGGTCCCGCCGGCGGCACGCAGGCGCAGCTTGCCGCGCAACGGGTAGGCGTCGCTCACCGCCTTCGCGCTGACCAGCCGCGTCGCCCCGCCTTGCGCGTCCAACGCTCGCGCCATGCTCGGAAAGTTGACCGTCGTCGCCGTCGCCAGCCCGAGCGCCCGTGCCTTGGCGGCGAACTCGGGCGGGGTCGGCTGGTCGCTGGCGACGATCGCGTCGCCGCCGAGCAGCTGGGCAGCGTCGCGCGCGAGACCGCCGTTCATCCGGTCGGCGAAGAAGCCGACCGCCGTGAGCGCGGCGACCGCGAGCGTCACGGCGAAGACGAGCAGGCGCAACTCGCCGGCGCGAAAGTCGCGCAGGAGCTGGCGCCAGCCGAGCCGCCATGCCGACGGCACGCCGTGCCTCGGCGAGGCGCCGGCCGCAGGAGCGGGCTCGACAGGCAGGGCGACGGCACTCGGTTCGGACATCGGCGGAAGGTACACGACTCGCCCGCCCGGTGCGCATCGCAGGGCTTCGCCGGTCTCGAACGCTCCGTGCGATGGCGCTGAATCCCGCGGGCCGCGCCGGGTGCTCAAATAGCGCATGCGTTCTCCCCTCCCCAGCCTCTTCGTCTCCCACGGCTCGCCGATGATCGCGCTCGAGCCCGGCGAGGCGGGCGCCTTCATGAAGCGGCTCGGCGCCGTCATCGATGCGACCTTCGGCCGGCCTCGGGCGATCGTCTCGGTCTCGGCGCACACGGCAGCGCGCGTGCCGGTGGTGCTCGCCGCGCCGCAGCACGAGGCGATCTACGATTTCGGCGGCTTCGACCCGCGGTTGCGCACCCTGCGCTACGACGCACCTGGCGATCCGGCGCTCGCGGCGCGCATGCTGGCCCTGCTGCGTGGCGCCGGCATGGCGGCGCAATCGGTACCCGAAGGCGGCCTCGACCACGGCGCCTGGACGGCGCTGCGCTTCATCTACCCAGACGCCGACATCCCCGTCGTGCCGCTCGCCTTCGTTGCCGACCAGCCGACCGGCGCGCAGTTCGCGCTCGGCGCGGCCCTGGCGCCGCTGGCCGAAGACGGCGTGCTCGTGCTCGGCAGCGGCAGCATCACGCACAACCTCGGCCGGGTCTTCCGGGGTGGCAGCCTGCACCCGGACGCAGCCCAGCCCGAGATCGCCGAGAGCGCGGCCTTCCGACGCTGGATCGCCGATCGTTCGGCGGCACGCGACTGGGACGCCCTGTTCGACTACCGCAGCCGCGCGCCGCACGCCGCCGACATGCACCCGACCGACGAGCACCTGCTGCCCTGGTACGTCGCCGCCGGTGCCGGCGGCCGAAGCGCAGCGCCGGTGCGCATCCACGACAGCGCGACGATGGGCAGCCTCGGCATGGACGCGTACGCCTTCGGGGCGCAGGCGGCGGCGCTGGCCGACGCGCTCGGGGTGTTCGCCGCCGCGTAGTCGACCGCGCGGCGCCACCGCGACCGGGTAGCCGCCCTGGCCGGCACCTGACCCGCCAACGGCGCTTCGAGGCTCAGCGCGACTTCGGCACGTGGCCGACCACGCCGGCAACGAACCAGTCCATCGTCCTGATGCGGGCGTCGTCGAGGGCGCCGCTCGCCAGCCGGACGGCGCCGGTGTTGTCCACCAGCGGCGCGGCGAACGGCTTCAGCGTGCCGCCGACGATGGCCCGGCGCCTGGCGGCGAGTGCGCTCCGCAGCGCGGCAGGCAGCGTCGGGTCGATGGCCGCGATGTCGACCATGCCGCTGGCGATGCCGCCCCAGACCGGCGCGTTCGTCCACGTGCCGGCGAGCACGCGTTCGGCGACCCCGGTGTAGAAGGCGCCCCAGTGGTGCTCGACGGCGCAGAGCTGCGCGTCGGGAGCGAAGGCGCGCATGTCGCTCGGGTACGGCACGACCCGCACCCCGCGCGACCTGAAGTTGGCCTGCGCCGCCTGCGCCACCGCCGTCGAGCCGCTGTGATGGGTGAGGACGTCGGCACCCTGGTCGATGAGCGACTGCGCCGCCTCGCGCTCCCTGGCCGGGTCGAACCACGTGCCGAGCCAGAGGACGCGCACGCGCGCCTGCGGGTTCGCGGCGCGCATGCCGAGCGTGAAGGCATTGATGCCCTGCACGACTTCGGGCACAGGAAAGCCGGCCACGTAGCCGGCGACGCCCGAGTGGCTCACCTTGCCGGCCAGCCAGCCGGCCAGCCAGCGCGCCTCGTAATAGCGCGCGTCGTAGGTGGCGAGATTGGGCGCCTGCCTGTAGCCGCCGGCGTGCTCGAACTTGACGGCAGGAAACTCGGCCGCGACCCGCAGGGCGGGCTCGAGGTAGCCGAAGCTGGTGGCGAAGACGAGCCGCGCGCCGCGCGAGACGACGAGGTCGCGCATCACCCGCTCGGCGTCGGGCCCTTCGGCCACCGACGCCACGACGACGGTCTTCACGCGCGGGCCGAGGGCGCGCTCGAGCGCGCGCCGACCGAGATCGTGCTGGTAGGTCCAGCCGGCTTCGCCGACCGGGCTGACGTAGACGAAGCCGACGACGAGTGGCGGCGTCGCGGCGTCGGCCGCTCGCGCAGGAAAGGTGACGGCGCCGAACGCCAGGATCGCGAGCAGCGCACGGCAGCCGCGGATGAGGTTTTTCAACATGGTTGACCTCGACATGGCCCCGGTGGAATCGCCGGCGCGGGGGCACGCGCCTGGCGCACGATTGTGCGCCGCCAAAAATCGACCTTCGAGACAGGGGCGCTTGCGCTCAACAGGGGCCGCGACGGGCAGCGCCGGCGAGCGAAGCCCCTAGCAGGCTGTTGAAATTCCCCGCCGCGTAAACGCCGCATGCGAAGGAATCGTTGTGGAAGGCATGTTCATGGCTGAGGCGGGTTGACCATGCGTGGATCGGACGGGATGCAGGAAGCGATGTTCACGTTCTCCAAGCTCGAGGACTTCGTGCCGGCCGATCATCCGCTCAGGGCAATCGCTGCGTTGGTCAACGAAGCCTTGAAGGGCTTGAACGGTCTGTTCAACGAGATCTACGCCGACACCGGTCGAGCCTCCATTGCCCCCGAGAAGCTGCTTCGGGCGATGCTGATCCAGGTCTTGTTCTCGGTCAGGAGCGAGCGCCAGCTGATGGAGCAGATTCGCTACAACCTGCTCTACCGCTGGTTCATCGGCTTGGCCATCGACGATGCGGTCTGGGACCACTCGGTGTTCTCCAAGAACCGCGACCGGCTGCTCGACCACGCGGTGGTGGAGCGCTTCTTCACCCAAGTGATGCAGCTCGCCGACAAGCGCCAGCTTCTGTCCAAGGAGCACTTCTCGGTCGACGGCAC
>JBBRFB010000074.1:0-17385 GCA_038225015.1 Burkholderiales bacterium
GGCCCGGCGCGCCTTGCTGCAGGCCGAGCACGCCGCCGATCGGGGCCGGGACGATCCGGCCTTGCGACGGGCGGCGACGCTGGCCATCTCGCATTCGCTCAACACGATCGGGGCCGCACTCGCGCGGCTCGGGCGTGCTGCCGAGGCCATCGAACGCATCGAGCGCAGCGTCACGGTGGCGCAGGAGGCGGGGCTGTTGCAGGCCGCCTGCCGCAGTTATGCGAATCTTGGCGTGCTGTATGCGACGCTCGACCCGGGACGCGCCGTGCAGACCTGCCGGATGGGGCTCGATATCGCCAAGAAGATCGGTGACCTCGGATTCCAGTCGCGCCTCTACGCCAATCTCGCCGTCGCCTTCTGCGCGCTCACGCAGCGCTGCGACGACGAGGGGCTGCATGCGGCGCAGTCCGCGATCGATCTCGATCGGCGCCTCGGGCTGCTCGACCACCTGGCGGTGCCACTGGTCGTTCTCGGGCAGATCCACCAGTGCCATGGCGACGCCGGCAAGGCGCTGAAGTACTACGAGGAGGCGCTGGCGCTGGCCGAGGAAATGGGCGAGCCCCAGTTGATGTTTCCCTGCCTCGAAGGCATGGCGACCCTGGCCCTCGATCAGGGCGACGACGCGCGCGCCGAGTCCTACTTCATCCGTGCCGACGAGGTCTGCACCAGGGCCGGCGTGGATCGCGATTCGCTGGTCGTGCTGCCGTTCCTCTGCTGACCGCGAGAGTCAGTGTCCGAGGCTGCTCGCGGCGGCAACGAGCTGCGCCGCGGTCGGAAAGATGGAGAGGCCGTTCGGGTCGTCGGGCGCTTCGATCTGCACCCAGCGGACGACGCCGTCCGCATCGACGAGAAAGTGCCCGACGAGCTGTGTCGGGTGGTTCGCCATGATTGCCTGATCGGCGTCGGTCATCTCGAAGCCGTCCTTGGCGTTCAGGACCACGTTGGCTTCCATCGGCTGCAGCGGCTCGGGCATTTCGCCGGTCGGGTTGATGCGTGCCGCCATGAACTGGTCCAGGGTGGTCCGATAGGGCCACTGGGGTACATCGCTGCTGCCTTCGGGGAGGAAATCCGCGCGCGGCACACCGAAGGCCTGGTGCGTGACGCAATCGGGGTCGCTCAGCAGCATGACCGGCGTCGGTCGATGGCGGAAGTACATGCGGGCGCGCTCGACCGGGGTGTTGATCACCGCGAGCGTCTCGATCCCGGCGGCGCTGAGGGCCGGCTGTGCGGCAGCGAGCTGCACCACCTGGCGGCGGCAGAACGGGCAGTGCAGTCCGCGATAGAAGCCGATCAGGAACGGCCGGCCGCGAAGATCGGCAAGAGAGATCATGCCTTCGCGGTTCGCGGCAGGCAGCGCGAAAGCCGGTGAAGTCTCGCCGGGTTGCAGCAGGCGCCTCTGGTCTCCCATGGAAAACTCCTGGTGAGGCGCGGCCCGGGTGATTGGCCGACACGACGATCGATTGTGGCAGGGCGGCACACTGCGCTTGTCCCGCGCCACGCCAGAATCACGCCATGAGCACGCCCCTGCCCCTCGCCTCACCCGCCGCGCTCGGCTTCGACGCCCCGCGCCTCGCTCGGATCGACCGCTTCCTCGCCGAGCGCTATGTCGAGCCCGGCCTCCTGGCGGGCGCGCTGCTCGTGGTCGCGCGCCGCGGCGAGGTCGTGCACAAGAGCGTGCTGGGCCACGCGTCGCTCGAGCGCGGGCAGCAGCTCGGGGAAGACACGATCTTCCGGATCTACTCGATGACCAAGCCGGTGACGAGCGTCGCCTTCATGATGCTGGTCGAGGAAGGCCGCATCGCGCTCGACGATCCGGTCGCGAAGTGGATCCCTTCGTGGCGCGACCTGCGCGTCTACCGCTCGGGGCAGCCGGGCGCCTTCACCACGGCGCCCGTCGAGTCGCCGATGCGCGTGGTCGACCTCCTGCGCCACACCTCGGGCCTCACCTACGGCTTCCAGAACCGGACGAACGTCGATGCAGCCTACCGCGCGCTGGCGCTCGACGCCTTCACCGCCGAGAGTCTCGACAGCCTGGTCGACGGCCTCAGTCGCGTGCCGCTCGAGTTCTCGCCCGGCACCTCGTGGAACTACGGCGTCTCGACCGACGTGGTCGGGCACCTCGTGAGCCTGGCCTCGGGCCAACCCTTCGACGCGTTCGTGAAGAGCCGCATCCTGAAGCCGCTCGGCATGATCGACACCGACTTCCACGTGCCCGAAGCGAAGGCCGCGCGCTTCGCCGACTGCTACGCGCGATCGGCCTCGGGCCGGCTCGAACCGGCGCCGGCGCTCGGCGATTTCTCGACGCCGCCGGGCCCGCCCTCGGGTGGCGGCGGCCTCGTCGGCACGGCCGCCGACTACCTGCGCTTCTGCGAGATGTTGCGCCGCGGCGGCGAGCTCGACGGCGTGCGCCTGCTCGGCCCGAAAACGCTCGCCCTCATGCGCATGAACCACCTGCCGGGCGGCCGCGAGCTCGCCGACCTCGCCCCGCCAGGCATGTTCTCGGAAGCGGCCTACCAGGGCCTCGGCTTCGGCCTCGGCTTCGCGGTCACGACCGACCCGGCCCGCTACGGCGTCGCCTCATCACTCGGCGAATACTTCTGGGGCGGTATGGCGTCGACCGCGTTCTGGGTCGACCCCGTGGAAGACGTGTGCGTCGTCTTCATGACGCAGCTGATTCCGTCGAGCACCTATCCGATCCGGCGCGAGCTGCGGACAATGGTGAATGCGGCGATCGTCGAAACAGGGGCTGGCGGCCGCGAAGCGCGCCAGACCCGGCTCAGCTAACCGCCGACGCGCACACGCCACCGAGCCCCGCGTCTGCGCACAACTTCGAGGGCCGCAGCGCCTGGGGCGCCGAAGTCACCGCGCGACGGTTCCCTCGCTTTGCGAGCCGTTCCCTTTCGAGGAGGCCGACCAGAGTTCGGACACGAGCACGGCGAAGGCGCTGTTCTCTTCGACGCCATCGGCCTGCGCCTCATCGTCGGACGCCGATGCCAGCGGCGGCGAGGTCTGTGACACCGCGGCTCCGCCAGACGAATTCCTTCGGACCGCCGCATTGGCGGCACGTTCAGCGATCAGGCGTTTCGATTCGGCGATCAGCGAGTCGCGCGTCTCTCGATTCATGTAGAAGGGGTTCATTTCGTGTTCCTGTGACCGATACGAGAAGGTATCGAGTCACTCGGGAACGCCCCGTCCGCGTTGGCCGCGTATGCCTGTCAGACAAAGCGCAGGTCGAGTCGACGGCCTTGTCGAGCGCGAACAAGTTCACATCGACGGCAGGCTCTCGTCAGGAAACCCTTTACTCGGCATGAATGCCGTAGATCCGAAGCACGTTCTGCCAATGACGCTGCTCGGCGGCGATGCGTGCCGAGAGCGCCGCGGGAGAGCTCGAGGCGGGGCTGATTCCGGCCTGTGCGAGGGTGGCCGCGACCTCGGGGCGGGCAATCGCTTCCTTCAGCGCGGCCGCGTCGACAACGACGGCTTCCGCTGGCGTCCGGCCCGGCGCGAAGAAGGCGAACCACTCCTTGACGACAAGATCGGGGTGGCCCTGCTCGGCGAACGACGGCACGTCGGGCAGATAGGCACTGCGCACCGGCCCCGACGTCGCCACCACCCGCGCGCGCCGCGTGGCGTGATGCTGCTGCAGCAGGCCTTCGGGCAACACGAGCCCCGCGAGCCGGCCGCCGAGCAGGTCGTTCACTGCCGGCGGACCGCCGGCGTAGGCGACGGGCTGCCAGGTCAGCTTCTCCTCGCCGAAGAGCATCGCCGACAGCAGATGCGGCAACGTGCCGGTGCCCGGCGAGCCGATGTTGGCTTGCGCCGGATGGCGCCGCAGCCAGGCGATGAAGTCGGCGAGCGTGCTCACCTCGGCAGGCACCGCAGGGCCGACGGCCAGCGCGAGCGACATCTCGCCCGCCAGCGACACGGGTTTGAGATCGACCGAGGCGTCGTAGCCGAGACGCGCGTAGAGGTAGGGATAGACGGTCGCGATCGCCCCCTGCGCGAGCAGCAGCGTCGAGCCGTCGGCAGGGGCCGACTTCAGCGCGCCGACGCTGATCTGCCCTGCGGCGCCGGGCTTGTTGTCGACAACGACTCGCCGGCCCTGCACGCCGGCGAGTTGCTCGCCCACGCTGCGCACGATCAGGTCGGGGATGCTGCCGCCCGGGCCGCTGCAAAGCAGCCGAAGCGTGTCGGCGCGTGCCGCCCGGGCCAGGCCGGCGAGCGAAGGCAGCGTCAACGCCGTCACGGCAGCGACGCCTGCGCGCAGCAGACGACGCCGCTCGGCGCCACGCGGTTGCTCGTTCGTGATTCGCACGGCGGCCCTCACGCGCGGCGCCCCGCCGTCAGCAGCAGCTCGTTGGGCCCTTCCCAGCCGTCGGCGCTGTCGAAGGCGCGCAGCCGCTCGCGCATATCGGCCCAGGCGGTTTCCGCGGCGGCCGGGTCGAGGCGGCCCAGGATCTGCAGGATCGGGCTCGCCGAGCTGCGCACGAACGCGAGGTAGTGGTCGACCGATCGCAGCCGAAACGGCGCGTCGATGGCGGTCGTGGCCACGTCGCGAAAACCGGCCTCGCGACACAGCGCATCCATCTGCCCTGGGCGGCCAAGACTCAGCAGGCCACCGGGCGTGCCCGGATCCATCGGCGGCAGGCCGGCATGTTCTAGCGCCGTCGCCATCAGGATGCCGACGCAGGGATTGCGTTCGCGGCCGGCGAAGACCATCGTGCACATCCCGCCGCCCGGTCGCAACGCGCGGTGCATCTCGCGAAGACCGCGCAGCGGCTCGGGAAAGAACATCAGGCCGAGACGGCAGATGGCCGCATCGAACACACCGGTGGCCACAGGAAGGGCTTCGCCGTCGGCCACCTGGAACTCGACGTTCGCCACGCCGTCGCGGGCGGCACGGGCCCGGCCGAGCTCGACGATCGCCGGGGACAGGTCGGTGGCGAAGACGCGGCCGCCCGCCCCCGCGCGCTCCGCTGCGCTGAGCGTCTGGTCGCCTGCGCCGGCGGCGACATCGAGCACCTGCGAACCCGCTTTCACGCCTGCCATCGCGAGCATCGCGGCCGTCGGCGTAGCCAGCCAGGCGCGAAGCTCCGCGGTGTGCGCATCCCATCCCGGCGCCGCCGCGTCCCACTGGATGCGCATCGCGGCCTTGAAGATCGGATTGGGGTCGTGCGGTGCGTTCATGGGGCGCCAGCGTAGGGCGCAGCAGGCCTCGGCGTAACCCGCAGGAATGCACAATGCAGCCGCAATGACGCATAGCCCGCCAGGCTTCGACTGGGACGACCTGAAGCACCTGCTGGCGGTGGCTCGTCACGGCAGCACGCTCGCCGCCGGCCGAGCCCTCCGCCTCGACCAGTCGACCGTGCAGAGGCGGCTCGCCGAGCTCGAGCGGCGCATCGGCCAGCCGCTGGTCAAGCGCCAGCAGACGGGTTACCGGCTGACGCCGTTCGGCGAGGCGCTCCTGCCGTACGCGGAACGCATCGAGCAGGCCGTCACGGCATTCGAGCAGCAGATCGCGACCGCAGCCGCAGACGTGGCCGGCATCGTTCGCGTCACCTGCCCCGAGCCGATCGTCTACCGCATCACCCAGTCGCCTTTGCTCGAGCGCTTCCAGGCGCGCCACCCGGCTCTGCAAGTGCACTTCGTGATGAGCGACCGCTACGTCGATCTGGCGAAGGGCGAGGCCGACGTCGCGCTGCGCTCCGGCGACACCGACGACGGCGCCCTGGTCGGCCGCAAGATCGGCGATTCGATCTGGGCCGTGTACGCCAGCCGCAGCTACATCGAACGCCACGGCCGGCCGGAACGCGTCGAAGACCTGGCGTCGCACGCACTCGTGGGGTTCGACAACACGATGGCGAAGCACCGCCTTTCGACCTGGCTTCGCCAGGTCGCACCACACGCCAACCTCGTGGCGCGCAGCAACAGCGTGCTCGGCCTCGTCTACTCGGCGAAGGCCGGCGTCGGCGTCGCACCGCTGCCGATCGCGCTCGGCGATGCGGAGCCCGATCTGGTCAGGGTCATCGAGCCGGTCGCGGAGCTCAGCCGGGTCTGGCGCATGCTTACCACGGCCGAGCTGAGGCACACCCCACGTGTTGCCGCGTTCTTCGACTTCATCGTCGACGAGCTCGATACGTTACGACCGATCATCACGGGCTGACCCTCGAAGAACATCGTCGCCTGTTCGCCGGGCTCGCCCTTGCAGCGCACCTACGGCTCGATGTCGGCACTTGATCGTGGGCACGATGCTTCCGACGCGCTCGCAGTACTCCTCGTACTGTCGTCCCCATTGCCGTCGCAGCGAGCGTTCCTCGAACTGAACGCCGATCCAGACGTAGACCGTGCAGCCGGCGGCAAAGAGCAGGTGGTCCAGGGTCATGGTCGGCGTGACCCACATGCCGATCAGGAGGCCGGTCATGATCGGGTGACGGTCGAAGCGGTACATCCAGCGCTCCTTGAACGGCGCTGGGGTGATCGGACGTCCGCGCAGGGCCTGATAAACCTGCTGCAGGCCAAAGAGCTCGAAATGATCGACAGCAAAGGTGGCGGCGAACAGGTACGTCCAACCGGCCGCCGCGACGCCATACAGGGACCACCGCAAGATCGGTTCCTCGACCGACCAGGCGATTGGGGCTGCCACAACGCCAGCATGGGAAGAAGAATCAGCCCGGTCGCGAGCACGTACGTGGATCGTTCGCAGGCGGCCGGAATGATGCGCGTCCACAGCGCCTTGAAAGCGGGCCGCGCCATCACACTGTGCTGAAGCGCGAACGCGAGGAGCAGCAGCAGGTCGAGCGTCAGGCCGGTAGCAATTCCTTGCTCGCCCAGCGGGCCACCCGTGAAGCGGTAGACACCGAGCATCGCGAGAATCAAGCCGAGCAGCGCCGCCACGCCGATCGCGTAGGCCGCCACGCCGTAGCTGAAGACAGCGACGCGATGCACTGGCGAGCGTGACGGCACGTGGGTTGTGAAACTGGTTTTCATGAAGCGCGCGCCGCGTGCATCGCGAAGGTCTGTGAAACGATCTTTCCGTGGCGGACGACGAAGGTATCGGTGCCGAGGGGCAGTTCCTGGCCCACGCTCCAGGTGATGCAGGCCACGTCGCCTGCGACGCGCAGGCTGCGCAGCGCAAAGCGGTCGATTGCCTGCTGCGGGAGCGGCCATGAAGTGCTCGAAGAAGTCCTGAATCTCGCGCTTGCCGCGGTAGGTCTTGTCCTCGGTGAGAAAGCAGGCTTCATCGTCGTAGTCACTCAGGATCGCGGCGAGGCCCTTTTGTTCCAGGAAGGCCTGCAGGTGAATGCGCACGACCATCTCTGTCATGGATGGTTGAGTCATGGTGAGTGGGTTTCGTCAGGTTGAGGACAGGTTGCGCGGGCGTCGTTGCGGCGCTCGCGGAGGTGCTCATGGTCTCGAAAACCGCACTCTTCCGATCTACCGGGAATCGCCGATGCTTGATCGCAAGTCGTCTTTCGCCAGGCCAGTGCATGCGTGCAGGCCGGCGGCTTCAGAACACGTCGAGCGTCGGGAAGGCGTCGCTGCGAGTCACGCAGTTCCACAGCAGGCAGGCCAGGCCCAGGTCGCCGGTCCACAGTGAGTGGCGGCCCTGGCCGTAGGCGACCCGGTGCCGCTCGACCTGCCCGCAGCCGTGCATCGCCAGCGCGCAGGCGCGGTCGAGCCAGACCGGTTCGCCGCTGCGTCGCCACAGCTTGAGCATGGCGAAACCGCTGCCGGCGGTGCCGTGGCACAGGCTGGCGCCTTTGCTCAGCGGGCCGGCGCGCCACGCCAGTGCACCGGCCTGCAGCAGCAGCGTGTCCCATTCGGGCGTGCGCGGTGCGGTGGCCAGCCGGCAGACGATGCCCGGCGCGCCGTGGCAATCCTGCACCAGCGGCAACCCATTGGCCGGACGCTGGGAATTGATGCCGGGGAACCAGTTCGCGCCGCCGTCGGCGTGCCACGCGGTGGCCTGCAGCGTCGCCAGCGCGCGCTCGGCGAGCAGCGCCACCTGATCGGGCGGCAGCAGCGCCGCCGCCCGCAAGAAGGGGTAGGCATTGCCGGCAAAACCATGGCCAGCGCCGAGGTAGCGCACCGGCGGGCGGCCGTACAGGTTCTGCACCCACAGCCAGGTGCCGGTATCGGGGTCGATCTCCATCTCGGCCTGCAGCACATCGGCGGCCTCGCGCACCAGCGCGGTCCAGCGTGCCTCGCCGGTGACCTCGGCCATGAGGATGGCGGCCAGCACCGTGCCGGGGTTGCCCCACAGCGCCTCGCGCACAGGGTTGTGCAGGTTTCCTCGCACGGTGTCGAACAGGCGCTGGCCCAGGGCTTCGTCGGGCTGCAGGGTCCAGTGCAGCAGATCGAGTCCCGCATCACCGAACAGGTAAGACGCGCTGCCGTGTTGGCTGTCGGCGAGCAGCGGCCGGTTGGCGTCGCGCAGTGCGGCGACAAAGGGCGTGAAATCCGGCAGCGCGTCGATCGCCCCGTCCTGCTCGAGGTGCCGCAGCGCCCAGATCACCCCGCCGGAGCCGAAGTACAGGTTGTGAAAGCGGTCGATCGGCGGCTCGGGGTCGTCGAGCGGATGCGCAAGCCAGCCCAGGCCGGGCTCGTACGCCGCCAGAGCTGAATCGGCGATGCGCCGGATCGCCTCGCGGGCAGCGGGTTCGTTCCACGGCAGGGCTTGCAGCGGCTCGTGCCGCGAGGGGTCGAACAGGCCGGTCATCATGGTCGAACGCTCCTTGCGCGCGGGCCGCCTTCGCGCGGCGCTGGCCAGCCTAACCGAGACGTAGACTCCGGCCACCCGTCGTCACAAGGAGATGCGATGAGAGCAGCCTGGAGACACGCCGCGCGAAATCATGCCGCGAGTGCGTTCGCCGTTTTCGTCCTCGCTCTTGCCAGCGGCGCGACTCTCGCGCAAACGCCCGCGATGGCGCAGGAGACGTTTGCACCGCCGACCGAGCGCGGCCCGGTGGTCATCGTTGCCTCGGGCACTTCCGGCACGGAGCTCTATCGCGAATTCAGTGCCGACCTGGCGGCCCAGGGTTACTACGTCGTCCTCGTGGACGGCAAAGACGTTTCGATACGGCCGAACGATCGAAGCCGGGACGGCGCAGCCAGCATGCGGAGCCTGATTCGAGACGCGCAAGCGTCGCCGCGGGCGACACCCGGGAAGGTCGCGCTGATCGGGCTGTCGCTCGGCGGAATCGGCACTCTCGCGTTCGGGGCGCCGCTCAAGGAGCAGGTGTCGGCAATCGTCCTGTTCTATCCCGCACTCACGCGTGTCGGTTCCGATCTGACCGCGCTGTCATCGGCAATGCAGGTTCCGACTCTTGTCTTCGCGGGAGGCAAGGACAACTACCGGGGCTGCTGCACGATAGAAACGATGAGGGCGTTCGAGGCGGCGCCCAAGTCTGTTTCGTTCCAGCTCGTCGTGTATCCAGAGGCCAACCATGCGTTCAACCTGAAGAGGGTCCCGCCACCGTTCGAGTACAGGCAAGCAGACGCCGACGACGCGTCGAAACGGACACTCGAGTTCCTGGCCAGGTATCAACCGGTGGCGGGGCACTGACCGTGCCATGCGCCGAGGCCGCGGCCTCGGCGCGCGAGAAAGGCGAACCACGCCGGCGGGTCGGTGTCGAAATATAGTTTCTCATTATTGACATCTATCTAGATTTGTCAATAATGAGATCCAATTATGCCGGCACGCGCACCCCAGATCTCGACCGCCGCCATCGAGCGCCTGGTCCGTCTCGGCGCGCGCATCCGCGATGCCCGCAAAGCGCAGGGCGTGACGGCCGTGGCCGCGGCCGAGGCGGCCGGCCTGTCGCGGCCGACGTGGCATCGCATCGAGCGGGGGGAGCCCGGCGTGGCGATGGGTGCCTGGGCCGCCGCCGCCGAAGCCCTTCACCTCGCCCTCACGCTCGACGACCCGACGCCGGCGAAAGCGCCGCCGCCGCTGCCGAGCTCGATCCGCCTGGCCGACTTTCCCGAGTTGCAAAAGCTGGCCTGGCAGCTCGAGGGCGTCGAGTCGATCAGCCCGCAGCAGGCGCTCGATCTGTATGAGCGCAACTGGCGGCACGTCGACACCCGCCACCTGGCCCCGCACGAAGCTGCGCTGATCGAGGCGTTGACCGCGGCCCTCGGCGGAGGGCGCCTGCTTGTTTGAGCGGCCGCATCACCGCGACGTGGCGCTCGTGCTGCAGTCTCTCGACCCTGCCGTGCTCGTGCAGAGCCGCTGCGCCTTCGGCGGCGGCACGGCGATGGCGCTGCGCTACGGCAAATACCGCGAATCGCTCGACATCGACTTCCTCGTCTCCGATCGCGACGGCTACCGCAACCTGCGCCAGTCGCTCGGCGGCGAGCACGGGCTCGACCCGCTGCTGCGGCCCGGGCTGAGCCTGGAGCTCGCGCGCGACGTGCGTGCCGACCAGTACGGCATCCGCACGCAGGTGCGCGCGGGCGGCTCGCTCATCAAGTTCGAGATCGTGCTCGAGGCGCGGATCACGCTGGGCACGCCAGGCGCCGAAGACGTCGTGTGCGGCGTGCCCTCGCTCGTCCCACTCGACCTCGCGGCCGAGAAGCTGCTGGCCAACGCCGACCGCTGGGCCGACGACGCCGTCTACAGCCGCGACCTCATCGACCTGGCCATGCAAGGCGCCGACCGGCCGTTGCTGCGGGCCGCGTGCGCCAAGGCCGAGGGCGCGTATGGCGACGCGATCCGCGAGGCCCTGGGGCGCGCGGTCGAGGCCCTGCGCCAACGCCCGCACCGGCTCGACGCGTGCATGAAGGCGCTCGCCATGACGACGACCAGCCGCGCGCAGCTCTGGCAGGCGATCCGCCGCGTCGGCCGGGCGCTGCCGGTGCAGCCGGCCGCGGCGGGTTGAAGGGGCGCGGGCGCGCCGCCGCGCTCTTCGCTGGGATGTCGGGCCCCTTTGTCGGTAGGCGACGATCGGGCCGCGTTCGACGTGCGGGAGATCCTGGAGAACTTCGTGTTCCGCAACCAGATACCGCGCCTCTCGAAGGCCGACGCGCTAGGCACACTCATCGAGAAGCTCCTGTCGCCCGACATCAACCTGAGCCCGAACGCCGTGCCCAACTGCCGATCGCGAACGAGATCGAGTCGGCACCTACCTGCTTACGATAGTGCCCGCGGCACGCACGGCATGCTGGCGGCGGCCGAAGATCACCAAGCACCTTCGCAACGCGTTCCGCGAGGGCGACCTGGACGAAAAACAATGTGCAGAGTTTGCACATTGCCGGCTCCAATCGACGCCATGCCGATGTCAGGCGGTGGCCACAAGCCCGAGCCGGAGCTGTACCGGCCGTCGGACATCCTCAAGGACTTCAACGATCAGCTCGGGAACATCCCATGAACGGACACCGATCGCGTGCACCGGCTCATTACGGAAGACATACCGAACCGCGTCGCCATCGATCCGGCCTACCAGTACGCCTGCAATGACGCCGGCAAGCAGAATGCGCGCGTGGACGGTGTTCGGGCTGACCTACAAGAAGCAGGGCGCGGCCGGCGCGCCATAGAAAGCAGGCCGGCGCGAGGCAGGCGGCGCCCTTGCCGGGCGCCGCCGTCGCTAAGCCGCAGCCAGCGTCTCGACCGCCACGATGCGCGACAACACCGGTTTGAGCGCCGCCCCGGTGTGACTCTCCGCCATCACGACCAGCCGCTCCGGAACCGCCTCGGCAACGACCCGCCCGCCGTTGACGCCACCCTCGGGCCCCAGATCCACCACCCAATCCGCCTCCGCGATCACATCCAGGTCGTGCTCGATCACCACCACGCTGTGACCGCCGTCCACCAGCCGGTGCAGCACCCGGATCAGCCGCTCCACATCCGCCATGTGCAGCCCGACCGTCGGCTCGTCGAGCACGTAGAGCGTGTGCGGCACCTTGTTGCCGCGCCGGGTCACGTCGTCACGCACCTTGCTCAGCTCGGTGACGAGCTTGATGCGCTGCGCTTCCCCGCCCGAGAGCGTGGGTGAGGGCTGGCCGAGCGTGAGGTAGCCGAGACCCACGTCCTTCAGCAGCTGCAGCGGGTGGGCGATGTTGCCCATGGTCGCGAAGAAGTCGACGGCTTCGTCGACCTCCATCTTCAGCACGTCGCCGATGCTCTTGCCGCGCCAGCTCACGGCCAGCGTCTCGGGGTTGAAGCGCTCGCCCTTGCACACGTCGCACGGCAGCTTCACGTCGGGCAGGAAGCTCATGGCGATGGTGCGCACGCCGGCGCCTTCGCAGCCCGGGCAGCGGCCCTCACCGGTGTTGAAGCTGAAGCGCGCCGGCGCGTAGCCGCGCGCCTTCGCTTCGAGCGTCTCGGCGAAGAGCTTCCTGATCGTGTCCCAGAAGCCGATGTAGGTGGCCGGGCACGAGCGCGGCGTCTTGCCGATCGGCGTCTGGTCGACCTCGAGCACGCGGTCGATCCAGGCGTAGCCGTCGATCTTGTCGCAGCCTTGCCAGTTGGGCCGCGCCCCTCTCGTGTTGATGAAGAGCAGGTTGGCGAGCAGCACGTCGCGCGCGAGCGTGCTCTTGCCCGAGCCGCTGACGCCGGTGATGGCCACCAGGCGCTTCAGCGGCAGGTCGACGGTGATGCCCTGCAGGTTGTGCAGGGTGGCGTTGTGGATGGTCAGCAGCGCGTTGGCCGCGCCTTCCTTGCGCTCGGTGAGCGCCGTCACCTCGGCCACCGGCCGGCGCGCCTGCAGCGGGTGCACGAGCGGGTTGGCGAGGAAGCGGCCGGTCACCGAATCGGGCTGGCTCGAGATCTCGGTGACGCTGCCTTCGGCCACCAGGCGGCCGCCGCGCTTGCCGGCGCCGGGGCCGATGTCGATGATGTGGTCGGCCCGGCGAATGGTCTCCTCGTCGTGCTCGACGACCACGAGCGTGTTGCCCTTGTCGGCCAGGCTCTGCAGCGCGTTGAGCAGGATGGCGTTGTCGCGCGGGTGCAGGCCGATGGTGGGCTCGTCGAGCACGTAGGCCACGCCCTGAAGGTTCGAGCCGAGCTGCGCCGCGAGGCGGATGCGCTGCGCCTCGCCACCCGATAGCGTGGGCGCAGCGCGGTCGAGCGTGAGGTAGCCGAGGCCTACTTCCTCAAGGAATTCGAGCCGGCTCTGGATCTCGGTGACCACGTCTCGCGCGATCTCGGCGTCACGGCCGGCGAGCTGCAGCGCCTCCACCCACTTGCGTGCGTCGGCCACCGACCACTGCGCGATCCAGGCGATCGACTGGCCTTCGAAGGTGACCTTGCGCGACACCTCGTTGAGGCGCGTGCCCGCGCATTCAGGGCACGGCTCGTCGACCACGCCCTCGACCTCGTCTTCCTCGCTCGGAAAGGTCTGCTCGCGGCCGCGGTTGTCGTCGTCCCTGATCGAATCGTCGTAGGCCTTGCGCTGCTCGCGCGTGAGCTTCAAGCCGGTGCCGACGCAAAGCGTGCACCAGCCGTGCTTGCTGTTGTAGCTGAACATGCGCGGGTCGAGCTCGGGGTAACTTGTGCCGCACACCGGGCAGGCGCGCTTGGTGGAGAACACCTTCACCTGGCCGACCTTGCGCGTGGGCGTGCCGGCCACCATGGCGCCGCGCAGGCCGGTGAGCGGAGAGAGCAGGTGCATGACGCCCTTGCCGACGTCGAGCGCCTTCTCGAGCAGGGCGCGCAGCTCGGCCTCGTTGGCCGGGTCGACGATCAGGTCGCCCACGGGCAGCTCGAGCGTGTGCTCCTTGAAACGGTCGAGCCGCGGCCAGGGGTCGACCTTGATGAACTCGCCGTCGACGCGCAGATGCGTGTGGCCGCGCGCCTTCGCCCACTTGGCGAGGTCGGTATAGACGCCCTTCCTCGCCACGACCAGCGGCGCGAGCAGGCCGACGTGCTCGCCGGCATGGTCGCGCAGGATCTGCGCGGCGATGCTCTCGGCGCTCTGCGGCCGCACCGGCGCGCCGTCGTTCACGCAGTGCTGCAGGCCGAGCTTCACGTAGAGCAGGCGCAGGAAGTGCCACACCTCGGTGGTGGTGGCCACCGTGCTCTTGCGACCGCCGCGGCTCAGGCGCTGCTCGATGGCCACGGTGGGCGGAATGCCGTACACCGCGTCGACCTCCGGCCGGCCGGCCGGCTGCACGCTCGAGCGCGCGTAGGCGTTCAGCGATTCGAGGTAGCGCCGCTGGCCTTCGTTGAAGAGGATGTCGAAGGCGAGCGTGCTCTTGCCCGACCCCGAGACGCCCGTGACCACCGTGAATTTGCCGCGCGGAATGGAGACGTCGAGCGACTTCAGGTTGTGCTCGCGGGCGTTGACGATGCGGATGTTCTCGTCGACCGCCAGGCGCTGGCGCACCGGCTTCAGCAGCTGCTGCAGCGGCACGCCCTCTTCCACCGCGTGGCCGTCGAAGCCGAGCGCGTGGTCGTAATCGCGCAGCGCCTTCGCGGTGTGCGAGGTGGCGTGGCGCTTCACGTCCTCGGGCGCGCCGGTGGCCACGACCCAGCCGCCGGCGTCGCCGCCTTCGGGGCCGAGGTCGATCAGCCAGTCGCTGGCGCGGATGACGTCGAGGGTGTGCTCGATGACGACTATCGAGTGGCCAGCCTCCAGGAGCTTGCGGAACGAGCGCATCAGCTTGGCGATGTCGTCGAAGTGCAGGCCGGTGGTGGGCTCGTCGAACATGAAGAGCGTGCCCTTTTTCGCCGTGGCCTGGCGGCTGGCGCTGGCGTTCTGCGCCGCCTCGGCGAGGAAGCCGGCGAGCTTGAGACGCTGCGCCTCGCCACCCGAGAGCGTGGGCACCGGCTGGCCGAGCTTCACGTATTCGAGACCGACCTCGACGATGGGCTGCAGTCGGCGCACGACCTCGCGGTCGTCGCGGAAGAGCTGCACCGCCTCGGCGACGGTGAGGTCGAGCACGTCGGCGACCGAGAGCGCGCGGACCGTTTCACCCGGAAGCCTTCGATCGATCTTCACTTCCAGGAGTTCGGCGCGGAAGCGGCGGCCGTCGCAGTCGGGGCAGCGCAGGTACACGTCGGAGAGGAACTGCATCTCGACGTGCTCGAAGCCCGAGCCGCCGCAGGTCGGGCAGCGGCCGTTGCCGGCGTTGAAGCTGAACATGCCGGGGCCGTAGCTGCGCTGCACGGCGAGCGGCTCGACGGCGAAGAGCTTCCTGATCTCGTCGAAGGCGCCGACGTAGCTCGCCGGGTTCGAGCGCGCCGTCTTGCCGATCGGGCTCTGGTCGACGAAGACCGCCTCGGCCAGCCACTCGGCTCCGTGCAGCGCGTCGTGCGCGCCCGGCGTCTCGGTGGCCTTGCCGAAGTGCCGCTGCAGCGCCGGGAACAGCACGTCCTGCATCAGCGTGCTCTTGCCCGAGCCCGACACGCCGGTCACGGTGACGAGGTGCAGCAACGGGAACTCGACGGTGACGTTCTTCAGGTTGTGGTCGCGCGCGCCTTCGACGATGAGCTTGGGCGTCGAGGTGCCGACGAGTCGCTTCAGGCCCATGCCGACGACCTTGCGCGCGCCGAGGTAGGCGCCGGTGAGCGTGTCGGCCGAGCGAATCGCGTCGGGCGTGCCGTCGAACACGATCCGGCCGCCGCGCTCGCCGGGGCCGGGGCCCATGTCGATGAGGCGGTCGGCCGCGAGCATCACCGCCGGGTCGTGCTCGACCACCACCAGCGTGTTGCCGGCATCGCGCAGCCGGTGCATCGCCTCGATGATGCGGTTCATGTCGCGCGGGTGCAGGCCGATCGAGGGCTCGTCGAGCACGAACAGCGTGTTGACGAGGCTGGTGCCGAGCGCGGTGGTGAGGTTGATGCGCTGCACCTCGCCGCCCGAGAGCGTTCGGCTCTGGCGGTCGAGCGTGAGGTAGCCGATGCCGACATCGCACAGGTACCGGAGCCGCGTGCGAACCTCGTCGAGCAGGAGTTTCATGGCGTTGCCATGGAACCCCTGCGGGACAGGCAAAGCTCCACCCTCACCCCGGCCCTCTCCCGTCGAGGGAGAGGGGGCGAAGAGAGAATCCATGAAGCGGCGGATGCGGTCAATCGGCATCAGCATCAGGTCGTGCAGCGTCAGGCCGGGCAGGCCTTCGAGCTGCGCGCGCGACCATGTCGCGCCGACGGGCATGAAGCGCTTCTCGGGCGCGAGCACGGCGTCGGCGTCGTCCTTCGTGCCCAGGCGCCAGAGCAGGGCCTCGAGCTTCAGGCGGGCGCCGCCGCAGACCGGGCACGGCGTGTAGCTGCGGTACTTCGACAGCAGCACGCGGATGTGCATCTTGTAGGCCTTCGTCTCCAGGTAGCCGAAGAAGCGCTTGATTCCGTACCACTGGTGCTTCCACTTGCCCGTCCAGTTCGGCGAGCCCTCGATCACCCACTCGCGCTGCGCCTCGGTGAGCGCCGACCACGCCGTGTCGCGCGGGATGCCGGCCTCGCCGGCGTACTTCATGAGGTCGATCTGCTGCTCGCCCCAGGCCGGCGTCTGGATCGTCTTGATCGCGCCCGAGCGCAGCGTCTTCTTGTGGTCGGGAATGACCAGGCCGAGATCGACGCCGATCACCCGGCCGAAGCCGCGGCAGGTGTCGCAGGCGCCGTACGCCGAGTTGAACGAGAAAAGCGCCGGCTGCGGGTCGGCATAGCGCAGATCGCTGTCGGGGCAGTGAAGGCCGGTCGAATAGCGCCACAACTCGTCGGCGCCGCCGTCGCCGCCGGTGGCGGCGTAGACGTTGACGCGCCCGCCGCCGCGCTTCAGCGCCGTCTCGATCGCCTCGATCGCGCGCACCTTCTCGACGCCCTGGGCGCGGAAGCGATCAGCCACGACGTCCAGCAGCTTGCGTGGGCCCGTGGGTGACGCGACCTCGCGCTCGGCATGCACCCGCGTGAAGCCGCTGGCCGCCAGCCACTGCTCGATCTCGGTAGCGCTGGTGTTGCCCGGCAACTCGACCGGGAAAGTGACGACGAGGCGCGGGTCGGCCTCCGGCCGCCGGGCCATCCCAAGGCCGGCATCGCCCCCCTGGGGGGCAGCGAGCGAAGCGAGCGTGGGGGCTTCACGCGTTCGCTCCAGCAGGTCGGCGTAGATCGTTTCCGGGGAATCGTGTCGGACCCGCTTCGCCGACTCCCTGTCGAACAGCTCGGCGGCGCGCGCGTAGAGGAGCTTCAGGTGATCGTTCAGCTCGGTCATCGTGCCGACGGTGGAGCGCGAGCTGCGCACCGGGTTCGTCTGGTCGATGGCGATCGCCGGCGGCACGCCCTCCACCTTGTCGACCGCGGGGCGATCCATCCGCTCGAGGAACTGGCGCGCGTAGGCGCTGAAGGTCTCGACGTAGCGGCGCTGCCCTTCGGCGTACAGCGTGTCGAAGACGAGGCTCGACTTGCCCGAGCCGCTCGGCCCCGTCACGACCGTCATCTCGCCGGTGCGGATG
>JBBRFB010000075.1:0-17327 GCA_038225015.1 Burkholderiales bacterium
CCCATCAGCTGCGGGACGATGAGGCTCGACGCGAACTCCGGAACCAGGCCGAGGCTCACGAACGGCATCGCGAGGCGGGCCTCGTCGCTCACGTAGACGAAGTCGCAGTGCAGCAGCATCGTCGTGCCGATGCCGATGGCCGCGCCGGTAACCGCAGCGACCACCGGCTTGTCGCAACCTATCAGCGCCTTCATGAACCCGATCGACGGCGACTCCGTCGATTCCGGCGGCCGCTGCATGAAGTCCTCGATGTCGTTGCCCGAGGTGAAGATGCCGGGCTGGCCGGTGATCAGGACGGCGCGCACCGTGTCGTCGACCCGGGCGGCGTCGAGCGCCTCGGCCATCGCCCGGTACATGGCCATCGTGATGGCGTTCTTCTTTTCCGGGCGCGCCATCTCGATCGTCGCGACGCCGTTCAGGATGCCCGTTCGAATGCTCATGGCGTCTCCTTGCATGAGGGTGGATGCGTTCAGACGCGCTCGAAGATGCCGGCGGCGCCCTGCCCGGTGCCGACGCACATCGTCACCATGCCGTACTTCAGGTTGTGCCGGCGCAAGGCGTGCACGACGGTCGCCGAACGAATGGCGCCCGTGGCGCCGAGCGGGTGGCCGAGGGCGATGGCGCCACCCATCGGGTTGACCTTCGCCGGGTCGAGCCCGATGCTCTGGATGACCGCCAGCGACTGCGCCGCGAACGCCTCGTTGAGCTCGATCCAGCCCATGTCGCCCAGCGTCAGGCCGGCGTAGCGCAACGCCGCCGGAATGGCCTCGATCGGGCCGATGCCCATGATCTCGGGCGGCACGCCGCGGCTGGCGAAGCCGACGAAGCGCGCCAGGGGCTTCAGGTCGAACTGCTTGACCGCCTTCTCGCTCGCCAGGATGAGCGCGCCGGCGCCGTCGCTCGTCTGCGAGCTGTTGCCTGCCGTGACGCTGCCCATCCCGGTCGGCTTGCCGGCCGGGTCGCGCGGCGCCGCGAAGACCGGCCGCAGCTTCGCCAGCCCGTCTAGCGACGTGTCCGGCCGCGGGCCTTCGTCGAGGCTCACGGTGCGGGTGCGGCGGCCCTGATCGCCCGCGACGCCGCCGTCGGCGAGATCGGGAAAGCGGTCGACGACCTCGATCGGCGTCATCTCGTCGCTGAACTCGCCGGCCGCCTGCGCCTTCATGGCGCGCTGGTGCGACTCGAATGCGAACGCGTCCTGCGCCTCGCGGCTCACCTTCCACTGCAGGGCGACCTTTTCGGCGGTCAGGCCCATGCCATACGCGATGCCGATGTTCTCGTCGGCCTCGAAGATCTTCGGGTTGAACGACGGCTTGTTGCCGCCCATCGGCACCAGGCTCATCGACTCGGCGCCGCCGGCGATCATGACGTCTGCTTCGCCGACACGGATGCGGTCGGCGGCCATCTGGATCGCCGTCAGCCCCGAGGCGCAGAAGCGGTTCACGGTGACCCCGCCGATCGGCTTCGGGAAGCCGGACAAGGCCACCGCGATGCGCGCCATGTTCATGCCCTGCTCGCCCTCCGGAAACGAGCACCCGATGATCGCGTCCTCGATGGCCGCCGGGTCGAGCGTCGGCACCTGCGTCATCGCGCTCCTGATCGCGGCGATGAGCAGGTCGTCGGGCCGGGTGTGCCTGAAGTAGCCCCGCCCCGAGCGGCCGATCGGCGTGCGTGTCGCGGCGACGATGTAGGCGTCTTGAAGTTGCTTGGCCATCGCGCGTTCTCCTAGTTGCGAACGGGCTTGCCCGTCTGCAGCATGCCCATGATCCGTTCCTGCGTCTTCGGGTGATCGAGCAGCCCGCAGAAGTGCTTGCGCTCGAGCGCCATCAGGTATTCCTCGGTGGCGAGCGAGCCGGCGTCGACGTCGCCGCCGCAGACCACGTCGGCGATGAGCATCGAGACGTGGAAGTCGTGCGCGCTGATGAAGGCGCCGTCGCGTAGGTTGACGAGCTGGCCCTGGATGGTGGCGATCGCGTTGCGGCCTGCGACCGGGAACGGTCCCCGCAGCGGCGGTCGCCAGGCACTCTCGTGCATCGCCTTCACCTGCTCCGTGGCGACGTGCAGCAGCTCGTCCTTGTTGGCCACGATGATGTCGCCGTCGACGAGGTAGCCGAGCTTGCGCGACTCGAGCGCGCTGGTCGCGACCTTGGCCGTCGCGGCGCTGGTGAAGGCGTCGCGCAGGAAGGGGAACAGGTCGACGTTGGCGTTGCCGGCAGCCGCCATCTCGGCGGCGCGCCGGGCCACGTAGGCCAGGCCGCCACCGCCCGGAATGAGGCCGACGCCGACCTCGACGAAGCCCATGTAGCTCTCCATCGCCGCGACCCGACGGGCGCAGTGGATCGCGAGCTCGCAGCCGCCGCCCAGCGCCAGGCCGCGAACGGCGGCAACGACCGGTACCGTCGCGTAGCGCACTCGCAGCATCGCGTCCTGAAGCTTCTTCTCCTCAGGGAGGATGCCCTTGCCGCCACGCTTCATGAACACCGGCATCAGCGCTTCGAGGTTGGCGCCGGCCGAGAACACGTCGTCCGGCGACCAGATCACCAGGCCCTGATACGACTGCTCGGCGAGCTCGACGGCCTTCACCAGCCCCTCGGTGACCAGCGGGCTGATGAGGTGCAGCTTGGCGGTGATGCTGAGGATCAGCACCTTGTCGTCGCGCGTCCAGACCCGGACCTCGTCGTTCCTGAACAGCTCGGTGCCGGAGGCGAGCGGCGCCGCGGCGTCGCTGCCGAAGACGCTTTCGCGAAAGGCCTGACGCTGGTAGACCGGCAGCGTGCTCGGGGCGACGAAGCGGGCATTGGCGGCACTCCACGAGCCGCCTGGACGATGCACGCCGCCGTTCGGGCCGAGCCCGTTGAATACCCACGGCGGCAGCGGCGCGCTGCTCAGCGCCTTGCCGGCCTCGATGTCTTCCTTCACCCAATCGGCGACCTGGGCCCAACCGGCCTGCTGCCAGAGCTCGAACGGCCCCTGGCTGGTGCCGAAGCCCCAGCGCATGGCGACGTCGATGTCGCGGGCGCTGTCGGCGACGTCGCCGAGGTGAACGGCGGCGTAATGGAAGCTGTCGCGCAGGATGGCCCAGAGGAACTGCGCCTGTGGATTCTTCGAGTCGTGCAGCAGCTTCAGCCGCTCCGCCGGTGGCTTCTTCAGGATGCGCGCGACGACCTCGTCGGCCTTGCCGCCGCCGGGCACGTAGTCGCCGCTCACCGGGTCGAAACGCAGGATGTCCTTGCCCACCTTCTTGTAGAAGCCGGCGCCGCTCTTCTGGCCGAGGTGGCCTGCAGCGATGAGCTTGTCGACCACCGGCGGCGTCGCATAGCTGGCGAAGAACGGATCGTCCTGCAGGTTGTCCTGCAGGGTGTTGATGACGTGGGCCATCGTGTCGAGGCCGACGACGTCGGCGGTGCGGAACGTGCCGGAACTGGCCCGGCCGAGCTTCTTGCCGGTGAGATCGTCGACGACGTCGTAGGTCAGGCCGTAGGTCTCGGCCTCCTTCATCGTTGCCAGCATGCCGGCGATGCCGACCCGGTTGGCGACGAAGTTCGGCGTGTCCTTGGCACGCACCACCGACTTGCCGAGCGCGGTGGTGACGAAGGCCTCGAGCTCGTCGAGGATGTGCGGCTCGGTCTCTGGCGTCGCGATCAGCTCCACCAGCGCCATGTAGCGCGGCGGGTTGAAGAAGTGGATGCCGCAAAAGCGCGGCCGCAGTTCCTCGGGCAGCACCTCGGCGAGCCGGGTGATGCTCAGGCCCGAGGTGTTGCTGGCAACGATCGCGTGCGGCGCGATGGCCGGCGCGATCTTCGCGTACAGGTCCTTCTTCCAGTCCATGCGCTCGGCGATCGCCTCGATCACCAGATCGCAGTCGCGCAGGCGGTCGAGATGCTCCTCGTAGTTCGCCTGCTCGATCAGCGCCGCGTCCTCGGCCACGCCGAGCGGCGCCGGCTTCAGCTTCTTCAGGCCCTCGACCGCCTTGGCGACGATGCCGTTCTTCGGCCCCTCCTTGGCGGGCAGGTCGAACAGCACGACCGGCACCCGCACGTTGACGAGATGCGCGGCGATCTGCGCGCCCATGACGCCGGCACCGAGGACGGCGACCTTCCTGACGTTGAATCGGTTCATCTGTTCTCCAGAGATGTCGCTCACTCGACGCGGGTCCAGGTCTGCGTGCGGCCGAGCATCGGCATGCCGATGTAGCCGCGAACCTCGAGCCTGGCGCCGTTGTCGATCGGCTTCAGCCGCAGCTTGTAGACCTTGCCGTTGTTGGGGTCGAGGATCTCGCCGCCGTCGAACAAGGTCTTGTCTTCGCTGTCCTGTTTGATGTTGCGGATGATCGTCATGCCGACGATCGGCTGGTCCTTTCGCTCGTCGGTGCAGGCCTTGCACGCGGCGTCGGGCGGCGTCGCCGGATCGAGCGTCTTCTCGACCTTGCCCGAATAGACGCCGCCGCTCTCGACGATGCGAACGAGCGACTTCTCCTTCTTCGTGCCGTCGTCGATCGATTTCCACAGGCCCGCAGGCGTCGCCTGGGCCAAGGCCAGGGCCGAGACGAACGACAGGGCGAGTCCGAGAGCGATCCGGCAGGGCGAGGCAGTCATGTGGGGTGTCTCCGTTGGCTGTGAGTAAGAAAGGCGGGCGCTTGGGGAGGGTGCCGGTTCAGAAGAGCGCGGCGTCGAACGCCATCATCGGCGAAGCGCCCGTACGCGCGGTGCGGATGAGCATCGCCGTCTCCGGCAGCAGCTTGGCGAAATAGAAACGCGCGGTCGCCAGCTTGGCGGCGTAGAACGGGTCGCCCGACGCCTCCTTGCCGAGCGCCACCTTGGCCATCCGCGCCCAGAGGTAGGCGTAGACGAGGTGCCCGCAGACACGCAGGTAGTCGACCGCCGCCGCGCCGACCTCGTCGGGGTTCTGCAACGCCTTCATGCCGATCTCGGTGGTCAGCTTCGTCACCTTGCCACCGAGGTCGGCAAGCGGGTTGACGAACTCCTGCATCGCCTCGTCGACGCCTTCCTCCTCGACGAAGGCCTCGATGAGCTTGCCGAACTTCTTCAGCTTGGCGCCGTTGTCGGAGAGCACCTTGCGGCCGAGCAGGTCGAGCGACTGGATGGTGTTCGTGCCCTCGTAGATCATGTTGATGCGCGAGTCGCGAACGAACTGCTCCATGCCCGACTCGCGGATATAGCCGTGGCCGCCGAAGACCTGCAGGCAGTGCGACGTCGCGATCCAGGCGTTGTCGGTGAAGAAGGCCTTGACGATAGGCGTCAGCAGCGCCACCAGGTCGGCGCACTCGGCCCGCTCGGCTTCGTCGGCGCTCGCCAGCTGGCGGTCGAGCAGCAAGGTCGTGAACATGGCGAGCGCCCGGCCGCCTTCGGCATAGGCGCGTGCCGTGAGCAGCATCTTCCGGACGTCCGGGTGCACGATGATCGGGTCGGCGGGCTTGTCGGGCGCCTTCGGCCCGGAGAGCGAGCGCATCTGCAGGCGCTCCTTGGCATAGACCGCGGCGTTCTGGTAGGCCACCTCGGTCAGGCCGAGCGACTGCATGCCGACGCCCAGGCGCGCCGCGTTCATCATCACGAACATCGCCGGCAGGCCCTTGTTCGGCTCGCCGACGAGGGTGCCTTCGGCATTCTCGAGAACGATCTGCGCGGTGGCATTGCCGTGGATGCCCATCTTCTCCTCGAGTCCGCCGCACCAGATGGCATTGCGCTCGCCGAGGGAGCCGTCGGCCTTCACCTTCCACTTCGGCACGATGAAGAGCGAGATGCCCTTCGATCCCGCCGGCGCGTCCGGCAGCCGCGCCAGGACGAGGTGGAGGATGTTCTCCGCCAGGTCGTGCTCGCCGGCGGAGATGAAGATCTTGTTGCCGGTGAGCCTGAAGGTGCCGTCTCCCTGCGGCTCCGCCTTCGTCCGCAGGAGGCCCAGGTCGGTACCGCACTGCGGCTCGGTCAGGCACATGGTGCCCGTCCAGTGGCCACTCGTCAGCTTGCCGAGATAGAGGTTCTTCTGCTCGTCGGTGCCGTGCGTGTGCAGGCACTCGTAGGCGCCGTGCGAGAGCCCCGGATACATCGTCCAGGCCTGGTTGGCCGAGTTCATCATCTCGTACAGGCACTGGTTGACGATGTGCGGCAGGCCCTGCCCGCCGAACGCCGGGTCGCAGCTGAGCGCTGGCCAGCCGCCCTCCACGTAGGTCGCGTAGGCCTCCCTGAAGCCGGTGGGCGCCTTGACCTCGTGCGTCGCCTTGTCGAGCGTGCAGCCTTCGACGTCGCCGGTCGCGTTCAGCGGTGCCAGTACCTCGGCGGCGAACTTGCCGCCTTCCTCGAGCACGGCGTTGATGGTGTCGGCGTCGATCTCGGCGTGCACGGGCAGCGTCTTCAGCACGTCGACGGCGCCGAGCATTTCGTGAAGCACGAACTGCATGTCTCGCAGGGGCGGGCGATAGGTGGGCATGTCGAAAAACTCCAGAACTGAAAACTAGGCGGCGCGCTGCTTGCGGACGACAGGCGACCAGGCGGCCAGCACCCGCTCGAACCCGGCGCGGGCCCGCGCCTCGGCGCCGCTGCGGCGCAGGAAGCGGGCATCGTGGTGCAGCGCCAGCACAAGGCCGTGGATCTCGAACAGCACCTGCTCGACGTCGGTGTCGGCGCTCAGGTGGACTTCGTGGACGGCGGCGCCGATCGCCCGTTCGAGCGCCTCGCGCCAGGTCTGCACCATGGCCGCGAGCGCGTCGCGCACCGGCCCCGGGCGATCGTCGAACTCGACCGCGCCGCTGATGTAGATGCAGCCCGAATCGATCTCGACCGACACCCGCTTCAACCAGCGATCGACGATCGCGGCCAGCCGCGGCAGGCCGCGGGGGGCGGCGAGCGCCGGGCGAAAGACCTCGTCCTCGAACCGGGCGTGGTACTCGCGGATCACGGAGATCTGCAGTTCCTCGCGCGAGCCGAAGTGGGCGAAGACGCCCGACTTGCTCATCGCGGTCGCTTCGGCGAGCGCCCCGATCGACAGCCCCTCGAGACCGTGCTGCGACGCCATCGACAAGGCGGCGTCGAGGATGGCGGCGCGCGTCTGGCGGCCTTTCAGCAACGGCCGCGCCGAGGCGGCAGCGGCGGATTCGGCGTCTACATCGATGTCGCGGGTGGCAAGGGAGGAGAGCGGATTCACGGCGACCAAAAAAGAACGATCGTGCTATTTTGCAGAAAAACCGGCTGGCTTGGGCGCGACACCGACCATTCCCCTGCCTTTTTGCCGGTTGCGTCCGCGAGGGCGCAGGTCGTGCCTCGTGGCGAGCGCCGTCCGCGGCGTCGCGCCGGCGCATCGGCCGAACCCGCGCCCCGCTTGAGCGGGAAGGCGCAGATGCATTACGCTCCATGGCCCATGGAAGTTCTGCAGCTCGACATGTCCGGCCGGCCACAGGCCTGGATTTCCGCGAAGGAAGCGGCGGTGATCTACGCCAGCGACGGCGTCGCGTGGACGCTCGGCCACACCTTCCACGTGCTGCGCGGTGGCACCCAGCGGCGCACCGGCCTGCAGTCGAGGATCGAGGTCCATCCCATCATCGCCGTGCGCGGTGCCGTGCCGAGCCGGGCCTGGCGGCGCACGCCCGCACTCAGCAATCCGAAGCTGTTCTCCCGCGACCGCCAGGTCTGCGCCTACTGCGCCGGCCACTTCTCGATCGACGACCTGACCCGCGAGCACATCGTGCCGACGTCGCGCGGCGGCGCCGACAGCTGGATGAACTGCATCACCGCCTGCCGGCCCTGCAACGGCCACAAGGGCAGCCGTCTGCCCGAAGAGGCCCGGATGTCGCTGCACTACCTGCCCTACGTGCCCAGCCTGCACGAAGACATGATCCTGCGCGGCCGGCGCATCCTCGCCGACCAGATGGAGTTCCTGCTCGCCAGCGTGCCGCGCTCGAGCCGCCTGCACGGATAGTCACGAACCGGCGTCCGCGCGCTGGCGGCGCTCCGCCTCGCCGGAGCTCCCGCTTCCAATTTCCGGCTTCGTGCCTCTTTTTACCGTGCCGAGCGGCCCCACGGGCACCTCGGCCTCGGCGTCTGTGGTCAACTTCCTGCCGATCCGGCCAGAGCGCCGGTCGAGCACGACAGGAGACCTGGCATGAAACGAATCTGGATCGCGGCGGCCGTGACGGCGCTCGCCGCCTGCACAACGTCGAACCCGGACGTCGTCCATCGCCACGACGCGCAACGGCTGTCTCAGGTCAACGACGCCACGGTGCTGTCGGTGCGGCCGGTGACGGTCGAAGGCAGCCAGAGCGGGATCGGCACGGGCGCCGGCGCGGTGGCCGGTGGCGTCGCCGGGTCCACCATCGGCGGCCACCGCGACTCCATCGTCGGCGCCGTTCTCGGCGCCGTCATCGGCGGCGTCGTCGGCAATGCCGTCGAGCGTGGCGCGACGCGCGAGAACGCGGTCGAGCTCGTCGTCCAGTTGCGCAACGGCGAGCGCCGGGCCGTCGTGCAGGCGGCCGGCAACGAGAGCTGGGCCGCAGGCGATCCGGTCGTCCTCATCACCACCGGCGGACGAACGCGCGTCGCCCGGGCGCCGTCGCCCTACGGCGGGCCGGCCGCCTACCCGGCGCCGGCGCCGCAGCCGGTGCCGGCCTACCCTTCGTCGGGCCCGGTGCCGCCGCGCAGCTGAGCCATCTGGTCGAGCGCCGCGGCGAGCGTCGCGACCAAGGTCTGCCGCAGCCGCGGCCAGGTCGGCCCACCGGCCTCGACGTAACGCTGGTTGACCTCGAGCTCCAGGCCGACGTAGCGATCGGGCGGATGCAGGCGCCGCAGCGCCGTGATCAGTCCGTCGCCAGTGCCGAGGTAGGGGTAGTTTCGACGCAGCCGCAAGGTCGGATCGGCCACGCCGAGCGCCGCCAGCCAGGCGCTCGAGAACGCGACTTCGCCCGGGCGAGCCGGGTCGTACAGCAGGCCGATGTCGGCCGTGCGGACCTCGCCGTGGAGCTCGGGCGTGAAGCTGTGCGATGCGACGTGGATGACCCGCGCGCCGCGCTCGATAGCCGCGGCCACCGCCGCGCGCACCCGCCTCAGGTGCGGGTGGTAGTAGGCGTCGAGCATCTCGTCGCGCTCGGCAGGCGGCAGTTCCCGCGTCGGCTCGGCGTGCAGGTCGTGCGCCGTCAGCGAGCGGTTCAGGTCGACGAGGAGGCGGCTCGCGGTCTCGAAATGGAGCGGCGCCGAAAAGCGCGCGGCCATCTCGCGGGCGAGGATCAACGCCCCGGGATCCCAGCCGCGATGGGTCGGCAGCAGGTGCTCGTGGCCGGTGAAGTGCGGCCGGTATTTTTCCGGGACCTCGTTGCCGGCATGCTCGCAGGTGACGATGAGCTGGTCCATCAGCGGGTGCCGATCTGGCCGGCTCGAACTACTCCGACGGATCCGGCGCGACGGTCGCTTCGAAGCCGCTGCGGTCGTCGGCAATGGCGTCCATGAGGACCTGGGCCTCGTCCATGAAGGTCTGCCAACGCAAAGGCTGGCCCACGTAGAGCCCCGTCATCACCCGTTCGAGGTCGGCCGCGGTTTGCGACGAAAGCCCCCCGGCAATGCTGATCAGCTGCAACCGCGTCGCGGGCCGGAGGTCTTTGCGCCTGTCTTTCACGTGGGTGATCCTGCAGCGCTGCCATGCGCCGGTGCTGTCAGCGTATCGCAACCGGCACGCGATGTCTCCAGCGGGCTGCCGGGCGGCGCCCGACGCCATCATCGATGTGGTTCAGATCGAACGCGGCGCATCGCGGGCGGCGTCGTAGCGGCCCTGGCGCGCGGCGCGATTGCAGTCGCAGCGATGAAAGAGTGCCTGCTGGGCGGCCGGCACGTTCGCGGCGTCGCCGCGCCAGATCTCGAGGGCGGGCTGCTGGATCGCGCGGGCGAACGAGAAGGCGAGCGCCCAGGGCAGGCGCGAGCGGAAGCGGACGTTCATCGCGTTCAGGCGGGCCGAGGCGAGCTCGGCCGGCTGGCCGCCGGACAGGAAGGCGATGCCGGGCACCGCGGCCGGCACCGTGCGCCGGAAGCATTCGACGGTCGCATCGGCGATGGCCTCGACGCTGCCCTGATCGGCGCACGCCGCTCCGGGCAACACCATGTTCGGCTTCAGCAGCATGCCGTCGAGGCGCACCCGCTGGGCGGCGAGCGCCGCGAACACCGCGCGCAAAACGTCTTCAGTGACCGCGGCGCTCTGCGCCAGGGTGTGGTCGCCGTCCATCAACACTTCCGGCTCGACGATCGGCACCAGGCCCGCCTCCTGGCAGAGCGCTGCGTAGCGCGCCAGCGCATGGGCGTTGGCAGCGATGCAGCCCCGGCTCGGGATCGCCTCGCCGATGGCGATGACCGCACGCCACTTGGCGAAGCGCGCGCCCATCGCCGCGTACCCGGCGAGCCGTTCGCGCAAGCCGTCGAGGCCCTCGGTGACGAGCTCGCCCGGGTGCCGGGCCAGCGGCTTCGCCCCCTGGTCGACCTTGATGCCGGGGACGATGCCGGCCGCTTCGAGCGCCCGCGCGAAAGGCACGCCGCCCAGCGTCTGCTGGCGGATCGTCTCGTCGTAGAGGATGGCGCCGCTGATGCACTCGCCGAGGCGCGGCGTCGTCACGATCATGTCGCGGTAGGCGCGACGCATCGCCTCGGTCTGCGCGATGCCGAGCGCGGCGAATCGCTTGTCGCAGGTCGGCGTGCTCTCGTCCATCGCGAGGAGGCCGCGGTCGCCGGCGACGAGCGCCTTCGCCGTCTCCACGATCGTCGGCAGGGAAGCATCGGCGCTCATGGGCGCCTCACTTCGCCGCGGCGCGAACGAGCCGCGCGGTCTTCGTGCCCAGGCCCGACAGCAGCTTGTCCCAGGAAGCCTGGAAGGAAGCGGCGCCCTCTTCCTGCAGGCGCAGCGCCAGGGCGTCGTCGTCGATGCCGTGGCGTCGGAACTCGGCGATCACCGCTTCGGCATCGCCGCCGTCGAGCGCCATCGGCCTGCCGACCTCGCCGTGATCGGCGAAGGCCTTCAGCGTCTTGTCGGGCAGCGTGTCGACCGTGTCGGGCGCGGCGAGCGCCTCGACGTAGAGGGTGTCGGGGGCGTCCGGGTCCTTGGTGCCGGTGCTTGCCCAGAGCAGGCGCTGCGGCCGCGCGCCGGCCGCGGCGAGCTTGCCCCAGCGCGCCGAGGCGAGCAGGTCGCGGTAGGCCTTGTAGGCGCGCTTCGAGACGGCGATCCCGAGCCGGTTGCGCAGCGCTGCGGGCACCTCGTCCTTGACGGCGACGTCCCAGCGGCTGACGAAGAGCGAGGCCACCGACCCGACTTTCGGGTCGAGGCCGGCAGCGATGCGGCGCTCGATGCCGCGCAGGTAGGCCTCGGCGGCGGCCAGGTACTGCTCGCGCGAGAAGAGCAGCGTCACGTTGACGGGCACGCCGGCGGCGATCGACGCCTCGATCGCGGCGATGCCGGCCGGAGTGCCGGGAATCTTGATGAAGAGGTTCGGCCGCGCCGCCGCGGCGTGCAGGCGGGCGGCGGCCTCGACCGTGCGGTCGGTATCGTTGGCGATCGCCGGCGAGACCTCGAGCGAGACCCAGCCGTCGACGCCGCCGGTCGCGTCGAAGACAGGTCGAAAGAGGTCGGCCGCGCGCCGCAGGTCGTCGAGCGCGAGCTCGAAGAACAGGTCTTCGCCCGACCGGCCCCGCGCCGCCAGCGCCGCGATCTGCTCGTCGTAGGCGTCGCCGCCGCCGATGGCGTGCTCGAAGATGGTCGGGTTCGAGGTCAGCCCGGTCACCGAGAGCTTCTCGATGTAGCCGGCCAGCGTGCCGTCACCGAGCATCTCTCTGGAGATGTTGTCGACCCACAGGCTCTGGCCGAGGTCGTGCAGCTTCTTCAGTCGGGCGTTCATGGAATCTCCTGGGTCGTGGCGCCGAGCCGTCGGCGGGCGGCGGTGCGAAGGTCGATGTGGTCGATGTGGTCGATGTGGTCGATGTCGAGCAGGTCGCCGATGCGCTCGACGGTCCGGTCGAACACGGTCCCGGGCGTCATGGCGGGCTCGTTCAGCCGCACGGGGCCTTTTCGGCCTCGGCGGTCGGATCGTGCCAGCCGCCGTCGGCGGCGATCAGCGCATCGGCCTCGGCCGGGCCCCAGCTCCCGGGCGCATACGGCAGCGCGGCCGGATGGTCGACGAGGATCGGATCGACCACTGCCCAGGCCGCCTCGACGGCGTCCTGGCTGGCGAAGAGGGCGCCGTCGCCGGCCATGGCGTCGCCCAGCAGGCGCTCGTAGGTCGAGCCTTCGCTCAGCGACTCCTCGCAGAGGTACAGCTCGCGCTGCTCGCCGACGAAGCCCTTGCCCGGCCGCTTGATGCGGGCTGCGAGCGCCACCGCCGACATCGGCTGCAGCTTGAAGCGCACGTAGTTGGCGCGGCCGTCGACCGGGCGTGAATCGTCGAACAGCGCCTGCGGCGGCGGCTTCAGCTGCACCAGCACCTCGACCGCCGTGGTTGGCAGCTTCTTGCCGCTGCGCAGGTACCAGGGCACGCCGGCCCACCGCCAGGAGTCGATCTCGAGGCGCAGTGCGCAGAAGGTCTCGACGTCGGAGTCGGGGGCGACGCTCTTCTCGTCGCGGTAGCCGACGTACTGGCCGCGCACGACGTCGGCGGCCGTCGCCGGCCGTATGGCGTGGAAGACGCTTGCCTTCTCGCTGTGCACCGCCGCGAAGCCCTGGTAGGCGGGCGGCTCCATGGCGAGCAGGGCGACGACCTGGAAGAGGTGGTTCTGGATCACGTCGCGCAGGCAGCCGGCGCTCTCGTAGAAGCCGCCGCGCGAGCCGATGCCGAAGTCCTCGGCGAGCGTGACCTGAACGCTGGCAACGTGGTTGCGGTTCCAGATCGGCTCCAGGAAGGAATTCGCAAACCGGAAGTAGAGGAGGTTCATGATCGCCTCCTTCCCCAGGTAGTGGTCGATCCGGAAGATCGACGACTCGGGGAACACCGACTGCGCGACGGCGCCGAGCTCGATCGCCGAGGCGAGGTCGCGGCCGAAGGGCTTTTCGACGATGACGCGCGCGTCCTTGGCCAGGCCGGCGGCGCCGAGGCTCTGGATCACCGTGGCGAAGAGCGCAGGCGGGATTGCCAGGTAGTGCGCCGGACGCCGCGCCGACCCGAGCGCCTTCTTGAGCGCCTCGAAGGTGGCCGGGTTCTTGTAGTCGCCGCTCACGTAGCGCACGAGCGAAAGCAGCCGCTCGAAGGCCGGGCGGTCGTCGATCGAGCCGGCTTGCTCGAGGCTCTCGCGCACGCGCTGGCGCACCTGCTCGTCGCTGAGGTGCGACGAGGCGACGCCGATCACCGGCACCGTGAGCGTGCCCTTCTTCGCCATCCGGTAGAGCGCGGGGAAAATCATCTTCGTCGCCAGGTCGCCGCTGAACCCGAACACCACCAGCGCGTCGGAGTGCGGCGCCTCCTTGTGCCCGCCGCCGTGAGGAGACGCACTCATCGAGCGCCCTCCACCGGCTTTTCCTCGTGGCCGCCGAACTCCCGGCGCATCGCCGAAAGCACCTGGTTGGCGAAGCCGGCCTCACCGCGCGACGCGAACCGGTCGTAGAGCGCCGCGCTCAGCACGTGCGTGGGCACGCCCTCGTCGATCGCCGCCTCGATCGTCCAGCGTCCTTCCCCGGAATCGGAGACGCGGCCGCCGAACGCCGCCAGCCCCGGATCGGTGAGGAGCGCCTTCGCCGTCAGGTCGAGCAGCCAGGAGCCGATGACGCTGCCGCGGCGCCAGACCTCGGTGATCTCGGGCAGGTTCATCTCGTACTGATAGAACTCCGGGTGACGCAGCGGCGTCGTCTCGGCATCGGCGGCGTGGTCGCGCTTGCCGACGTTGGCGTTGCGCAGGATGTTGAGCCCTTCCGCGTAGGCCGCCATGACGCCGTACTCGATGCCGTTGTGGACCATCTTGACGAAATGGCCGGCGCCGTGCGGGCCGCAGTGCAGGAAGCCCTGCTCCGCGCTGCCCGGCTCGCCGCTGCGCCCGCGGGTGCGGGCAGCGGCGTCGACGCCCGGCGCCAGTGTCGAGAAGACAGGCGTCAGGTGCTCGACGATCGCCGCCTCGCCGCCGATCATCAGGCAGTAGCCGCGGTCTTTCCCGGCGACGCCGCCGCTGGTGCCGACGTCGACGTAGTGCTTGCCGGATGTGGCGAGCTCGGCGGCGCGGCGAATGTCGTCGCGGTAGTAGGAATTGCCGCCGTCGATGACGATGTCGCCCGGCTCGAGCAGCGGCGCAAGACGAGCCAGCTCGGCGTCGACCACCGCCGCCGGAACCATCAGCCAGACGGCGCGCGGCTTCGCCATCTTCGCCACCATCTCGGCGAGCGAGGAGGCGCCGGTCGCGCCGTCCTTCGCGAGGGCCGTCACCGCCGGAGGATGCATGTCGTAGACCACGCAGTCGTGGCCGCCCTTCAGAAGTCGGCGCACCATGCTGGCGCCCATTCGGCCCAGACCGATCATTCCCAGTTGCATGGTTCGCCGCCCCATTCGTGATGCCGAACCCCACGATACGCGCCGCGACCGTGCTTCGCCCGACCCGGCCCGGATAGCACGCGCGCGCGCAGGGTGAGCGCGCGCAGGGTGAGCGCCCGCCGGCGCTCCTGCTGGCCTCCGCGCCGCGGCGCTAGACTCCGGCGCCGGCGACGACTGCCCGCGGTTCGAAAGGGATCGATGGCGACGAAGAGCACCGCCGCGAAGGGGCGCGACGCGCAGAAGGAAGCGCAGTCCCGTGCCGCGCCGGTGCTGCCGCACAGCAGCTCGTTCGCCGTCCTGGCGATCGCCGTGCTCGGCATCGTCTACGGCGACATCGGCACCAGCCCGATCTACGCGCTGCGCGAGTGCTTTTCCGGCAAGAACCCGATTCCGGTCACCCCGGACAACGTGCTCGGCATCCTGTCGCTGGTTTTCTGGACTCTGATCCTCGTCATCTCGGTCAAGTACATGGTCTACGTGCTGCAGGCCGACAACCGCGGCGAAGGCGGCACGTTCGCCTTGCTGGCGCTGCTCCGACCCGACCGCGACCAGGACAGGCGCAGCCGCCGGATGCTGATCCTGCTCGGCATCCTCGGCGCCTCCATGCTCTACGGCGGCGCCATGATCACACCGGCCATCTCGGTGCTGAGCGCCGTCGAAGGCCTGCAGGTCGCAGCGCCGGGGCTCGAGGACTACGTCATCCCGATCACGGTGGCGATCCTCTTGCTGCTGTTCGCCGTGCAGCATCACGGCACGGCGGCGGTCGGCGCCATCTTCGGGCCGCTGACGCTGCTCTGGTTCACCGTGCTGGCGCTGCTCGGGCTGCGCGGCATCGTCGCCGCGCCGGAGGTGCTGTTCGCTGTCAACCCGGTGCACGCGGTGCGCTTTTTCATCGCCAACGGCTGGACGGGCTACCTCGTCCTCTACGCGGTGTTCCTGGTCACGACGGGCGGCGAGGCGCTCTACGCCGACCTCGGGCACTTCGGCCGCAAGCCGATCCAGAAGGTCTGGTTCGCCTTCGTGCTGCCGGCGCTGCTCATCAACTACTTCGGCCAGGGTGGTCTGATGATCGCCGACCCGGCCAACGCCGCGCATCCCTTCTTCAACCTGGCGCCGTCATGGGCACTCGTGCCGCTCGTCGTGCTGGCGACCGCGGCGACCTGCATCGCCTCGCAGGCGGTGATCACCGGGGCCTTCTCGCTGACGCGCCAGGCCGTGCAGCTCGGCCTGCTGCCCCGCCTCAAGGTGATGCAGACCTCGGCGCATGCGCGCGGCCAGATCTACATGCCCTCGGTGAACTGGATGCTGATGATCGCGGCGATCGGCCTGGTGATCGGCTTCGGCTCGTCGGGCAACCTGGCCGCGGCCTACGGCGTGGCGGTCAATTCGACGATGGCCATCACCACGGTGCTCGCCTTCAAGGTCGCCCGCGAGCGGGGCCGCTGGGGCCTGCCCGCGGCGCTGGCCTTCCTGCTCGTCTTCCTCTTCATCGACCTCGGCTTCCTCGGCTCGAACATGCTCAAGATCCCCGAAGGCGGCTGGTTGCCGATCGTCATCGGGCTCGGGCTCTTCACGATGATGACGACGTGGCGAAGGGGCGCCGGGCTCCTCGCCCAGCAGATCGCCTCGGCGACGCCGACGCTCGACTCCTTCATCGCCCGGCTGGCCAAAGAGCCGATGCCGCGCGTGCCCGGCATCGCGGTCTTCTTCACCGGCCGCCTCGAGCAGACGCCGCCGGCCCTGCAGCAGATCGCGCGCCACACCGGCGTCCTGCACGAGCGAGTCCTGCTGGTGACCGTCGTCATCGAGCCGGTGAGCAAGACCGAGAAGCAGGAGCGACTCGAACTGACCGAGCTCGGCGAGGGCTTCTGCCGCATCGTCCTGCGCTACGGCTTCATGCAGGGGCCGAACATCCCGTCGGAGCTGGCGGGCTGCGAGGAGCTCGGCTTGCGCGACCGCATGAACGAGATCCACTACTTCATCGGCCACGTCGACCTGCTCGCCGGGCGCCGCCGCCAGGGCATGGCGTACTGGCGAGATCGCCTGTTCGTCTTCATGGCGAGCAACACCGAAGACGCCACCGCGTTCCACCGCGTGCCGGCGACCCAGGCGATGAAGGTCGGGTTGCAAATAGGCATCTGAGCCGCTCGCACGGTGCCGACGCGGGCCCGCCTCGGGGCCCGCACATCCGATCGTTTGTCGCTGGCGCCACCCGCAGACCCGTCCGTTCACTAGGGACATACGCGCGCTTTGCGACCAGAACTGTTGACAAGATTGTTTTCGCAACTGTAGTCTGCATTGCATGGGGCAGTCATCGAAGGTGGCGCGCCGGCCTGCCCGGGCCGTTGCGGCAACGAAAACTCCGCCGGCGCCAGCGCCTCGGCGCCGCCGCGGCAGCCGCCTCGCCGACGAGCCCGATCTGCTCGACACCTTGCGTGAGCGCATCGCCCGCCAAGAGGTGCCGCCGGGGTCGAAGCTGCGCGAACACGAGCTGGCGCTCGAGTTCAACGTTCCGCGTACCCGTGTTCGCGAGGCCTTCTCTGCCCTCGAGCAGCGCGGCCTCGTCGAGCGGGTTCCGAACCGCGGCGCCATCGTCGCCCGGCTCGACCTCTCGCAGGTCTTCCATATCTACGACGTCCGCGAGGTGCTGGAGGGGCTGTGCATCCGCCTGGCGACGCTGAACTCCCGTGGCGAGCAGTGGCAGGAGCTGCTCGACTTCTTCGCCGGGCCGATGCAGGGCTTCGTCGACGCGTCCGACTTCGACGCCTTCATCGACGGCTATGCGCGTTTCCGGCGCCGCGCCATCGAAGTCGCCGGCAGCCCCGTGCTGGCCGAGATGCTCGACAGC
>JBBRFB010000076.1:0-17202 GCA_038225015.1 Burkholderiales bacterium
GTAGCGCGCATCCCAGACCTGCGCCTCGCCATGGGCGAGGAAACGGTATTCGCGCACCGTCACGTCGCTCGTCGCCAGCGCCTGCGCCATGTCCTCGCGGCGCATTGCGGCGACGTCGGGCGCGAAGATCTGTTCCGGAGTCCGGCCGATGAGCTGGTCACGCTCGATGCCTACCGTGCGCGCCGCGATCTCGTTGATCTGGGCCACCTTGAGCGTGCGTGCGTCGAGCAGCGCGATTGCCAGCGGCGCCGCCTCGATGACCCGCCGCAGCGAAGCCTGCGCCTCGCTCACGGCAGCTTCGGCCTGACGCCGCCTCTCGATGTCGAGCAGCGCGTAGGTGAGCTGGCGGCCGGCCGCGTCGCGCCCGGTGGCAACGGCGTTGCCGACGACCCAGAACTCGCGGCCGTCGCGGGCGCGCACGCGACATTCGAAGGTCGCGGCCTGCCCTTCGACAAGCGCTTCGACGTCGCGGTTGCCGCGAAAAGGATGCTCCGGCTCCGGGGTGGCGACCGTCGAGATCGGCTGGTTGACGAAATCGGCGAGGCTGCCGGCGAACATTCGCCGCGCCGATCGGTTCATCCATTCGATCCCCGACGGACCAACGGTGACGATGCCGACCAGGACGGAATCGAGGATGGAGCGGGTGCGCTCGGCCTGCAGGGCGACGGCACGCTCGGCGCGATGGCGGGCATCGACGTTGACGTAGGAGGCGATGATGCCGCCGGCCGGATCGCCCCGGTTAACCAGGCGCATCGCCATCTGGACCCAGGTCAGCCGGCCGTCGCGCCGGCGCATTTGGCGCTCACCGCCACAGCGGCCGTGCAGGCGCAGGTCGCGATCGTCCTGGGCGCGCTGGCGCTCGCCGTCGTCGGCCTCGAACAGCAGCGACAGGTCCAGCGCCGAGAGCTCGCCGACCGGCCAGCCGGTGAGGCTGGCGAGCGCCGCGTTGGCGCGCTGTATGCGGCCATCGCGAACGAAGGCGATACCGACGTCGGACAGGCTGAACATGAGCTCCCGGTCACGGGCGAGCGTCTCGAGCTCGGCCTGCTGCGTCTTCAGCCGCGTCACGTCGGAGAGCACGGCGATCGACTCGTCGCCGGTGGCCGTGCCGCCGGCCTTGCGCACCGACAGCGAATACCAGCGCAGGCCGACGGCGGCGCCCTCTTCGCGGGCGGCACCGTCCTTGCCGTCGCCGTCGACCTCGCCGTCCGGCAACGCGAACTCGAGCTCGTAGCTTTCTTCCGTCTTCAGCGCATCGCCGATCTCGGCCGCCATCAGGTCGGCGTGCGGATGGCGCGACAGCAGTTCGCCGAGGCCGAGTCCGGCGACACCGCTCGCCGGCAGGCGCAGCATCGCCTCGAATCGGCGGTTGCAGCGAACGAGCACGCCTTCGCGCAGGTAGGCGATGCCCGCCGCGGTGCTCTCGAGAATGGTCGTCATCTCGCGAAGGAGCTGTTCGCTCCTGCGTTGGCTCTGGTGCTGGTCGGTCACGTCGAGCGTGACGACCGATGCGGTGCGCTTGCCCGAGACCAGGGTCGCCGGCTCGACCCGGCTGAGCAGCCAGCGCTGGCCGAGCTCGGGATGCCGGATCGCATACCGGACCTCGGCCCGCTCGGTTCGCTTGAGCGCCAGCTGCAGCCGCTCGAACTCCGGCAACGACTCGGCCACGACGATGTCGCGGCCGATGTTCTGCAGCACCGCCGACGAGCCCGCGCTGGCGCCCTGGCGCTGGCGCACCCAGCCGGTCGACTCCTCGAAGGTGGCAACGCCGACGCCGGCGGTGTCCATCAGGGCGCCGATCTGCATCTGCGCGAGGTCGCGCTCCTCCTCGATGCTGCGGTCCTCGACGATCGCCATGTAGCGACGCTTGCCACCCGCCGTCTCGTAGCAGCGGACGATGGCGCGCAGCCGGCGCATCGCACCACCGGGCTGCGCCACCCAGCCCTGGGTCTCGATCGGCCGCGAGCCGGGGCGCAGGCGGGCGAGATCCCCGCTCTCCCCCCAGCCCAGGAGCCGCACCATGCCGGGGTCGCCCTCGGCGAGCGAGACCGGCACGTTGCCGGCGATCTCGTCGAAGGTCGAGTTGGTGCGCACGAGCAGGCCGCTGTCGTCGAAGAGCACCATGCCGATGGGGCTGAGCTCGAACCAGTCGTCCAGCTCGCGCACCGAATGATCGGCGCGCTCGCGTGCGACGTGCTCGCTGGTCGTGTCCTGAAGCACCGCGAGGTAGAGCGGCGCGCCGTCGTCGCCGCCGAAGGCATGTCGGCCGGCGCGAAACCAGTGCTCGACGCCGCCGGCGTCGAGCAGCCTCCCTTCGGGAATGTAGGCGTTCTGCACCTGGCCGCCGGAATCGACCAGGCGCTGGCGGTTGGCGCGCATCACGTCGCGATCGGCCGCGGGAACGAGGTCGAGGAAGTCGCTGCCGACAAGCTCCTCGCGCGAGCGACCCGTGAACTCTGCGAACGCCGGGTTGACATCGACGAAGCGAAAGGACGCGTCCTGCAGGGTCGCCGGGAAGGGTGAGTCCCAGAAAAGCTGCAGCGTCTCGCGCAGCGGAGCGGGAGCCGCCTCGACGGGCGCTCGCACATCGGCATGCCGCCGCGGCTCCGTGGGCAGGATGAGACGCAGGGCGCCGTGCCGGTCGTCGAGGCGCTGCCACGCCAGCGCCGCTTCGCGGCCACCGGCGAGGCGGGCTGTCGGCGGTGCCGCCGCCGGCTCGCCGATGGCCGCCTCGGCGAGCCAGAGCACGGCGTCACGCCCGAGGCTGCCTTCGAGCCGCGCCACCGGCGTGCCGGCCTCGCACGGCACGAGGCGCAGTGCGGCGGTGTTGGCGAACGAGACTCGAGCCCGGGCATCGAACACCAGGATCGGGTCCGACAGCCGGTCGAAGAACTCGCGCCAGCCGCTCGCCTGGCGCCACAGGCCCGCCGCCGGCGTCGGCGCGCCCCGCCATGCGAACAGGGCCGAGCCCTTCACTCGAGCGAGCCGGCGCCCATCAGCGCCCGCAACTGCGCGCGGTTGATCTCGGCGATGCTCATCAGCAGCCGCTCGGCCGCCTCGCGATACTCGAACACCGACTCGCCCTCGGCAGCGCGGACCATGGCCAGGTAGGGCTGAAACGGGCCCGCTTCCTTGACCAGCGCCTGGTAGACGCGTTCAGGTACCGGAATCGAGCCGAGCAGCTTGGCGAAGCTCTCGCCGAACATGCGGTCTAGCAGCGAGAAGACGCCGCAGATGAAAACCTCGCTCCTCATCTCCTCGTCCCCGGAGCCGGCGACCAGCTCTTCCATCAGGAGGCCGCGCCGCACCGCTGCGAACATCACCGGCCGCAGGTTGACATCCTTGCTCGCCGTGGCCAGCAGCAGGGCGAGCCAGCGCTTCAGGCGCTGGTAGCCGAGAAGCATGATCGCGTGACGGAACGAGCTGATCTCGACCCGCAGCCCGAAGGCCGGCGAGTTGATGTAGCGCAGCAGCTTGAAAGCCAGTGACGGGTCGCGCTTCAGGGTGTTCTCGAGGCGCTCCAGCGTGTCTTCGTTGTCGACCCGGCGGATCAGCTCGACGATCACCTGCAGGTCGGGCTGGGCCACGGGTTTGCCGGTGCGGACCGCGGTCGCGTTGATCGCGTCGTCGATCGGCCAGCCGAGCACGGCATGGGCGCCGCGGGCGAAGCTGGCCTCCATGTCGGCCACCGTGCGGACGCCCGACTGGACGTGCTCGATCGTGCGCGTGACGCCGTCGGGCACGGGGCTCCCGCCGATGCGTCGGTCGTCGGCGATATCGATGATCGAGTACTTGAAGCAGGGCAGGACCTCGCGCGGCAGCTCGGCGTTCGGGCGGCCCTTCAGCAGGAGGGTGTTGCCGGCGCCGTGCAGGCGCGTCAGTGCGTCGACGTTGGCCGGGTCCGACGCCATGAAGTTCGGCACCTCGACCATCAGGTTGACCGAGGGTTCGGCGCGGAGCAGGTCGTGCAGGAGGCTTTCGCTGACGACGTTCAGCGAGACCCTGCCGCCTGAAGCGGGCCAGACGTCGCCGACGGCGTGCAGCAGCTGGGCGACGTCGAGCGTCGCGTCGGGGCGCAGCGGAAAGACCGACAGGCGGGTCGCCGCCACCGTCCGGTTGCGGTCGATGAACGGGGAGTAGCCGAGAGCCACCTGCCCGAGGATCGCGACATCCAGCACGCTCAAGCCCTCGATTCAGAACTGCGCCGCCGCGCCGGTACGTCACGGGCGGCCCGCCCGCGTCGCGCGCCGCCTGGCGGCCAGGTGCCGCGCGAATTCAGCTGCCGTTCACGTACTGGAACAGCGAGAGACGCTGAACCATCGCGTACGACTTCAGCGCCGCATCGTAGCCGGTTTGCCTGTTCTGAAAGTCCGAGATGGCGTGCACCATGTCCACATCTTCGGCATTCGAGCGTGCCGTCTCGCCGGCCAGCTTCTGGCCTTCGAGCTGCTCGCTCTGGTCGTCGATCCGGTTCAGGATCTGACCGGCAGCCGAGCGCGCCGATTGCAACCCGGCCATCACCGAGTCGAGGTTGCGCAGGCTCTCGCCGTTTGACTGGGCGATCTGCGAGCCGGTGCGCGCCGGCGTGCGCAAGGCGGCCTCGGCGCCATCGAGCGCGTCGAAGACGCTGAGCGTGGGCGTAGACGGGACGATCTGGAACTGGTCGCCGGTGGCTGGTGTGCCGCTGACGGCGAGCGTCATTCCGTCGATCGTGATCGCCTGGCCGGAGACATAAGGCGCGGCGACCACCGCCGTCGGCAGGCCGTCTCGCAGCACGGCGTAGGTGGTGCTGCCGCCACTCACGGTGAACTGCAGGGTGTAGGCGGACCCGGTGAGCGCGCTCGGATCGGAGACGCTGCCGCCGTCGATCGTTGCCGCGGCGACGCTGGCGCCGGCGCTCGTCGCGAACACGCCGTTGCCGGTGCGTGCAGACAGCCACGCCGCGCGGCCGTCGGTGGTGAGCGGCAACCCGGTGCTCGACTCGGTGAGCGTCTGCCCCGAGACCGCCGCGAACTGCACGCCGCTCGTGCTGTCGATGAAGGGCTTCTGGCGCGCACCCTGCCCGCCAAACAGATAGGTGCCGGCGCCGTCGCTCTGGTTGGCGATCGAAACGAGCTGGTCGCGGATCGACCGGATCTCGTCGGCAACGCTGTTGCGGTCGCTGTCGCCCAGGCCGGGATTGCCGGCCGAGACCATCAGCTCGCGGGCGCGCTGCAGCAGCGTCCCTGCGTCGCCGAGGGCCGATTCGGTCTGCGTCATGGCCACCTTGCTGGCCTCGACGGCGCGCTGGCTGATTGCCGTGCGGCCCAGGCTCGCCATCGCCCGCTCGGCGCGCGCCGCTGCCGCCGGATCGTCGCTCGCCCGAGTGACGCGCTTGCCCGAGCTGATCTGGTTCTGCACGTCGATCAGCTCGGCCTGCCGATGCGACAGGTTGTCGATGCCGATATCGAAGGTGTTGGCGGAGGCGATGCGCATGATTCAACCGGAAGTGGGCGTGGAAGCGGCGTGGGTTCAGCGGCCGATCTGGAGCAGGCTGTCGAAGACCGTCTGCGCGACCTGCAGGATCTTCGCCGCCGCCTGATAACTCTGCTGGTACTGGATGAGTCGGGCCGCTTCCTCGTCGAGGTTGACGCCCGAGGTCTCGGCGGCGGCCGTCTTCGCATCGGTGGCGATCGCCTGCGACTGCGCGGCCGCGAGCTTGGCGCTCTGCACCCGCACGCCGATGGTCGCCAGCGCACTGGCATAGGCGTCGGTCACGGTCTGCCCGGGGCTGGTCACGGCACCGGCGGTGCGCTGGCCGACGAGGCCAGCGTTTCCGAGGCCGACCATGGCGTTGGCATTGCCGTTGTCGCCGGCAGGAAAGGCGTTCTTCGCCACCGCCACCACGTCGCCCGTCTTCGGTGCGCCGGACAGGCGCAGCTCGAAGCCGTTCAGCGCGATCGGCTGGCCCGGCACCCAGGTGCCGGTGCCTGCGGCCGGGGGAAGCGTGCCGGTGCTGTCGACCAGCGTGTAGCTGAAGCCGCCGAGGTCGTCGGTGAACGTGAGGGTAGCGGTCAGGTTCGCGTTGATGCCGGGGCTCACGGCGGCCACTGACGCCACCGCGGCGGTGCCGGTGTTCGCGGCCGCCACCGTGCCGATGACCGGCGAGGCGGCGGCGATCCCGCGCGGATCGTCGAGGGCGCGGACTATCGTCCGCGTCGATTGCGACACCGGCTGGAGCAGCAAGCGGTCGCGCGCGGCAGGCGCCGGCGCGGCGATGTCGATGCGAAAGCCGTCGACCACCGAGCCGTTGGTCACCGTCTGGCTCTGGCCGTCGGACAAGCGGGTCAACTGGTAGCTGCCCGCCGGCAGCGCCGGATCGGCGACGAGCTCGTAGTCGCTCGGTTGCAGCTCCCTGGCGTCGACGACGGCGATCGAGACGCTCGACACCCGCGTTCCGGTGCCGTCGATGTAGGAGGCGACCGGGACGCCCGCCACCTTCGCATTGTTCGACGACGGCGCCACCGACGGCGCGCCGATCGCCAGCAACGGCCCGCCGGCCGAGGCCGGCTGGCCGAGATCGAGGCCGAGCGCCTGCTGGCTGTTCAGGCCGCCGGCGATGGCCGAGGCGTACTGGCCGAGCAAGGCGCGGGCATCGGCAAGGTCATGGTTCTGGAATCGCAGCAGGCCGGCCACCGAGCCGCCGGCGACGAAGCCGTCGGGGAAGGCCCGGGTGACGCTGCCTTCCCTGATGCCGAGCTGCAGGCGCGTCGGGTCGTAGGCGTCGGCCACCGTGGTCAGCGCGGTCGCCTCGCCGCCGAGGACCAGCTTCTGGGCGCCGCCTAGGAAGACGCCGACGCTGCCGTCCGCCGCGGCGACTGTCGTCACCTGCACGTACTGCGAGAGGTCGCTGATCGCGGTGTCGCGCTGGTCGAGCAGGTCGTTCGGCTCGTGGCCCGTGCCCTTGGCGTTGACGATCCTTCGATTGAGGTCGGCGATCTGCTGCGTCAGGGTGTTGATCGAGGCGACCGCCGTCTTCAGGTCGCTGGCCACGCCCGACTGCAGCGAGTCCATCTGCTCGCTGGCGCCGCGCAGTCGAGATGCGAGGTCACCGATGCGGCCGAGCGCGACCTGCCGCGCGGCGCTGTCCTGCGGATTGTTGGCGACGTCGACGAAGGCGGCGAAGACCTGCTGCGCCGCGTAACCGAGGCCTGCCTCGCCGGTCGGAAAGATGTTCTCGAGCTGCGCCAGCTGGTCGCTGCGCGTCGAGTCGGACGCCGCCAGGGCCAGCGAGGTCGCCGCCTCGCGGGTCAGGAAGTCGCTGTGGGCACGCCCCACGGTGGCCACGTCGACGCCCTTGCCGAAGAAGCCGGAGCCGGTCTGCTGGCTGAACGCCGTCTCGAGCGACGCGCTCTGCCGCGAGTAGCCGGCGGTGTTCGCGTTGGCGATGTTGTTGCCGGTGACCTGCAGCTGCGCGTAGCTCGCGTTCATGGCGCGCGAGCCGATGTTCAGGAGCGACGAGATGCTCATGCGGACATGCGCTGCATGCGCAGCGTCGTGTTGATGACCCGGGCCAGCTTGTCGGCGTAGTCCGGGTCGGTGGCGTAGCCGGCGCGCTGCAGGCCTTGCGCGAAGCCTTGCGCCGAAGCCGCAGTGGCGCCGACCTGCGCCGCCTGCGCGGCGACGCCGGCATAGCGCGGGCTCTCCGTCAGCATTCGCGCGTAGTCGCGAAACGACTCCTCGTAGGAGGCATAGGCGCGGAACTTCGCCGTCACCTTCTGCGCCTCGCCGCCGACGTACTCGGTGGTCGTGATCTCGGCCACCGGCCCGCTCCAGCCGCTGCCGGCCTTGATGCCGAACAGGTTGTGAGAAGAGCTGCCGTCGGCGTTCCTGATTTCGTGGCGGCCCCAGCCCGATTCGTGCGCGGCCTGGCCGACCATGAACGCGGCGGGAATGCCGCTCTGCACTTCGGCCGCCCGCGCCGCGCTGCCGTGCTGGCGAACAAAGTCGACCTGGCGCTGCGAGAGCGGTGTCTCGCTCGCGCCGGCGGTCGCCCCGGCGGCCGTCGCGGGCGCGGCCAGCGCGGCTGCCGCGCCGCTGCCGAGCTGGCGCTCGAGCTGGCGGGCGATGGCGTCGGCGAGGCCGCCGGGCAAGCCGCTCATCTTCGTCGCGTACTGGGTGTCGAGCATCTCGCTGCCGAGCTTCGTGCCTTCGTTCTCGAGCAGGCCCGAGCTCATCGTCGCCTCGCGCATGCTCTTCATCAGCTGCTGCATGAAGAGCGCCTCGAACTGCTTGGCCGTTTCCTTGATCGCCGCCTTCGGGTCGCGCGCGGCGGCGCTGCGCAGGGCGTCGACCGACAAGGTACTGGCCGCCGAGGACGGCAGCCCCGACAGCGCGGACGACATCGGCGCGACCATCAGATCACCTCCAGCTCGGCCGTCAGCGCACCGGCCGACTTCATCGCCTGCAGGATGGCGAGCAGGTCCTGCGGCGTCGCGCCGAGCGAATTGAGCGCCTTCACGACGTCGGCGAGCCTGGCGCCCGCGGCCAGGCTCACCAGCGAGCCGGCCTGATGGGTGATGGTGATGTCGGCCTTCTCGGTCACGACCGTCTGCCCGCCCCTGGCGAGCGGGCCGGGCTGGCTTACCTGCGGCGTCGAGTTGATCGTCACCGAGAGGCTGCCGTGCGCGACCGCGCAGGCCGCCAGCGTGACCGACTGGTTCATCACCACCGAACCTGTGCGGGCGTTGATCACGACCTTGGCCGCCGGCGCCATCTGCCGCACGTCGAGGTTCTCGATCTCGGCCATGAAGCCGACCCGGGCATCGGCCGAGGCCGGCATGCGCACGCGCACGGCGCGGCCGTCGAGTGCGTCGGCTGTGCCACTGCCCATCCGGTTGTTGATCACGCGCACGACCTCGTGCGCGGTGGCGAAGTCGCTGGCGTTGAGATCGAGCTGGATCGTCTCGCCCTGGTTCATGGGCGTCGCGACGCCGCGCTCGACCGTCGCGCCTTCGGGAATCCGGCCGGCGCTCAGGTGGTTGATCTGCACCTTCGATCCGCCGGCCGAGGCGCCGGCGCCGCCGACGATCAGGTTGCCCTGGGCGAGCGCGTAGATCTGGCCGTCGGCGCCCTTCAGCGGCGTCGCGATCAGGGTGCCGCCGCGCAGGCTCTTCGCGTTGGCGAGCGAGGAAACGTTGACGTCGATCGTCTGCCCCGGCTGGGCGAAGGCCGGCAGCTGCGCCGTGACCATCACCGTGGCCAGGTTCTTCAGCTGCATGTTGGTGCCGGGCGGCACCGTCACGCCCATCTGCTGCAGCAGGGCGAGCAGGCTCTGCGTGGCGAAGGGCGCGGAGGTGGTCTGGTCGCCGGTGCCGTCGAGGCCGACGACGAGGCCGTAGCCGACCAGCTGGTTCATGCGCACGCCCTGGATCGAGGCGAGCTCCTTGATGCGGGCCGCCTGGACCGGCGTGGGCCACCAGAGGGCGGCGCTGGCGAGGATCGCCGCCACGGCGAAGGCGATGCGAAGGAAGCGGCGGTCGGACTTGTCAGTCATTTGGAAGGCACCAGGGTGTGCCTTCGATTCTTCAAGAACTTAAATCGGGAGAACGTTCAAAAAGAAGCGGCTGAGCCAGCCTATTCCCTGCGCTTCGGCCTGGGCGCCCCGGCCGCGCTGCTCGATGCGCACGTTGGCGATCTGCGCGGAGGCGACGAAATTGCCCGACTGGATCATGCGAGGGTCGACCTGGCCGGAAAAGCGCAACACGTCGACGTTGTGGTTGACGCCGATCTGCTTCTCGCCAGCAATCAGGAGGTGACCGTTCGGCAGCACGCCGGTGACCACCGCCGTGATCGTGCCGGAGAAGTCGTTGCTGTTCTCGGTCGTCCCGGCGCCGGAGAAGGTGTTGCTCGAGCTGCCGGCGGCGCTGGCGCGGTTGAACGAGTTGGCGGCCAACAGCGGGAAGGCGGTGATGCCGGCCGAGACCTTGCCGGTCTTGTCGATGGTGCTCGTGCTCTTCTGCACCGCCGACACCTTCTCGACGATCTGCACCGTGAGCGAGTCGCCGACCAGGCGGGCGCGGTAGTCCTCGAACAGGGGCCGGTACTGGGCGGCCTGAAAGATGGCGCCGTTGTGCGCGATCGGTACCGGAACCACCGGCGGCAGCATGTAGATCGGCGACGCCAGGTCGACAGGCGGCCGCGGGTTCATGATCTCGCAGCCGGTGAGCGCGAGCAGGAAGGAGCCGAAGGCGATTCGCCGAAGGAAGGTCATGGCGGTACCGGTTCAGAGCTGCGCGAGCTTTTGCAGCATCTGGTCCGAGGTCTGGATCGACTTCGAATTGAGCTCGTAGGCACGCTGGGTCTGGATCATCTGCACCAGCTCCTCGACGACGTTGACGTTCGAGGTCTCGACGAAGCCCTGCTGCAGCGAGCCGAGGCCGTTCTGCCCCGGCGTGCCGGCGTTGGGCGAGCCCGACGCCGCGGTCTCGCCGTAGAGGTTCTGGCCCTTCGGCTCGAGGCCGGCCGGGTTGACGAAGCTGGCGAGCTGGATCTGCCCGACCGTCTGCGGCAGCGCCTGCCCCGGAAGAACGACGCTCACGGTGCCGTCGTTGCCGATCGTGACGCTCTGCGCCGCCGCCGGAATGGTGATTCCCGGCTGCACGGTGTAGCCGTTGTTCGTCACCAGCTGGCCTTGCGCGCTGACCTGAAAGGAGCCGTCACGCGTATAGCCGGTGGTGCCGTCGGGCAGCTGGATCTCGAAGAAGCCGTTGCCACGAACGGCGACGTCGAGCGGATTCGAGCTCTGCTGCAGGTTGCCCTGGCTGAAGTTGCGTGCCGTCGCCACGGCGCGCGTGCCGAGGCCGACCTGCAGGCCGGTCGGAAGCGACGTCTGCTCGCTGCTCGCCGCGCCGGCCTGGCGCAGGTTCTGGTACATCAGGTCCTCGAACACGGCGTGGGAGCGCTTGTAGCCGTTCGTCGAGACGTTGGCGAGGTTGTTCGAGATGGTGTCGAGCTGCATCTGCTGCGCTTCCATCCCGGTCTTCGAAATCCACAGCGATCGCATCATGGCGCGGCCCTTCGGTCAGTTCCGGGGATGGTCGCGCGAAGGCGCCGGCGGCGAAGCGACGAATAGGGGGTCGGATCGTGCCCATTACTGGCCCGTCCGTCGGGCGTGCCACATGCAGGACCCATACTCGAATCGCCATGGAGTTCGTCAACCTGCCCCTGCTGGCCGCATCGGCGCTGCTGTTCGTGAGCGTGCTGGCGGGCCTCTTCTCCGCCCGCATCGGGTTCTCCTTCCTCCTGGTCTTCCTGCTACGCCTGGCTCGCCCAGGCCGGCATGTTCCTTCTGCTCGGCCTGCTCGTGACGCCCTCGACCATGCTCCGCTCGCTCGGCCCCGCAGTGGCCGTCGCCCTGGTCCTCGTCTTCGTGGCCCGGCCGGCGGCCGTGTGGCTCTGCCTTCGGCCGTTCCGCTTCACGGCAAGAGAAACCTGGTTCATCTCGTGGGCGGGACTGCGCGGTGCCGTGCCCATCGTGCTGGCGCTGTTCCCGCTTATGGCCGGCACGCCGCAGGCGCGCTTGCTGTTCGACATCGCGTTCATGGTCGTGCTGGCGTCGTTGCTCACCCAAGGCAGCACCATCGGCCTGGTTGCGCGCCGCCTTGGCATGGCCCTGCCCGACACTGACGACGAAGCGCGAATGCGCGCCGTCTTCCGCGACTTCGAGCTCGACCCGTCATCGCCCATCGGTCCGATATGCGCGTTCTACGACCTGCCTGTTCCTGCCGACCCGACGCTCTCGGCGGCCGACTGGCTGGCCGGTGAGCTGAGGCGGCCGCCGGTGCCCGGCGATACCGTGGGCCTCGGCACCGCCGTACTGGTGGTGCGCGCGGTGCAAGGCCGCCTGATCTCGCGCATCGGCATCGGCCTGCGCCCCTGAGGCTCGGCCCGGGAGACCCCGGGCACGCCGTGGCGACGCTGCGACCGACGGCGCAACGCGATGGCGTCGTGCCACCATTGCCGCATGTTCGACGCCATCAAGGAGATGCTCGAAACGCTCTCGTCACCGGCGCCCCACGCCGACCCGCGGGCCGCCGACCAGGCCCTGCAACTCGCCACGGCAGTCATGTTGGTGGAGGTGATGCGGGCGGATGCGCCCTTCAGGCCCGGCGAGCGCGAAGCGGTGCGGCAGGCGCTGTGCGAGACGTTTGCCTTGTCGAACGATGCGGCAGCCCGCCTCGAGGAATTGGCCGAAACGTCGGCCGCGCAGGCGACCGACCTCTTCTCCTTCACCTCGCGGATCAACGAGTCGTTCGACATGGCGCAGAGGGTGCGCATGGTCGAGCACATGTGGCGGGTCGCCTACGCCGACGGCCGCCTGAGCGCCCACGAGCGGCACGTGCTCTGGCGCATCGCCGACCTCTTGCACGTGCCGCAGGGCGCGTACGTGCATGCCCGGCTGCGGGCGAAGGCGGCGGCGGGAGCCGCCTGAGAGCCACCGAGCCGGTTCGAACCTCCAGGCCTTAGGAGCGTCGACACGTCACGTCGCCAGTTCTCCGTAGTCGTGTACGTCCTGCTCCGGCGTGAACGAACCCATCTGCTGAGTCACGACCTTGTCGGGCCAAGAACGGTCGGCCCTCAAGACATCAGGCCGATACACCGCGCTGTAGACGATGGGTGACGACACATCGCGCGAATAGATGGCTCGGCGAGGAAGGCTTCGGCCAACTTCGCGAGGGTCGCACCGGGTTCCGCCAAGGCACCGAGGGCTGCTTGCTCGCGCGCCGTCGGGCCAGACATGTTTCTCGTGTCGACTCGGAGACGACGTCGAGGCCCGGCAGTTGTACTCACGTGTCGCGGCGGTTGTCCGAACTTTCAGCGGCGACGTGCGTGCCAGCGGAAAGGCGCCTCGTGAACTCCATCCGCGAAATCGCGGTCCGACGCCAGGCCTTTCAGATCCCGACCTTGCTCCTGCTCCACTCGTGACTCACCTGACCCCGGGAATGGGTTGCCCGATCCCTGCCTACTTCAGCTTGTAGTGGCCCGTTTGCTGGTTGCAGGCTTCTGCCGTTCCGGTCTTGAGCACCGGAGCCGGCCCGATGGCCTTAACGCTGCTGCCGGTGAGCACCATGCCGTCGTACTTGCCAGTGCCGACGAGGGCCTCGCGAACCAGCTTGCCTTCAGTGTTGTATTTGAACTGGGTCAGGCGCTTGTCGCCATCCTTGGCAACGGCCTCGCAGAACGATCCACCCGAACGCTTGCCTTCGACGATCGCTGTCATGCCCACACAACGAACGACGTCGCCATCGAACAGGCCGCCGGGCGGCGTACTGGCTACCGTGCCGGTTTCTTCGTAGCTGAAGCCATACTGAGTTGGCGAGTACTGGATCAGCGTGCTGTTTCTGGTGAAACAGGTCTTGATGTCGTAGCCGCCCTCGTTAGAAAGTTCGGCTGCCCACGCCGGGCTGCCGCCGACGAGCAACAGGCCCACCACGATACTGGTTCGCGAAATAGACTTCATTGTGTCCTCGCAAGTAATTTGGGTATATGCAACAACGGCATCCCAACGTGTCCGACCCTCCGGTCGCGAGAACCAGTTTCCTGCATTCGCGCCCCCGACAATTGCGCTGGGTCAAGCCCCGAGTCACACTGGTATCACGCAAGCAATGTTGGTCAGCGCGATGCCGCCCGAAGTCCCGCGCTCGCGCCGAGGCCGCACACCTACTTTCCGTGATGACGGGGCCGCTCGAACATCGCTGCCGTCTTCGTCTGGTCGAGCAACTTGCCATTCACGCAGTGGGCCGGCGCCTTCGCCGACTGTTGTGCGCGGCTGCAGGCGAAGGCGGCGGCGGGAGCCGCCTGAGAGCCACCGGGGTGCCCGCATCGCTCATACGAATCTTTGAGATCGACCTCCGGGACTGGTCGAACTGCGGTAGTCAGCTCAAGATCATTGCGGCCCCTCGCCCTCGTCGACGGCGCGCACCCACGACGATCCGGGCGTGGTGTTCGTGTTCGCGGCGCCGCGCCGGTTCGACATCGGCACGATGAAGCCCCTGCTCGCCAACTTCGCTCGTGTCGAGAGCCTCGCCCGTCAGGTGTGCGTGGTATTCGAGGTCGCCACCGCCCTGCGCACTCTTCGCTTCAACGCGGGTTGAGTCGAGCGCACGAGGTCAGGGCGTGTTCGTGCTCTGGCCGGCGTCGGCGACGAGCCGCTCGTGGATCCGGTTCGTCTCCGCGCTGGGCATCACGCCGAGCACGCGTGAAAGCAGGTCGCGGCAACGTCGATAGACGATCAGCGCTTCGGCATGTTCGCCCAGCGCGAGGTGGCAGCGCATCAGGCCGCGGTAGACCGGCTCTGCCAGCATCTGCTGGGCGACCCCGCGCTCGTAGAGGGCGATCGCCACTCGCCACTCGCTGCGCGATTCGAGCCAGGCACCGGCCTCCTGCACGGCACGTTCCCAGGCCATCGCCAGCCTCTCGCGCGGTGCGAGCATCCACGGCATCGCCGTCCCGTTGCCGAAGAGCGGCCCGCGATGCAGTGCCGCCAGTCGCTCGACGAGCGGAACCACCGTCTCGATCCCGCTCATTCCCGCGAGATCGGCATGCAGACGCAGCCGCAGCGTCTCGAACGCCTGCGCGTCGCACCAGACGACCCGCCCATCGAGCGCGAGTCGTCCGTCGGCGAGCACGAGTGCACCATCGACGCCGATGATCTTGCGCAGCCGCGACAGTGCCATGTCGAACGATGCGCGCGGGTCTTTGGCCTCCTCGTCGGGCCACAGGTCGACCACGATCTGCTCGACGTCGGCATCGCCCCCGGCCGCGATCACTGCCTTGAGCAGTTCCTCGGGCTTTTTCTGCGCCTTTCGCGCGACGCCCAGCGCCACACCGTCGCGCTCGATCGCGAAGCCGCCCAGCACCCGGACCCGCAGCATCCAGGGCCAGCGCTCGTCGGCCGGATCCGGGGGCGACAGGCGGCGGAGCTGGATCGCACGGGTGACGAAATCAGTCTCGATGCCGCGACGCAGCGCCTCGTCGAACAGCGCCGATGCCTGCTGCGGCAGGAAGAACAAGAGGGTGTGCGCGTGGATCGAGGCCGAGGTCGCCATTGCCTGCCGCAACAGGTCTTCGAAGTCGTCTGCACCGGTGCGCAAGGCCTGCCAGGCACGGATCGCGAATTCCTGGGCGTCGAGCACCTTGCGCTGCCCTCCGGACACGTGCGCCCGGCATTGCTCGAAGATTCGCAGGGCCTCGCCTTCTTCGCCTTGCAGGACGTGACCGTAGGCCAGCGTCGAGCGGGTCACGTCGCGCTCCCGGTCGGAGACTTCGCTGCCGGCGTAGAGCTCGAGCGCCCGACGACACAGCTGGACGGCCGCCTGCGGTTCGAGCCGGAGCAGGTGATAGCGCGCGGCATACAGCAGCCCATGGCCCTGCCAGGCGGCGTTCACCGAAGGCGCCAGCGTCTTCATGCGGGCCACGGCTTCGCCCGCGGCGGTGAGCGACACTGACTTGATGTGATCGTTCAGGTCTTCTGCCAGCAAGGCGTAGTGCAGGTCGCCGATGCCCCGGCCGCGAGCGATCTGCCAGGCGCGCTCCCGGCAGGCCAGTGCCGCCTCGTTCTCGCCGAAGTCTGCGTACGTCGTCGCCAGCCGCCACCACCACACGCCGACCCAGTACGGGCTGGCCGAGGGGTCGGCCGCGGCCGGCGTGAGAAGGCTTGCCACGGTCTCGAAACGCGCCCGGTCCTTGTCGAGATGCAGCCGGTCGAGCAGGAGCTTGCCGTGCAGCAGCCGTTCGTCGGCCGGCAGGTCGATAGTCGATCGCAGCAGTCGAAAGGCCTCCGCCGCGCTGGCCACGACCTCGGGCGCATCGACGGCGACGCTCTCGTCGAGGGTGGGTCGCGAGAGCATCGCGACGTGAAAGCGCAGGGCGAGCGGCCGTTCGTCTCGATCGGAAGGCACGGCCGCGGCCTGGAATCGCTGCAGCCATTCTCCCAGGCCGCGGAAGTCGGCGTGACGCGCCGCGATCAGGATCAGCGCCGCGGCAGCAACGCAGCCCGCGCCTTCGCTCTGCCCGGCCGCTTCGAGGCGAACGTAAGTCTGCTCGAGCAGACGGCGCGCCGAAGCGTCGTCGCGGGTGATCAGCGAGCAGGCGTCGTCGTAGTCGTGCCAGGCGTGCTTGGCCAGATCGGCTCGCGGCGGCAGCTTCGACGTCGATGACGGCATGGCGATGAAGGGAGTCGGTATCGGCGCCGGCGGGTCTGACGGCACACCCATTGTGGCGGTCTGCCGAGGCTTTTTCGCGATGGGTTAGCCAACCGTTAGCGCCGAGTGTGCCCGCCATCGCAAAGTGGGCCTTCACCGCATCAGGCAGGAGTTCAACATGACAACGCATCCCCTTCACCGCTTCTTCGCTTGGGGGCCGTTGGTCCTGCGCGGCGGCGTCGGCATCCTCGGCATGGCGCTCGTTGCCGCCCTGCTCGCCGCCTGTGGCGGCAACGACTACCAGGTCGCGCTGCAGTCGGCACCGACGATCTCCGGCTTCGCCGGCACGCCCGCCGCGGTGCCGGTCGGCGGTGGCCAGGTGCTGCTGTCATGGAGTGCCCTCGACGCGACCACGCTGACGCTGGACAACGGCGTGGGCGACGTGAGCGGCTTGTCGAGCAAGTCCGTCAACGTCACCGCGAACACCACGTTCACGCTGACGGCGGGCAACGCGACCGGCACGACGACGGCCACCACCGCCGTGACCGTCGCCACGATGGCCGCGCCGACGATCACCGCCTTCACGGCCACGCCGGCATCGCTGCCGGTCGGCGGCGGTGCGGTGACCCTGAACTGGGCGACGACCGATGCGGCGAGTCTGGCTATCGACAACGGAGTAGGCGTGGTCACCGGCACAAGCAGCGTAGTCAACGTCACTGCGAACACGACGTTCACGTTGACGGCGACCAACACAACCGGCACGGCAAGCAAGACGACCGCCGTGACCGTCGCCACCGGCGCGGTTCGCTACATCGACGTAGCCACCGGCGCCGACACCAACCCGTGCACCCAGGCGGCGCCCTGCAAGTCGCTGACCAAGGCGCTCGTCGGTGCGCCTGCCGGCGCCACCGTCCTGCTCGCCGACGGCGTGTACACGCCGGTGACCGAGGGCGCCGGTGGCCTCAACATTCCCGATAGCGTGACGCTGCAGGCGGTCCACCCCGGCGCGGCCACGCTG